>JBAUEX010000362.1:0-16915 GCA_049678845.1 Candidatus Acidiferrales bacterium
GGTGAACGCTGTTGGTAAGAAAAATAATGAAAGTCTGGCTGGCCGGGTCGATCCACACGGAAGTGCCGGTGTAGCCGGTGTGTCCGTAGGAGCCAAGCGGGAACAGGTCGCCGCGCGGCGAGGAGAATGCGGTGTCGATGTCCCAGCCAAGACCGCGAATGTTGGGGCTCCACGGTGGAGTTTGCGGCGTGGTCATCTTATGAACCGTGGCGGCGGAGAAGATGCGGCGCGCGGCGCCGGGAATGCGGCCGCCGTCGAGAAGCATCTGACAATAAATTGCCATGTCGTCGACCGTGGAAAAAAGTCCCGCGTGCCCTGCAACTCCGCCGATGGCCCGCGAACGCGGATCCTGCACGACTCCACGGAGGACGTGGCCGAGGCCTGACCCGGGCTTCGCGCCGGGAGGCAAATCGATTTCCTCAGTCGGGGCGATATTGGGAATCCACGACGCGGGCGGGAGAAATCGCGTGTGCTTCATGCCGAGCGGACGATAAAAGTTTTCGGCGGCATATTCGTCGAGCCGCTTGCCGGTAACCCGTTTGACGAGTTCGCCAAGCAAAATGAAATTCGTGTCGCTGTAAATGAAGCGATCGCCGGGCGGATACATCGGCGTTTCGTTGTCGATTTCCTGCCTGAGCGCGTCTTCACCGCCGAGCGCAGCGGAAAGCGGCGGGTCGGGCGCGAGTCCGGAAGTGTGGGTGAGCAGCATGCGAATTGTGATTTGGTCTTTGCCGTTTGAGGTGAACTCGGGCATATAGCGCGAAAGCGGATCATTGAGGCGAATTTTGCCTTCCTCAAGGAGACGCATGATAGACGGCGTCGTCGCGAAGAGCTTGGTAAGCGAGGCGAGATCGAAGATCGTGGTCGTGGTCATGCGCTCGCGATGCGGTATCAGCGTGCGTTCACCGAATGCCTTGCGGTAAATTATGCGTCCGCGATGGCTGACGAGAAGAACACCTCCGGGGATTTCGCCATCCTGGACGGCGGCTTCGACAATCGAGTTGAGGCTAGAGAGATTGGGACGTGCAGAGTTTTGTGGGTCGGCGGGATGCGTAGCTTGCGCGGGCGAAGGCGCCGCGCCGAGCACGATGAACAGCAAAGTCGCGGGGATGCGAGTACGAAACAGGCGGAACGCGCTTTGGTTGTGCCGCATGGAACCGTGTGCTATATACAGCCGCGCGATGAAGACGTCAACTCCAGAGTATTGTCCGCGGGAACATGCGTGAACGCGGAATCGCGGTAATTATAATTCTTCTGCTCATGACTCCTGCCTTGAAGGCGCAAAAACGGAAAGCCTCGAAGCCTGGGCGCCCGCCTGTCGACAACCAATGGGTTGAAAAAACGCTCAAGAAAATGACGCTCGAGGAGAAGCTCGGGCAAATGGTGATGATTTATTACTGGGGGCGGTTCACGTCGACAGAAAGCCCGGACTATGAGGAGTTATTACGCGAGGTGAAGGAAAAGCACATCGGCGGAATTATTTTGCAGGCGCAACGGACTCCGACGGGCGTGGAGCGGAGCCAGGTGTATCCCAGCGCCGTGCTCGCGAACCAATTGCAGCGCGCGGCGAAGGTCCCACTCCTGGTCGCGGCGGATTTCGAAACGGGCACTTCGATGCGGCTGGCCGATGGCACGGCGTTTCCTTCCGCCATGGCCGTGGCGGCTACCGACGATCCTCATGACGCGTACACCGTGGGGAAAATCACGGCGATTGAGGCGCGAGCCGCCGGACTGAATTGGATTTTTGCTCCGGTCTCGGACGTGAACGACAATCCGGATAATCCGATCATCAACACCCGGTCGTTTGGCGAAGATCCGCAGCGCGTGGCCGAGTTTGTGACGCAATTCATTCACGGCGTGCAGGACAATGGGGCGCTGGCGACGGCGAAACATTTTCCGGGACACGGAGATGTGAATGTGGATTCGCACGTTTCGGTGCCGGTGGTACCGGGCGACATGGCGGAGCTGAATCGCGTGGAGTTGGTTCCCTTTCGCGCAGCGATTGCGGCGGGCGTCGGCGCGGTGATGTCCGGACATCTGGTCGTGCCCGCGCTGGAGCCGGATACGGATGTGCCCGCAACGCTTTCGCATCGAGTGCTGACGGATCTGCTGCGGAAGAAACTCGGGTTCCACGGAATCGAAGTGACAGATGCGCTGGATATGGGCGGCGTGACGGAGATTGATTCGCCGCCAAACGTCGCCGTGCGCGCGATTAACGCAGGGATTGACGTGCTGCTGATTCCACCGGATCCCGATGCGGCAATCGACGCGTTGGAACAAGCGGTGAAGTCGGACGAGTTACCGATGGCGACGGTGGACGATGCGGTGCGGCGGATTCTGCGCGGCAAAGCGCAACTCGGACTTGAAAGAAGCCGGCTGGTGGATTTGAACAGCATAAACAGGGTGTTCGGTGCGCCGAAATTCAAGGCGGCGTCGCAGGACATTGCGGACCGCGGCATCACGCTGATTCGCGACGACCAAAAAATTCTGCCGCTCGACGCAACGAAACCGTTGCGCGTGCTGCTGGTGGCAATCTCTGGCGATCCGGATCCGTACCCGGGAGCGGTGATTGAGAATGAATTGCGGGAGCGGGCGGATTCGGTGCAGATGGTGCGCGTGGACACAAACTTTGTGAAGGCCGGCACGGTAAAACTGCCGCCACCGGAAAGTTATGACGTGGCGATTGCAGCCGTGTTTGTGCGCGTGGCAGATCGCAAGGGCACGGTGGGTTTGCCCGAGGATGAAGCGGCACTGCTCCATCAGGCGATTGCGGCCGGAAAGCCAGTGATTGTTGCATCGCTGGGGAGCCCGTATCTGGTGAGCCGGTTCCCGAATGCGAAAACGTGGATTGCGGCGTTTGCAACGCAGGACGTGGTGCAGCGCGCGATGGTGCGAGCCATCTTTGGCCAGATTGCGATTGGCGGGAAACTTCCCGTGAGCGTGCCGGGCGTTGCGAAACTCGGCGATGGGATGCGAGTTGCGGCGAATTCGCTGGAACTAGAGACAGCGCCGGATGCGCTGAGCGCCAGACTGAAGCCCGCGTTTGACCTGCTCGATCGCGCTGTAAGGGACCATGCGTTTCCCGGCGGCGTGCTGGCAGTGGGTTCGCATGGGCAGTTGGTAGAGCACGCGTTTGGGCGATTGACCTACGACGCGAAATCGCCGAAGGTGCGCGATACCACGATTTACGACGTGGCTTCACTGACGAAGCCGATTGTGACAACTTCGGCAATCATGATGCTGGTTGCGGAAGGACGCGTGGATTTGGACGCACCGTTGTCGCGCTATTTGCCCGAATGGGCGAGCGGCGCGAATGCAAGTCAACAAGCGGACTGGCGGAAAAAAGTGACGGTTCGCCAGTTGTTGTTGCATACGTCGGGGCTGCCCGCGCATCGCGAATTCTATAAGGACACGAAGGGCCAGAATACGATTCTCAAGCGCGCGCATGCGGAACCGTTGGTCACGCAGCCGGGGACAAAAGTCGAGTACTCCGACCTGGGATTCATGCTGCTGGGTGAAATTGTCGAGAGACTGACGGGCCAGACGCTTGACCAATTTGCACGCGAGAATATTTTTGCGCCCCTGGGCATGAACCATTCCTATTTCAATCCCCCGCGCTCCTTGCGCGCGCAAATCGCTCCCACGGAAAACGACACGGCGTTCCGCAAGAGGC
Organism: Candidatus Acidiferrales bacterium; assembly: GCA_049678845.1. Taxonomy (GTDB): domain Bacteria; phylum Acidobacteriota; class Terriglobia; order Acidiferrales; family UBA7541; genus DAHUXN01. The sequence continues at coordinate 3,674 of JBAUEX010000362.1, forward strand.
AATTGCAGGGCGAAGTGGACGATGGGGTTGCGTTCGCGATGGGTGGAATCGCGGGACACGCGGGGCTGTTCTCGACGGCACAGGATATTTCTGTGTTTGCGCAGATGATGCTGAACGGCGGGATGTATACGCAGGAACGGATTTTTACGCGTGCGCTAATCGATCAATTCACGGAGCGCGTGAATGTGGGCGATTCGGCGCGAGCGCTGGGCTGGGATGTGCCGACGGAGAATTCGTCGAGCGGACATTACATGTCGCAGCGAGCCTACGGCCACAATGGATTTACGGGAACTTCGATGTGGATCGACCCGGAAAAGGGGCTGTTTGTGATTCTGCTGACGAATCGCGTCTATCCTTCGGCCGCGAACGATAAGATCCGTCAAGTGCGCCCGGCGCTGCACGACGCCATCATTGAGGGGCTGGGGCTTTCCCCGCAGCACGCAGCCGTACGATAACTGCCACGGCACAAACCTCGCACACAAGCGCATGTTGGAGCTATGGCATACGCGCGTCCGGCTATAATCTTCGTTTATGAAGAAAGCGCCAACGCGAAGCGCGACGACCGAGCGGCAAAATCCGCGTTCACGGAACATTGATCAGAAATCGACGCGAGAGATTCTGCACGTGATCAATCGCGAGGACGCGCAAGTTGCGCGCATCGTGGCGCGCGAAATTCCGAAGATCGCGCGGGCCGTCGATGGAATTGCGGCGCGAATGCACAAAGGCGGCAGGCTTTTCTACGTTGGCGCGGGAACCAGCGGAAGGCCCGGCGTGCTTGACGCTTCGGAATGTCCGCCAACGTTTGGCGTGCCGCGGACGCTGGTGCAAGGACTCATCGCGGGCGGAAAGCGAGCGCTGACGGAATCAGTGGAAGGTGCGGAAGATCACAAGGAGCAAGGCGCACACGACTTGCGCGCGCGAGGACTCACGGCGCGGGATGCGGTGGTAGGCCTCGCAGCGAGCGGGTCGACGCCCTATGTGCTTGGCGCGTTGAAATACGCGCGAAAGCGCGGCGCGTACACGATTGGGTTGACGATGAATCGAGGCAGTGCGGTTTCGCGTCTCACACACGTAACGATCGCGCCAGAGACCGGCCCGGAGGTGCTTGCCGGGTCCACACGGATGAAAGCGGGGACCGCGGAAAAGATGGTCCTAAACATGCTTTCAACAACCGTGATGATTCGCCTTGGCCACGTCTACGACAACTGGATGATCAACGTGGCGAAGACGAATAAGAAGTTACGAGAACGGGCGCTGAGGAATCTAACTAACGCCACCGGAACGAAGGTGTCAGCCGCGGAACACGCCTTGCGTCAAGCGGGAGACGATCTGCGAGTGGCGCTGATAATGTTAAAGGCTGGCCTGAACGCCCGGCAGGCACGTCTGAGATTGGCGGTCACACATGGCGACTTACGCAAAGCCGTTGCAGGTGCGAGTAAAGCTGCACGCGGCAACAAGAGGAAGTAAAACCAGAATGGACAAATTCAAGATTCAGGGCGGCCGGCGGCTCGAAGGAACGGTGCAGATCAGCGGCGCGAAAAATGCGGCGTTGCCGATCATGGCGGCGGCGCTGTTGACGTCGGAGAAAGTACAACTCGCCAATATTCCGCGCGTGCGTGACATCATCACCATGGCGAAGCTGCTGGCGCACATGAAAGCGCACGTGGTGGCGCAAGACCTGCCTCCGTCGGCGATGACGATCCAGACCGAGCAGATTTCGCACACGGAGGCGCCCTACGAGCTGGTGAAAACGATGCGGGCGTCGGTGCTGACGTTGGGGCCGCTCGTGGCGCGATTTGGGTACGCGCGCGTTTCGCTGCCGGGCGGATGCGCGATCGGCGCGCGGCCGATTGACTTGCACATCCAGGCGCTCGAAAAAATGGGCGCGAAGATTGCGATTGAACATGGCTACGTGGAAGCGCGCGCGGAACGGCTGCGCGGCGCGGAAATTCATTTTGAAAAAATCACGGTAACCGGAACAGAGAACATTCTGATGGCGGCCGTATTGGCCGAGGGCGAAACGGTGTTGACGAATGCGGCGCGCGAACCGGAAGTGACGGACCTGGCGGAGTTGCTGATTAAGATGGGCGCCAAGATCGAGGGCGCCGGCAGCGACACGATTCGCGTTCGCGGCGTGGAGAAGTTGCACGGAACGAGTCATCGGGTGATTCCGGATCGTATTGAGGCGGGCACGTTCCTGGTGGCCGGAGCCATAACGGGCGGAGAAATTCTGCTTACTAACTGCGAACCGAAACATCTGACTGCCGTGAATGAGAAGCTTGCTGCCTGCGGCGTTGAAATTCGCGCGGAGGGCGCAGGCCAACTTCGCGTTCGCGTGCCCGGAAAACTCAGCGCGGCCGACATCACAACGGAGGAGTACCCGGGCTTCGCAACGGACATGCAAGCGCAATACATGACTTTGGCTACGCAGGCGAAAGGAACTTCGGTGATTACCGAAACAATTTTCGAGAATCGCTTCATGCACGCGAGCGAAATGGTACGCATGGGCGCCAACATCGAAGTCGACGGGCGAAGAGCAATCGTGCACGGACCCACCCCGCTGAGCGGCACGACAATCATCGCGTCGGATTTGCGCGCGAGCGCGTCGCTGGTGCTGGCGGGGTTGGTGGCCAGTAACACGACGTACGTAGATCGCGTCTACCACATCGACCGCGGCTACGAGCGCATCGAGAATAAGCTGCGCGACCTGGGAGCGCAGATCGAACGCGTCTAGCCAAACTGTTCCCGCGGGAAGAAAAAAGGGAGGCGAGAACATCGCCTCCCTCTTTTATTCTTGTGCTGCGGTGAAAAGATCGGAGCGGTTCATTTGCCGGCGTCCGCTGCTGAGGCTTGCTCGGCCCCCGAGGCTTCGGCCGGCTTCTGCTTGTCGCGAGCTTCGCGGATCAGGGCCTTGCGGCTAAGGCGAATCTTGTTTCCCTCGATGGCGAGGACTTTCACCATCACCTGATCGCCTTCCTTGAGCGCGTCGCGAACCGCGCGAATGCGTTGGTCCGCGATTTCGCTGATGTGCAGCAAGCCGTCCGTGCCGGGAAAAATCTCGACGAACGCGCCGAATTCCGCGATGCGAACCACTTTGCCAAGATACGTCTTGCCGATCTCAGCGGTGGCGGTGATTTCGCGGACGCGGCGAAGCGCCTCCTCTGCGGCTTTCCCGTTGACGCCGAAGATGTGAACCATGCCGTCGTCGTTCACGTCGATCTTGCAGCCCGTGGCTTCCGTGATGGCGCGGATGTTCTTCCCGCCGGGACCGATGAGATCGCGAATCTTGTCCGTGGGAATCGTGAGCATGGAGAGATGCGGCGCGTAAGTGGAAATTTCGGTGCGCGACGCGGGAAGCGCGGCTTCCATCGTGTCAAGAATCTCAAGCCGTGCCTTGCGAGCCTGCGCAAGAGCTTCGCGCATCATGGCGATGCTGACGCCTGCTACCTTGATATCCATCTGCAACGCGGTGATGCCTTCGCGCGAGCCGGCGACTTTGAAATCCATATCGCCGTAATGATCCTCCGCGCCCGCGATGTCCGTGAGGATGGCGTATTGATCGCCTTCGACCACCAGGCCCATGGCAATACCCGCGCAAGGAGCCTTGATGGGCACACCGGCGTCCATCAACGCCAGACAGCCGCCGCAAACGGAAGCCATCGACGAGGAGCCGTTCGATTCGAGAATGTCCGAGACGACGCGGATCGCGTACGGGAATTCGGACTCGGGCGGAATCAGATTCGCGAGCGAGCGCTCGGCTAACGCGCCGTGGCCCACCTCGCGACGTCCCGGGCCGCGCAGCATTTTCACTTCGCCGACGGAGAACGGCGGGAAGTTGTAATGCAGCATGAAGCGCTTGAATGTGTCGTCCTCGAAGAGCAAGTCGAGACGCTGCATGTCGTCCTTGGTGCCGAGCGTGACCGTGGCGAGCGATTGCGTTTCCCCGCGCGTGAAGAGCGCCGAACCGTGAACGCGAGGCAGCAGACTGACTTCGCAGGTGATCTGACGAATTTTGTCGAACGCGCGGGCATCTGGACGACGGCGCTTGCTGATAATATCCTCGCGGAATATGCGCTCATGAAGACGCTCGATGGCGCGAGCAGCGAGCTTGCGCTTGTCTTTTTCTTCTTCGGGAATCGCGGCGATGATTTCCTTCTCGATGGCAGAGACGCGTTCGCGGCTTTCGAGTTTCGGATACTTCGCGGTGTCGAGTGCTTCGTGCAGGCGCTCGCCGTACTTCGATTCGATCTGCTTGGCGAGGGCTTCATCGAACGCTGGAGGCGTGACTGCCGCCTTTTTCGGTTTGACGGAATCGTGTAGCTCGCGAATCGCGACGATGATTTTCTTGATTTGCTCGTGGCCGAAGGCCAGGGCGTCCGCAACGGTGTCTTCGGAAACTTCGAGTGCGCCCGCTTCCACCATGACGATGGCGTCTTCCGACCCGGCAATGATGATATTCAGCAGGCTGGTCTTTTGTTCGGCGACGGTGGGGTTGACGGTCAAACGCCCGTCGATCAATCCCACGCGCACCGCGGCGATGGGCCGCAAAAATGGGATGTTCGAGCAATAGAGCGCCGCAGCGGCAGCCGTGACGCCGAGAACGTCGGGATCATTTTCACTGTCGGCGGAAAGCACCATGCTGAAAATTTGCGTTTCCGTGGACCATCCTTCGGGAAACAGCGGCCGAAGAGGACGGTCGATCAACCGCGAAGTCAGAATTTCGCGCTCCGAAGGGCGCCCTTCGCGCTTGAAAAAACCACCCGGAATCTTTCCCGCTGAGTAAGTGTACTCACGATAATCCACGGTTAAGGGAAGAAAATCCTTTTCGGTGGGCTTGCTGTCCATGCATGCGGTTGCCAAAATGACTGTGTCGCCATAGCGAAGCACCACTGCACCGTTAGCCTGGCGGGCCATCTTGCCCGTTTCAAAGCTTAGCCGGCGGCCACCGATTTCCACGCTTGATTGATGTGTCATTCAAATTATCCTTTGCTTTCCGGCCTCGCCGGAAGCGTTTGCGTTGCGGAGAAACAATCTCCGTTATGTTCAGAAGAGAATCGGGCGATGAGCCATGCACAAGCAGATCTACGGGTTTGCGGGATGAGGTCTGCGCACACAATCTCCCGCGCGGCCCCACAAGATGATTCGATGCGGAGAAAACATTTCCGGGCGGACGTTCAACCGGCCAACCACAGCAGCCGTATTACTTGCGCAAACTAAGTCTCTCGACAATCTCGCGATACCGATCTGGGTCACGACGGTTCAGGTATTCCAATAGCCGGCGGCGGCGGTTCACCATCATGATGAGGCCGCGCCGCGAGGCGTGATCCTTAGCGTGGGACTTGAGGTGAGTGGTCAAGTAACTGATGCGCTCGCTCAACAACGCGATTTGCACTTCCGGGGAACCTGTATCCTTGGCATGCTGCCGGAACTGCTCAATGACGCCAATTTTGGCCTCGCTCAACTCGATGTCCTCCTGAATCGTCACACCCTGCTCTACGTTTGTCTCTTCCGTATGTCAAAATCGTAGCACAGAGGCAGGTGTGGACAACAGAAGTATTTTTCGCGAAAACCCGCTGGAGACGTGCCGTTGCCGTGCTTCGTTCGCGGCAATTCGGCCGGGAGAATTAAGCTTTACGCGAGTTGACCAGCGCCAGGAATTCGTCACGTGTCTCTTTGTTTTCACGAAAAGCACCGAGCATCGCGCTGGTGACCGCGGAAGACTGCTGCTTTTCGACGCCGCGCATCACCATGCAGAGATGTTTCGCCTCAATGATCACGCCGACGCCCTCGGGACTGATGCGCGTTTGAATGGCCTCAGCGATCTGGTTCGTCAAGCGCTCCTGAATTTGCAACCGGCGTGCGAACATATTCACGAGGCGCGCCACCTTGCTGAGGCCGATTACTTTCTTCGTCGGGATGTAAGCGACATGGCATTTGCCGAAAAACGGAAGCAAGTGATGCTCGCAGAGACTGTAAACTTCGATGTCTTTCACGACCACCATTTCGTCGTAGCACACACTGAACATGGCGCCGTTGAGAAGTTTTTCAGGGTCCTGGCGATAGCCGCTGGTGAGGTAGCGCAGGGCTTTCTCGAAGCGTTCCGGCGTGCGGCGCAAGCCTTCGCGATTGGGATCCTCTCCCAACAGGACAATCATGCGCCGAACCAGGTCGGCGATTGTCTCAGCGTTTTCCGTCTTGGCGAGATGAATCGTTTCAGTGTCTGTTATTTCGCTCATAATGGACTCCTTCACTTCGAAACTCCTTCATGTCACAAAATGCGCACTACGGGTTTGAAGGCGCGGCGTATTCAAAACTGTTCTTGCCCGTCTCTTCGATTCGCACGCGTTCGATACGAGCGTGGGCAAAACCGGCGAGGCGCTGAAAAATCACGCGACAGACATTTTCCGTAGTTGGCACGCACTCGCGGAATTCAGGAATCTGCTCGTTCATGTATGCGTGGTCGAACGTATCGAGAACTTTCTGCTGCACGAAACCATCGAGATCCACGAGATTCGCGATCATGCCCGTTGCCGGATCGACTGGGCCCGTAATGGCTACTTCTAGCGCGTAATTGTGCCCGTGACTGTACGGATTCGCACATTTGCCGAAGATGCGCTCATTCTGTTCGGCGCTCCATTCCGCGCGGAACAGGCGATGCGAAGCCGGAAAAGAATAACGGCGCCAGAGCGAGAACTTCATCGCACGTCCTTCATACCCTCCGCCGTACAATCCACGAACAAATCGGGCGATTCGTATAAGCGAATGCGGTCCAGGCGGCCCTGATGAATCTTCGGTTCGAGAATGCGCCACAGCACCGCAGCGACTTCTTCGCAAGTGGGAATTTTCCCGGCCAATTCGGGAACTTCATAATTCAGATGACGGTGGTCCATGCGCTGAGTCACTTCGCGGTCCAGGATTTCCTTCAGTTCCCTCAAGTCGAGAACCATGCCGGTTTTCGGATCCGGTTCGCCGGCGACGGTGACTTCCAGAATGTAATTGTGCCCGTGACCGTGCGGATTATTACATTTGCCGAAGACGCGACGGTTCTCATCGGCAGACCAATCCGGATTGTGGTAAAAGTGCGCGGCCGAGAATTCGAGTTTTCGCGTTAGGCGGATCATGGCGTTCCTACGGGATACTCCCGGCCCTTCCACAGGATTTTGCCGCGCCAGTATTTCCAGCCGGAGGCGGCAACAACGGCGGCGTAGAGGCACACTCCAGGTACATAATATATGATGAATCGTGCGGAATAACGATTCCTGCGAAGTTCGCGCGCATATGCGGCGTGGCTCGCAACAAGCCAGACGATTCCCAACGCGCCGAGCCAATGGCCCGCCTGTCCCCGCATGATAATTCCGGCAGCGATAAAAAATGCCGCGGGCCACGGGAAGGCGAACCAGAGCTCTTGCAGCACGCCTTTTCGCGTGCCACTCAGAAGCAGATAAAGATTTTTCGTCCAGCCTTGCCACAGAGCGGCGAAACTCCGGTACATACGCGTTTGGGCAATTCCCTGCCCTGACGCAAAGTGCAAACGAAAGCCCGCCTGTTTCACTCGGTGCGCCAGTGCAACGTCTTCAAGCGCGGCGCTGGCCACCGCGCGATGGCCGCCGATTTTTTCGTATGCGTCCCGGTGGATCATGAGGAACTGCCCATTCGCGGCAGCGTCGGGCAGCGACGCGTCGTTCACGCGCGCGAAGTCGAATTTGCGGGCGAGGCGGCAATAGATAAACGGTATCAACGCACGCTCGGCAAAGGATCCCGTAATTTGCTCGGGCGAATAGGAAACGAGTGCGGCACTAAAGTCGCGTGCATCTTGCAAGGCGCGTTTCGTTGCGTTTGGAGAATGAACCGTATCCGCATCGGTAAAGAGCAGCCATTCGCAATTCGCCGCTTGCGCGCCGAGCCATGCTGCGTGGTTCTTGCCGATCCAACCCGGAGGCAACGAGGTCGATTCCAGGATTTTCAACTTGGGAACAGTTCGCGACAGGCGCGCAAGAATTTCACCGGTGCGATCTGTGGATTGGTCGTTGACGACGATAATTTCGCCGATTTCCGGCTGCCTGGCGAGACTTGCGACGCAAGCTTCGATATTGTCTTCCTCGTTGCGCGCGGGAATGATGGCTGAAATTTGAGGCATGGCGAGATTCGCGGAAGCGGCTGCGAATCGAATGGCCGAAAATGCATGAAAAATATATCATAGGGGTGAAGGATTCGGGCCGAACCAAACGCCGAAACACAAAAATGAAGAGAAAGATTTTTACGGGCATTACGCTGGGAGCTGTCGCGGGATTGCTCATCCTGTTTGCCAGCCCCAGCTACAATCAGGGCGAGCCAAGCCTTGCTGGCTCGACTGCGAAGCCGTTTTCGTTCGTGGAGGACGGGAAGCCGATGCAGCTTTCCGACTTGCGCGGCAAAGTGGTGGTGCTCAATTTCTGGGCCACGTGGTGCCCGCCGTGCGTCGAAGAAACGCCGTCGCTGATAGCGCTGCAGCGCGAAATAGCACCGAAGGGCGGCGTGGTGCTGGGCATCAGCGCGGATACGGACGTGGCTGCGTATGAACAGTTCTTGAAGGACCATGGCGTGATTTTTCCGACTTATCGCGACCCGGCGGAGAAAGGGAATCTGTCGGAGATCGGGCTGAGCTACGGGACTTCGATGTATCCGGACACCTACATCATCGACCGTCAGGGCAAAATCGCACGCAAGCTGGTGGGTGCGCAGGACTGGACCAGCCCGGAAATGACGGCATACTTCAACACTCTGCTCAGTAAGAATTGAGAAATGAAGGTACGATCCCCAGGGCCGCATCGGTACCGTCTGAGTACCAAAAACTGCGTTGTAATATCCGCCATTGTCACCGCGTTCTTTTTCTTCGATTTTTCAGCCTACGCCAATGCGAGCTGTTTCCCGCGACGGATGAAGCCTGCTGAGTGCGCCATCGCGTGCATGACGAATCCTGCTGCCGCAACGGCTGCGACGAATCAAGCGAATCCTCCGGACGCGCGACTCGCGGCGCACAGTAGTCAGACGGCAGGAATGAAAGGCATGGCTATGCCGTCAAATCCGGCGGCGGAGCTGTTGATGAATGAAGCCTCTGGCACAAGCATGAATCCAATGTCATCGACGATGGCAATGCGCATGGTGATGGCCGGCACATGGAATTTGGGGTTCATGGCGAATGGATTTATCACCGACACGCAGCAATCGGGTCCGCGCGGCGCGGACAAATTCTATTCGGCGAATGTTTTTATGGGCACGGCTCAACACGACTTAGGGCAAGGGAGTTTTCTCTTCGACGTGATGCTGAGCGCCGAGCCAGCGACCATCAGCGGCCGCGAGTATCCGCTGCTTTTTCAGACGGGCGAGACCGCTTTCGGCAAGCCCATCGAAAACGGTCAGCATCCGCACAATTTGGTGATGGCGCTCGGCGTTCACTACGCGCGCCCCGTTGGCGATAACACCGTCCTGGAGGCTTATTTCGCGCCCGTCGGCGACCCCGCGCTTGGGCCGGTGGCGTTTCCGCATCGCGCATCGGCTGCGGAACTTCCTGAAGCGCCCATCGGTCATCATTGGGAGGACTCGTCTCACATCGCCTATGAAGTGGCGACGATTGGCGTGAGGCACAAAATTGTGCGCCTCGAGCTGAGCGGTTTTCATGGCGCAGAACCAAACGAGAATCGCTGGAACATCGCCACGGGCGCGATGGATTCGTGGGCGGCGCGCCTTTCGATTTTTCCAACGTCCGACTGGACTGCGCAGGTTTCCGTGGGACGATTGACGCATCCGGAAGCGCTCGAACCGGGCGACGTGGTCCGCACCACGGCTTCGGTTTCGTATTCGCGTCCGATGGACGGCGGCGATTGGGTTGCGAGTTTCGTCTTCGGGCGGAATCACAGCACGGTCACCGGCCGCGGGACAAATGCGTTCCTGCTGGAATCCGTCGTTCCCTTTCGCGAGAAGAATTTATTCACGGGCCGTTGGGAAATGGTCGACAAGGATGAGCTCTTTGCCGCCGAGCCTGCGCTCCAGCAGCAACTCGCGAGCAGCGCGGGCGACACGTTCCGTATTGGCGCGTACACGTTGGGTTACACGCGTTATGTGCATTTATGGTCTCCGATTGAGACAGGCTTCGGCGCGAACTTCTGCGTCTACACATTGCCATCCGCCATTACTCCGTTTTATGGCGACCACCCGTTTGGCGTGAATGTCTATTTGCATTTCCGCCTGAAGCCGAAACGCCAATGAGCCAAGAGCCATCGAGTCCGGCAGCCGCCGGCGCAGAGCAGCTCTTCACCGATCCCGTGTGCGGAATGAAGGTTGATCCCGCTCGGGCCAAGGCGAGCCGCGAATATCACGACGTGAAATATTATTTCTGCTGCAATGGCTGCGCGGAGAAATTCGCGGCCGCTCCGGACAAATACCTCGGCGCAAAACCGCAGGCCGCGCCCCCCATAGAACTTCACACGATTCAGTCACGAGCTCCCGTCGCTGCTCCATCGGCGCCACAGAAAGCGCATGCGCTTCACCAAGCACCCGCGCAAAGCTACGTGTGTCCCATGGACGCGGATGTTCAAGCCACGAAACCTGGCCCGTGCCCGAAGTGTGGAATGGCGCTCGAGCCCGCGATCGCGCGAGCGCCCGCAACGAAAATTGAATACACCTGCCCGATGCATCCGGAAATTGCGCGCGCCGAACCCGGAGCTTGCCCGATTTGCGGCATGGCCCTCGAGCCGCTCACAGTCGTGGCGAAAGAAGAAACGAATCCCGAACTCGCCGCAATGACGCGGCGCTTTTGGGTCAGCGTGATTCTGACCGCGCCGCTGATGTTCATTGCGATGGCAGGGCACATGTTTTCCCGCGGAGTAATTTCTTCCGCCGCGCTGGCCTGGATCGAACTGATTCTCGCAACGCCCGTGGTGCTGTGGGGAGGTTGGCCGTTCTTCCGGCTCGGCTGGGCGTCGATTCGCAATCGCAGCTTGAACATGTTTACGCTGATCGCGATGGGCACGGGCACGGCATATTTTTACAGTCTGATTGCTGTCTTTTTCCCAGGGATTTTCCCGGCTGGATTTCGCGGAGACGGAGGGCGTGTTCCCGTTTATTTTGAAGCCGCCGCTGCGATCACGACTTTAGTGCTGCTCGGGCAAGTGCTGGAATTGCGCGCGCGGCAGCGAACCGGCGGCGCGATTCGCGCGCTCCTGCAACTGGCGCCCACAACGGCACGGCGAATTTCTGACAGCGGCGAGGAAACAGATGTGGGCCTCGAATTCGTGAAACACGGCGATCGTCTACGCGTGCGGCCGGGAGAGAAAATTCCCGTCGATGGCATTGTGCTCGATGGGACGAGTTCGGTGGACGAGTCGATCGTGACCGGGGAGCCGATCCCCGTCGAAAAGACGTCTGGCGCGCGCGTTACTGGAGGCACCGTAAACGGCACGGGCACTTTTTCGATGCGCGCGGAACGCGTGGGAAGCGAAACGCTGCTGGCGCGCATCGTGCAGATGGTCAGCGCGGCGCAACGCACTCGCGCGCCGATTCAACGGCTTGCGGATGTGGTTGCGTCCTATTTTGTGCCGGCGGTGATTCTCTGCGCCGCGATTGCGTTCGTCGTATGGGCCGTTTTCGGGCCATCGCCGCGGCTGGCGCATGGCCTGGTGAATGCCGTCGCGGTCCTGATTATTGCGTGTCCGTGCGCGCTGGGATTGGCGACGCCGATGGCCATCATGGTTGGCACAGGGCGCGGCGCAACAGCGGGAGTGCTGATCAAAAACGCGGAAGCGCTTGAGACGCTGGAGAAAATTGACACGCTTGTCTTCGACAAAACTGGCACGTTGACGGAAGGCAAGCCGCGAGTCGCGGCAATCGAAACTGTGGCGGGGTGGTCCGCGCAGGATCTCCTGCGATTCGCGGCGAGCATCGAGCAAGGCAGTGAACATCCTCTCGCGGCAGCGATACTGGCGGAAGCTGTGCGCCAGTCTGTTAAGCCGGCGGCGACGACGGAGTTTCGCTCGCTGACCGGGAAAGGCATTACGGGCCGCGTGGAGGACCGCTTCGTCGCAGTCGGAAATCAGACACTGCTTAACGAAATGGGAATCTCAAAAATCGCGCTCCGGGATCGCGCCGAGGCGCTACGCGGCGACGGCGACACGGTGGTTCATGTAGCTGTCGAGGGAGCGGAGGCTGGACTGATCGCTGTTGGCGACCCGCTCAAGGGATCGACGGTAGAGGCGATTTCGCAGCTTCGCGCGGAGGGATTGCGGCTGGTGATGTTGACCGGCGACAGCCGGGTCACCGCGGAAAGCGTTGCTCGCAAGCTTGGAATCGACGAAGTCGATGCCGAAGTGCTTCCCCAGCACAAAGCGGAAGTGGTGCGGCGACTGAAGGCGCAGGGCCGGCGCGTTGCGATGGCGGGCGATGGCATCAATGACGCGCCTGCGCTCGCGGCGGCAAATGTTGGCATTGCCATGGGCACGGGCACGGACGTCGCCATCGAATCCGCAGGAATCACGCTGGTGCAAGGCGACCTGCGAGCAATCGTTCGCGCACGCCGGCTCAGCCGCGCCACTATGCGCAATATTCGCCAGAACCTCTTTTTCGCGTTTGCCTACAACATACTCGGCGTGCCCATCGCTGCCGGCGTGCTGTATCCGTTCTTTGGCTTGTTGCTGAGTCCAGTCATTGCGAGCGCCGCGATGACGTTTAGCTCCGTGTCGGTAATCACAAACGCGCTGCGCCTTCGCCGCGCGCCTCTCTAACCTCTCCATCGAAGACTTCTTTGCTATAATCCACGCATGACATTCATGACCATGACTTACGAACTGCAAGCGCCGCTCAAGCCCGAGCAGTTGCGCGCGCTTGCCTCATTCGCCAACACCTACGGGTTGCAGAAATTTCGCATCGACGAAAAGAAGAACTGGCTGCACTTCGACTACGATGCTTCACGGCTGAAGGAAACCGAAGTCGAGCACGTGCTGCGCAAGGCGAAGATACCAGTCGTTGGCAGAGTTTCGATGAACTAGCACAGGACTGGAAAGTCCGCTCGTGCCGTCAGGAGCGCGAGGCAAGAAAAGGGGGTCACCGCTTGGGATCGGCAGCCCCGAAAAGTCGCGTTCCGGTGACTCGGCCTAGGCGAGACCGAGTCTGGGGTCATCCATCCTAGTGTTCTGTCTCTGAAATAACTGGCCACACTATTCTTCTCGTCTCTGGCGACGTCGAGGTTGGGTGCTGCCCGGTTTTATCGAC
>JBAUEX010000363.1:0-3342 GCA_049678845.1 Candidatus Acidiferrales bacterium
CCGAGGGCTTCGAACGGTTTGTTGCCTCGCCGCTCCAACCTCGTAGGCTACGTGCAATGGGATGCACGGTTCGATCGGTTTCTCCTCTCAAACAATCAATCCAACAGCTTTACAGGTCGCAGCCATGCCCTATTCGTAGCGCAGCGCGACCATGGGATCGACTCTCATCGCCCGGCGCGCAGGAATGTAACACGCGAGCAGCGCAATCACGGCTAGCAGCACCGTGGCGCTCACATAGGTCAGTAGATCGCCGGGCGACACGCCGAACAGCAAATTGCCAACGAGTCTTGCCATCGCGACTGCGCTGAAAATCCCGACGAGCACTCCTGCCCCCACTATGACGAATCCCTGACGGAAAATCATTTTCAGAATTTGCATGGGCCGCGCGCCCAGCGCCAGACGAATGCCGATCTCATGCGTGCGCTGCGCGGCCGCGTAAGAAATGACGCCGTAGACACCGACGACGGCGAGAATCAAGCCGAGAATCCCAAGTGAGGCGGCAATCGCAGCGGCGAATTGATAAAGAAGGAAACCGTTCACCGTTTCTAGCGCCGTCGTCATGGGCTGGACATCGAAAACGGGCATCGTAGGCTCGAGCGAGTGAATCAAACCGGTGACCTCACGGGCCATCGCCTCTGGAGCAGTGGCTGTGCGGACTTGCAGCGTCGTGTAGGAATTGTAGTTCTGAGCCAACGGCAGAAAGAAGAATGGCACGTTCTGCTCGAAGATGTCGTCCTCATAGCTATTCTTCACGATGCCGATTACTTCAATGGGATGGCTCGGATCATAGGTCGCGGTGAAGTGCCGGCCGATGGGATCCTGGCCTTGCCAGTAGCGGTCGGCCATGGCTTGATTGATGATGGCCACATGTTGTGAATTCCGATTGTCCGAGTCGCTAATGTCGCGGCCACGAAGCAGGGGAATACGCATCGTTTCAAAATATTCCGATGACACGGCGTTGAAGCCGGCCACCGGTTTTTTCTGCTCCTTAGGCGGCTGATAACCATCAATTTCGAGACTTGCGTCAGAATCGTTATAGCCCATGGGGACCGACGCGGCGAGGCTGGCCGACTCGATGCCAGGGAGAACGCGCGCGCGGTCGAGCAAGGTCTTTTGGAATTCGCGCGCCTGCATTTCGCCATATCCGGATTCATGAGCATCGATTGAAAGATTGAGAACGTGGTTCGGATCGAATCCGAGATCCGTGTGCTGCATTTTTTCCAGACTGCGCACAAAAAGGCCAGCAACAATCAGCAGCACGAGCGCGCCGGCTACTTGTGCCATGACGAGCGCACTACGAAGGCGCTGCCGGCCGCCGGTGGAAGTGCGCCCGCCTTCGTGAAGAATCTCGTTCACATCGGTGCGCGCGGCACGGAGCGCAGGGACGATTCCAACCAGCACGCCGGTTAGGACTGCCGCGGCCAGCGCATATGTGAAAACGCGCCAGTCGAAACGAAAATCGAGGATGGTGGGAAGCGACGTATGCAGAGGAATAGAGCTGAACGTGCTGCTTGCCGCGACACCTAGAATAATTCCAGCGGCGCAGCCGATCGCGGCCAGCAGAAGGCTCTCCGTGAGTAACTGCCGAATCAGGCGGCTGCGCGTGGCGCCCAAGGCCGCCCGCATGGCCATTTCACGCTGGCGTGTCGCCGCGCGAACGAGAAAAAGATTAGCGAGGTTCATGCAGGCGAGAACAAGCACCGAGGCTGGGAGAATCAAAAAAATCGCGCTCACCAGAGATAACGCTCCCGGATTCGTGGGATTGATCGCGAGGCCGGCAGGACCAAGATGCAGGGCACTGAGGGTCATACGGCCGTGGAATTTCTCAGACAATCGCTTCGCGACAACGTTCAGTGCCGACTGCGCTTCCTGCAAACTCACCTCCGGTCTGAGGCGTGCAATCAGCGCAAGGTTGGCGTCTTCACGAGTGGTAAAAAGGTCCGGCGGAGCATCTTTCAGGGTCACTGCCATTCCAAGAGGCATGTAGCCCTGTATGTCAATCAGTGAAGTAGGCCCATGGAAGCCCGCTGGCGCGACGCCGACGATCGTTATGGGACGCCCGTTGATGGATGCTTTTTGTCCGATAATATTTGGGTCGGCGTTGAAACGCGACTTCCAGTAGGAATAGCTGAGGACGAGAACAGAATCGGCCCCGGCAGCATTGCCTTCCGACGGGAGAATGAAGCGTCCCAGCGTCGGCTTAATGCCCATCTGGCCGAAGAAATTGCCCGTGACGTAGCTCGACCACATCGACTCGCTCTTGCCGTCCACGGTCAAGCCGTCCATTTGAAACATCCGGAATGCGGATAGGTCCGAAAAAATATTGGCGGTCTGCTTGCGAATCTCCTGGAAGTCCGGGTATGAAAACGCTGTGCGGAGACCTCTGCCGTTCCACGAAGAGATCAGGAAAGCGACTTGCGCCGGATGATCTACGGGCAAAGGCCGGACCACAAGACAATCGACCAGGCTGAAAATGGCGGTGTTGGCGCCGATGCCGAGGGCCAACGTCAGCACGGCGACGGCGGTGAAGCCGGGCGATTTACGAAGCATGCGCAAAGCGAAGCATATATCCTGGCGAAGATCGGTGAGCAGAGAGAAGCGGCCGCGAGTGGCGGCGTCCCGATCCTCGGCTCGATGCTGCAGAATCGTCATGGCGGATTCCTTTCCCCGCTGCGAATGCACCAATTCGTTTGCAAGCGAAGCCCAATTGGCAACCTGCCGCATGGCGGCGGCTTCGGCCTGCTCTTGCGTCAAGCCGCACTCCAAAGCCTCGCGGTACGCCTCGTCCAATTGACCGGCAAGATCCTCGACAATTTCCGCTTCGCGCTCGGGCCGCAGATGCGAAAGCCGCAGGTTCTGGCGGACGTGTTGCGCCCAATCAGGCATGGCCAGGCCTCGCGATGTGATTGATGGTCAACACAAACTCATCCCACGTGCTGCGTTGCGCCGCGAGAAACTTTCGTCCTGGGGCGGTCAGCCGGTAGTACCTGCGCCTTCGCTGCCCCGCCCTCTCGACCCAGCGGCCGGAGATTAGAGATCTGTCCTCTAACCGGCATAGGATCGGATAGAGCGAGCCGATACGGAATTGAATGAGGCCCTTCGAACGCGCTTCGATCAGTTTCCCGATCTCGTAGCCGTGCCGTGGACGGGCTTCCAGCAAGGACAGGACGAGAAATTCGACGCTCCCCTTCTTCAATTCACGATTGAACATACTTCACGACAATATACTTTAGGGAATGCTATCGTCAAGAGAAATTTAGCCAATCTTTCTCACTCTTCCCGAGCTAACGCTCTGCGCCTGCCTTCCCTGCCGTTCCTTGCGGCGACTGAAGTAATGCGGGC
>JBAUEX010000364.1:0-6880 GCA_049678845.1 Candidatus Acidiferrales bacterium
AATGCGCGGCATTCCATTTCGTTCGCAAGAGGCGTGTCTGCGGGCATTACGATCACGCACGGAATTCCGGCCTGGGCGGCATAAGCGGCAAGTGCTCCGCCTGCGTTCCCTGCCGTGGGAGTCGCCAGAACTTTGACGCCCAGTTCTTTGGCGCGGCTGACGGCGGCGGAGAGACCGCGGGCCTTGAATGAGCCGGTGGGGTTGAGGCCTTCGTCCTTGATATACAGATTGCGCAAGCCCATGGATGCGCCGAGACGTTTCGCGTGAAGCACCGGCGTCATGCCTTCGCCAAGCGTGACCGGCTCGCGCGAAGGCAGCACTTCTTCATAGCGCCACATAGTTGCGGGCCGAGAGCGCAGGGCTTCGCGTATCAAAGTCTTCTTCGCGGCCTTCAGATCGTAGCGCGCCAGAAGCGGGCCGCCGCAGTCGCAAAGATTTTTCAGTTGCGTGTGCGGATACGTTTTCTTGCAACGGGAACATTCCAGATGAGTGATGGTGGTTTTCAGTGGTTTGGTCATAAGCGGAAAAGTTTAGCACACCTCGCAGCAACAAATGCTCGGCGGCGGCGAGCGGCACGGTACAATTGACGGATGCCGATTCGCTTGATTGCCATGGATATTGACGGCACGTTGCTCGACAGCCGCCACGAATTGCCCGCCGCGAATCGTGAGGCAATCGTGGAAGCGCACGCACGCGGCATCGAGATCATGCTTGTCACGGGGCGGCGGTTCGATTTTGCGAAGCTGATCTCCGAGCAGCTTCCGTGCGAGGTGACGCTGGCGGTCAACAACGGTGCGCTGATTAAATCGAAGACAGGCGAGACCCATTTGCGGCACTTGCTGCCTCGGGCGCTCGCGCGCGAAGTGCTGGCCGCGACGGCTGATTTTCGTTCCGGAGCCGCGGTGGTTTTCGACCGCGTGCGCGAGCGGCAACTCATTTTTGAGCGCATCGACTGGAAGGATCCGGTGAGCGGCGGATATTACCAGCGCAACCGCGAATTCATTGCCGAATGCACGCCGCTGGAAAACAGCCTCGACGAAGATCCGATTCAGGTAATGTTCGTGGGCTCGGTGGCGCGGATGCGCGCGGCGCATTCGGCTCTCAAGTCCATGCCGCGCGTGAACGATTTTTCGACGGCGCTGACGGAATATGAGCAGCGCGACTTGAGCATTCTCGATGTGATCGAGCGCGGATGCTCGAAGGGCGCGGCGCTGGCGGAGTGGGCGCGGCGACGCAGCATCCGGCGCGAGGAAATCATGGCGATTGGCGATAACTGGAACGATCGGGATATGCTCGAGTTCGCCGGCCTGCCCGTATTGATGGCCAACAGCGCCGCGGAGTTAAAGGCGCTCGGCTGGGCGGTGACGTTGTCGAATGACGAGGCTGGAGTGGCGGCGGCGATACGGGCCCATGCTCTGGGGCAGGTAGTGGAGAGCCAATAGTCGACAATCGAAAGTCAGTGGACGATAAGGCAACAGCGGGGCGGGAAAGCGATTCAAACGATAGGATTCCTATGAAGGTTAAGAAGAAAGCAATTTTGCGACGGGCGGTCACGACCGCTGGGCGTAGCGTCATTGCGCGGAACGTTTTTCAACAGGCCATTTGCGTGTTGATGTTCATTGCGGCGCTGACTCTAGCGCCGCTGGCGCACGCGGATTACGCTGTGCTGCGTTCGGGACAACGGCTGCACATCGCAGGCTATCTGCGGCAAGGTTCGGACGTGATCCTTTACGTTGCGGGCGGGAGCATAGTTATGCCGTCGAGCGAGATCGTGCGATTTGATCCCGAAGATGTCTTTGCGCCGTCAGCGAGCAAGCCTGCGCTCGATGTGCCTTTCGCGAACCAGATTCGGGCCGCAGCGACGCGGAACGGCGTGGACGAAAATCTGATTTCGAGCGTGATTTTCGCGGAGTCGAATTTCGCGCCTCGCGCCATTTCGTCGAAGCGCGCCATGGGCTTGATGCAGCTCATGCCGCAAACTGCAAGCCGTTACGCCGTCAACAACGCTTTCGATCCCGCGCAGAATATCGCGGGCGGGACGCGCTACTTGAAGGAACTGCTTGATCAGTATCACGGTGATTTGCCGCTGGCGCTCGCTGCGTATAACGCGGGCCCACAACGCGTGGCAGAATATGGCGGTGTGCCACCGTTTCCGGAAACGAAAAATTACATCCGCCGCGTGACAAAAAAGCTGAAGAAACTGAAAGCAGAACAGCCGCCCCCACAACTCCGTTGAGATAATTCATAGTAGAATTCGCGTTGATCGTTCGCCTGTTCCCTGAGGCGCGACTGCGAATCCCCGCTATTGCCGCTGAGGGATTTGCGGCTGTTGCGGAGGCTGTGGTGGCGGATTGCATGGGCTACTTGAGGTGCAAGTACCGTATGCACCCAGATTTAGATTTGCCGGCGCACTGGCAACAGTTCCAATCGTCCGCACTTGCTCGAGCGGATTAAAGATGAATTCCCACTGCTTGTAAGTGACTCCGCCTTGATAAACCTTTATCGAAGACTTCTCTGACTTCCCCGCCACGCCGATAATAAAGCCGCCCATCACCGGCCCCGAGGAATCAGAGGATTCGTTGACGCTCATTCCCGGATTTGTTCCCGTTTGCGCCTGAGAGCCTTGAGAGAAAAGGGGCTGACCAGGCTGCTGGCCGCCGGGCGCGCCGAGGCTCCCTGACGCATTCTGTGGCTGGCCATTTTGCACTGCCGAGCTTGATGGGCCCGGGGGCACGGGCAAATTGCCGGGCGCAACACCGGAGCCACCAGACGCTCCCTGTTGCATGGATGACTGACCGGAGGGTTGTGCCAGCGGCTGGCCGCTCGAATTATCCGTGGCGGCATCTGGAAGCCCCGCAGCGGCCCCTGCACCGGGTGCGCCCATGGCAATTCCCATCTGGCGTTGCTTATCGAGAAAGGCCATTTGCTGCAGAGACGTGTAACGCACGCTGCCGATGAGTTGACCCGTGGGTGTCACGTAAATGAAGCGCCACGAGCCGTCTTCCTTGTTCATGGGATTCTTGTACGTCTCGCGCAGAAAGCGAACGCCATTCTGCTCTTTCACCAGATCGTCGACGTTCGTGGGAAAGCGTCCGAATTTGCGATAGTAAAGTCCGATGGCGCGCGCATATTGCTGGCCCCTCCAGATCGTCTCCGCTTCCTTTTGGCGCTTGCCCTCAGTCAACCGATTCACAAACACCACGGAGCCTCCGACAATCAAAAGGGCCACGAGGAAAAGCACAAAGATCAGGGCGAAGCCTTTCTCACGCCGGGCGTTGGGTGAAGGCCCTAGACGAGAGATCATGGCTGTCCTTGTTGCGGCGGCTGGGGCGGTTCGTCCGTCGGCTGCGCTAGCATCAGGGTGGTGTGGCGGCCGGAAGAAAGTTCTTCTACTTCCACGGAATTATTGCCAATGGTCACGATGCGGAATTGATTGAGCAGCGTACCGCCCACCGGAACGATATACACGTCATCCGCATTAGCAGAAAAGCACGCGCGTTTCTGGCCAGTGCGCAAATCGGTGACAATTCCATAAAAAGTCGCCGGCACAGTGACGGGAGGAGGTGGCGGAGGCACGACAGGGCCTCGCGCCGCGGCTTGCTGGGCCGCCAGCACTGACGGAGGAGGAGGCAACGGCTCGGCACTGAATATATTGCGATGCTGGCCTTTGTATTCCTCTTTCTGAATGCGGTCGAGCAAATCGAGCCGAAGCGAGGGATCGGCGACGTCCAGCGGAGTGAATTTGACATCGCTGGCGCTGGCGCCCGTAAACACGGAATTGTGCGACTGACTTGCGTAGGCCGCGATGGCAAGCACAACCAGCAGCGCGCCCAGCGCGTAGAGTTCGTAACGAGTCTTTTTCGTCATGGCATCAAATGCGGAAATAGGTCCGGAGCGTCAGATTTAACTTGATGGCCCCGGACGTTTCCGAAGCCAAGGTCAAACCGTCGAGCACATAAAAGCGCGGAGAGTGCTCGAGGCTGTTGATGAGACGAATCACGCTTTGATAATCGCCCTGCACCGCCGCCGATATCTGCACTTCCGTCAAGCCGCGATCTTTTAGGGTGGTTTCGTGGTAGCCGGTGGCGCTGATCTGGACTCCCGCATCCTTGCCCACTTGGCCAAGGTCCGAAATCACAGTCGAATAGCCCGTCGACGCGGGGAGCAAATTGCGCTGGTAGAAGGCGTCGCATTCCTTGCCGACGTCCGGCAGATGCTTCTCGACAGCCCGCCCCCTTGCCACGTCGGCAGCCAGCAACTTCTCCTTCTCGGCCAGACGATTGCGCTCCTGAGCCTGCGACTGTGGGGCTTCTTTCGCTATCCGCACATTGGCAAAAATCAGCGTGGCATCGAGAACAAGCAAGCACGCCAGCGCGATCTTCACTGCTAGCTTCCATTTCCGCGAATTGTTTCTAGGCGTCATAGGGTTGCGTATTGCGCCTCCAGCGAAAGCAGCACGACACCCGCGCTTCCTGTCGAGACTCTCTCCGGGTGACTCTCCTGCGTCGGCCGTACATTGGAAAACGATGGCGACGCCACGATGGAACGCACGAACTTCATCTTCTGCTCATCGTTTACCGCGCTCACCACGAGCATCACTTTCACGCGGCCCTCTTTATCCATTTGCGGCGAAATGCTGACGACGCGCACGCCAGGCGGGAGAATCCGTTCCAAATCCGCGAACATTTTTGTCCATGGGAAAGTCCGCTGCTCGATGAGGTTGTTGAGAAACCGGGCGCGGTTCATCACTTCGACAATCTTCGGATCCTTCAGCGCCACGCGGAGCCGCTCCTGTTCGCGTTGGGACGCCTGAAGCTGATCCTCGAGCCGGCTGATGTCCGCGCGGATCGCGCCATTGGTACGCCGCGCCCGTATCGCATGGAGGGAAAGGAAAAGTGATGCTGCAAGCGCAAGAATTCCCAGTGTGGCCGCGCTCGCGATGAACCGGCGGTTGTTTTCGAGAGGCGATGACGCGAGATTGAAACGAGTTTTCACGCGACTGCAAAATTCTCCTGATTGTCGCTAGGCGCCACGGTTTAATTGCCAGCCCACCAGAGATTCCAGCCCCTGCGCGACCAGCGACCTGGCCTCAGCTGAGAATTCGCGCGAGGCCGCGAGGGGCTCGGCGGGACATCCGATTTCGCGGGCCAGCATTTCGCGCAAATTTTCTTCGCCGACGCCGAAGCCCGCGATGCGCAATTGCTCGACCTTGCCGCCCCACGTGTCTTGATAAAAGGCGAGTGCGGGAAACACCTCGTCGAAAACTGCCTGCGGCTTGAGCACATCGGTTTCGGTTCCCAACTCCGTCGAACGGTATACGCAGAGTGTCTCGCCGCGAACGATCACGGTGGTCAAATTGCGGCCGCTCATGCGCACGAGAAGCGTGGCGACATTCGGTTCGAGCAAGGGCAGAGTCGCGAGAGTGGAGCTCTGGAGAACACCGGCAAAAAGATCTTCGGCCTCGAGCGCGGATTCATATTCGCGAGTTATTTTCTGGCGCGCTACGGCGGCGACAACTTCGATTTTTCCTTCGCGGCCCGACTGTCGCATCCACGATATGGCCGCCTCTTCCGCGTCGAAAGGAAGGCTTTTCTTCAGCCGCCAACGCAAAAGCGGGCGCGCTTCATCCGTTTGTCGCGGAAAAGTCTCGAAGGGCAAAATGAAGACGCGAATGACGGCGTCAGGAACCAGCAGCGCGACTTCCTCCCCGTGGACCGGCACGCGAGAGAGAACTCCGCGAATGGCTGAGCGTACCGCATCCGGATCGAGAATGTTCTGCTGCGTAGCGGAAGGAACGATCGCTCCGTCGGGTAAGGACTCGGCCGCGAATCCGGAAAGATGTGTTGCGCCACGGCCCCATCGTGCGGCCGCCACGTGCGTCGCGGCGATTTCGAGCACAGTGGCGGGATGCGGCATGGCGTCAAGCCAACCGAAGAGACGCCCGCCGGGCGCGCCACGGCCGCTGACTGGTTGAATGGTCGTCAGACTACTCAATGAACGTCACCTTATTGATTTCTCGCAGGGTTGTCATTCCCGCGCGCACGCGGGCAAGCCCCGATTCGCGGAGGAACTCCATTCCCTCTTCCTTCGCGGCGCGCTTGATTTCAGAGCTCGGCCGGCGGTCAATGATCATCTCGCGAATGCGGTCCGAGAGGTCGAGCAATTCGCAGATGGCGGTTCGTCCGTGAAATCCGCTGCCGGAGCACTCCAGGCAGCCGGCGCCCTCATATAAAGCAACATCGGCCCATTCCTTCGGGTCCAGGCCGGCCTCTTGCAACACCTGCGGGGGAAGCTGAACCTGTTTTTTGCAGTTGGGGCAAATCACGCGCACCAGGCGCTGCGCGAGGATGCAGTTCAAGGCGGAAACGAAGTTGTATGGTTCGACCCCCATGTTGATGAAGCGCCCGATCACGTCGGTGACGTTGTTGGCGTGGACCGTTGTGAATACCAGGTGGCCCGTGAGCGCCGATTGAATGGCGATCTGCGCCGTCTCCTGATCGCGAATTTCGCCGACCATGATCTTGTCCGGGTCGTGACGCAAAATAGAGCGCAAGCCGCGGGCAAACGTCAGTCCTTTCTTTTCGTTCACCGGAATCTGGGTGATGCCGCGCACCTGATATTCGACGGGATCTTCGATGGTGATAATTTTGTCTTCGTCGGTCTTGATTTCATTGATGGCGGCATACAGCGTGGTCGTCTTGCCCGAGCCCGTGGGACCTGTGACGAGCACCATTCCGTAAGGCTCGCGAATGTAGCGCCGGAACTTGCGTACATCGTGTTCGGCGAAGCCCACTACGTCGAGGTTCAGCGTCCGAAATTTCTCACTTAGCGTTTCTTTGTCCAGCACGCGTAACACGGCATCTTCGCCGTGAATCGACGG
>JBAUEX010000365.1:0-2590 GCA_049678845.1 Candidatus Acidiferrales bacterium
CTACACCATAGCTCCCAACTAAAGCGTATCGGAAAGTGACTAAGTTATTTATTAACACGCCCTAAGTGTCTGTCCGAGAACAAGTTGAATCCAGTGAATCATTTGTGATTCAAGTGTGGTGGCCTGATTCGAGGAGGGCCGCCGATGTGGACAGCGAAGAACCGCAGACGATACGACCGCAGCGCACTACGATATCCGAGCGATCTGACCGACGACGAATGGGCGCATGTGGAGTCGTTGATCCCGCCGGCCAGGCGCGGTGGCAACAAGCGCCACGTCGACGTGCGCGAAGTGATGAACGGGATCATGTATGTGTTGAGCACGGGATGCCAGTGGCGGGCGATTCCGAAAGATCTGCCACCACGCAGCACGCTTTTCGACTATCTTGATTTGTGGAGCTACGACGGCACGCTCGATCGCATCCATCACGCCCTATATGTGGAGTGCCGCGAGCAAGGCGAACGCGAGGCCAGTCCCACCGCCGCCATCATCGACAGCCAAAGCGTGAAGAGCGCAGAAAAAGGGGGGCCTGCGTCGATCCGCATGGCTATGATGCGGGCAAAAAGATCAAGGGCAAGAAGCGCCATATTCTCGTAGATACGCTGGGTTTGCTGCTGCACGCGATTGTTCATCCGGCCGATATCCAGGACCGCGACGGCGGCATTCTGCTTCTTGCGACACTGTTCGGGATGTATCCGTTCTTGAAAAAGCTGTTTGCCGATGGCGGCTATCAGGGATCGGAATTCCAAAAGGCCTTGGCGAAAATCCTCCCCTGTCTCGAAACTGAAATCGTCAAGCGTTCCGATCACGCCAAAGGATTTGTAGTGCTTCCACGCCGTTGGGTCGTCGAACGGACGATTGCGTGGCTCAACCGCTGCCGACGGCTCGCAAAGGATTGGGAAAACTTAAATCGCAAGGCGCTGGCGTTCTTGCGTCTCGCATCAATCCGCCTCATGCTTCGAAAACTCTGTAATCCCGTTTGATGTTCCCGGACAGACTCTAACACTACAGTTGAATTTTTGAGTGACTTCTGAATCGATGGGCAACCATGATTCGGGAGATCGTGGATGGCTGGAGCATCGATTGAGACGACGCTTGAACTGTGGGCATCGTCATTGCGGGATGTGAAGCAGCGGATGCGCCCGCTGTTTAGTCAGGATCGGGTGGCGACGTCGGCAGGGCAATTTCTCGACGGATTGCTGGGCAATGAGCCGCGCAAGACTGGTTGGATGCGGGCGGAAGCAGCAGGGGATGCTGGCCCGTGGCGTCAACAGGCGATTCTGGGCCGCGGGAGCTGGGATGCTGACGCCTTGTGTGAACTGGTGCGGGACTATGCGCTGGAAACTCTGGCAGACGATGACGCGGTTCTGGTGGTCGACGAGACCGGGTTTTTGAAACAAGGCAAAGCATCGTGCGGGGTTGCGCGGCAGTACACCGGCTCGGCAGGCAAGATCACCAATTGTCAGATTGGCGTGTTTGCCTGCTATGCGTCGCGTCACGGCCACGCCTTCATCGATCGCCGGCTTTACTTGCCGAAGGAGTGGACGGACGCTCCCGCTCGGATGAAGGCGGCGCGCGTTCCCAAGGACATGTGCTTCGCGACGAAGCCGCAGCTTGCACGGAAGATGATTGCGCAGGCGATCGTAGCCAAGGTGCCGTTCTCCTTCGTTGCAGCGGATAGCGTATATGGAACGGGCGACATCGAAGCCATGCTGCGGAAGGCCGGCAAGGGCTACGTCCTGGGCATTGCGTCTAACCATCAGATCCGCTCTTGGGGCAAGGCGCAGGTCTTTGTCGACACCGCTGGCAACGTTGCGCAGAGCCTTCCTGGCAAGGCCTGGCGACGACTGTCAGCGGGCGACGGCACCAAAGGGCCGCGGCTGTATGATTGGGCCTATCTCGAATTGGCCGACCTCGAGGCTGGAGACTACAACAGCACGTTGACCGGAACCTGGACGCGAGGCCTGCTGATCCGCCGTAACATCGGGGACAGCGAACTCGCCTTCTTCTCCACTTGGTGTCCGAAAGGCACGTCGGCGAAGAAGCTGGTTGCAGTGGAAGGCTGCCGCTGGTCCATCGAAGATGGCTTCGAAACCGCCAAAAACGAATTTGGTCTCGATCACAATGAGACCCGATCCTGGCACGGGTGGCACCGTCATGTCTCGCTGGTCATGCTGGCCTTCGCCATGATGGCGGCGATCCGTCATCGAGCTAACGCCGCCGTTGTGGGGCCCAAAAAAACGTTGCCGCGCCGATCGATCAAACGTCGCTCCTGATCCGCTGGTCGATCCAGGAAATCCGTCGTATCACCCTCAAGCTCGCGCAACGGCGTATCCAGCCCGCTCGCATCATCGCATGGTCGCTCTGGCGACGCGCTCACCAAGCCGAAGCAAAGCGAGCGCACCTCAAGCAAAAAATGCAACTGTAGTGCTAGCACATATCGGCAGCAGCGCTGGCCCTGCGGTGTTGCCCTTTGCCGTCCTGTGCAGCGAGAATAGGCTTCTTCGGTTTCTCCAAAGGAGGGCGGACGTCCGACTTCGCGCCATAACCGGACCTTCCGCCATCGGCGCTTTTTGACCCGGACATTGGG
>JBAUEX010000366.1:0-8439 GCA_049678845.1 Candidatus Acidiferrales bacterium
GTCTACATTCTCACGGGTTGTTTAGAAGCCGAGCTGCTCGGCCAAACCGTTTAGAAGCGCGACTCAGATTCGGGCAGGGTCGACTCTCTCAGGTTGAAGGCGGAATCCAAGCTGTTTCCCGGCTCGGCGGATGCGCTCATCAAGGCTCAGAAGCTCTACGCCCGGGACAGCAGAACGCACGGCCAATGCCGATGCCAAGTGAATCGCGTCGAGCGTCCGGACTGGTTCAGCAGGAAACGGATGTCTCGCGCGCTCAACGATGTCCCAACTGACGCGCTGCAAGTGCCAGTGGCCAGCCGCAGCATTCAAGTGCGCCCGGCGATCCGCAGCTGCCGCTTCGTCGATTTCTCCCGTCGCGACGGCGCGGATCAGCACACGATCACACTCCAGGAGCGTAAGGTCGGAAGCCATCACGAATTCGGCGTGCCGAAGCACCTCGCGCACGGAGTGGCCGGTCTGTTCTCCGAGCAGCCACGCGAGCACGGCGCTCGATTCCGCGTAGATTCTCACAGCGTACCGCGTTCCTCATTGAGAAGTTCCGCAGCACGGCTTCGCTTGAGGACACGCGGCAGCTTCGAATATACCGCCGGATCGTTTGAGACGCCCAACGTCAGCAGGCCTCTCCTCGCGAGTGCCACCAGCGCCGAAGGCACGCCTCGCTCATCGCCCCCTTGTCCCGGCGGAATGAGCTCTGCGACGACTTCCCCGCGGTCCGTTACCAGTACGGCCTCGCCCGACCGCACTTCTCTAATGTACTCACTCAACCGGTTCTTGAGATCTCGAAGGCCCACACTCTTCATTCCAATAATGTAGCTTCATGAAGCTACAATGTCAACCTAGAACTCCCCCATCCCCTACAATGCCAGCCGCCCTGTGAAACTTTCGACCGACCGCGCCTGGCTGTCGAGTCGTTTTTCCATAGTAGGCCGGAACTGACGTGCAAGAAGTACATCGGGATGAAGGACCCCACAACAGCAATGGGCAAAGTCAGGATGGGGATCAGCGCAGAGCGGAAATGGAATAGAAAAGCAATCGTCACGAAGCTGACGATGATGGCTTCTTCAAGCAGATGGCGTTGCAGAGTCTTGTATTCGGCACCCCCATTTCGAGCACGCGACCACCAACTTCATTCGTGCTGTCGCGAACGCGGTCGCCTGGATGAGGAACGAGAGGAGGTTCACCGCAAGACCCAGTCACTTGGATCGCCGTCGAAGCGGAATCCGCAGGTCTGCCCGGGAGTGTCGGGCCATTGGCTGTGGATCATGCGTGCTTTGCCGACAACATGCTGGCCAGCGGACATCAGAAAGACCTCGACGACGGCGTCCTTTTTCAATGCTGCGTTGCAGCCACAAAGAAAACCATGTGCGCTGACATTCTCCGTGGCGGTCAGCAGGTCGATCGGTTTGCCTTTCGTGTCCGTGCCCTTGAGTTTGAGAATGACGCGCAATTTGACGCGCGCTTCCGAACGCCGATCGAGACGCTTGCCCCCAATGACAGAGGCCAGGCGACCCTCCAGCGCCTCGAAGTCGACAGGCTTCTGAAAATAGCCCTTCGCGCCCAGATTCTTGCAGAAGTCTCGATACTGCTGCGCGGATTCGCCTGAGACAATAAAAATCGGGATCATCTGCGTGAAGCTCATGGACGAAAGCGCTTGGCACACTTCAAAGCCGGAATATCTCGGCATCATTAAGTCCAGCAGAATTGCGTCAGGTTTCTGTTGAAGCGCCAGAGCCAGCGCCTCTTCGGGCGAGCTCGTGTCGATGATCTCGTAAGAGTCTTTTAGCCGAAACCGAAGCACTTTTCGCACAGCATCATCGTCATCGACAATCAACAGTCGTGGCATTTCCGCTCCTATATCAAATTCGGCGATGGCACACCGGGCTAGTGTCCTGCTAGGACAGGGATGGACAATATCTCGTCGACGCGCCCGATGAGTGCATCGCCGGTAAAGGGCTTGCGAAGAAACGAAATTCCCGACTGCAAGACGCCGTGCGTGGCCACATCACCGTCGGTATAGCCGGACATGTAAATGACCTTAATCCCCGGCCGAAGCGTTGTTAGCTCGTCCGCCAGGACGCGGCCGCTCATGCCCGGCATGATGACGTCGGTGAGAAGCAAATCGATTGGCGAGTCGGTTCTTTTCGCCACGTCAAGAGCCTCTGAAGCATCGCAAGCTTCCAAAACGGTGTGCCCGGCCTGCTGGAGCGTGTTGCGCGTCAGTTTGCGCAAAGAGTGCTCGTCTTCGACAAGGAGGATCGTGCGCGAGCGCTGCGGCCGCCCAAAAGTTGTGCGCTCCGGGACGACATCGCGCACTTCTTCGACGCGCGGCAAATACACCTTGAACGTGGCTCCCTTGCCCACTTCGCTTTCCACCCAGATGTAGCCTCCGCTCTGTTTAATGACTCCATAGACGGTCGCCAAGCCCAGGCCGGTACCTTTTCCTTGCTCCTTGGTCGTGAAGAAAGGCTCGAAGATATGAGACTGAAGCTCGGCGCCCATTCCGCAGCCGGTGTCCGCCACTTTGAGCAGCACGTACGGGCCGGGAATGACGTAGCGGTAACGATTCAGGTCGGCTTCCGTCAGTTCCGCGTTCTCCGTTTCGATGATCAGCTTCCCACCCTTGGGCATGGCATCCCGCGCATTCACCGCCAAATTCAAAATCACCTGGTCGATCTGTCCGCGATCGGCCTTGACCATCCCAAGATGTTCGTTCAACGAAATCTTCAACGCGATATCTTCGCCGATCAGGCGGCGCAGCATCTTCTGTACTTCCGAGACAACCATATTGAGATCGATGACCTTTGGCTCAAGAACCTGCTTGCGGCTGAACGCCAGTAATTGCTGCGTGAGCGCTGCGGCGCGGTTGCCGGCATTCTGAATTTCCTCGATCGCTTCACGGAAAGGATGGTCGGCGCTCATCTGCTTCTGCAAAGCCTCGCTATAGCCAATAATCACGCCGAGCAGATTATTGAAATCGTGGGCCACACCGCCCGAGAGGCGGCCGATCGCTTCGAGTTTCTGTGACAGATAAAGCTGTTCTTCGAGTTGCTTTCGCTCGGTGATATCACGATTGACAATGACCATCTTCTTTCCGGCGCCGCCATGGTTCTGGACTAAGCTGGCCGTCGACTCCACAACCAGCCAGCTGTCGTCTTTGCGCCGGATGCGATACTCGACTCGACGACCGATTCCCGACTGCCGCGCTTCATTGGTTGCGGCGGCAACGAGCGCACGATCATCGGGATGAATATGTTCGTAGAATGTTGTTTGCTGAAGCTCTTGGTCTGAATAACCAAGAAGCCTTTTATAGGACGGGCTGCTATACAGGCGCTTCCCATCCTCATCGACCAGAGCGATCATGTCGGCCGCGTTCTCTCCGATCAGTCGAAATAGTTCTTCGCGCTCGCGGACGCGCTGGCGAAATCTATAGATCTGAAATTGCTGAAAGACCACGTACACGTCAAACAGAAGAACCAGCCCGAGCAGGGCGTGGATCGCCAGGCTGGGGTCCACCGGGAAGTACCAACCACCTCCCGGATTAAGTACGGGAAGCGCAAAGGAAATGATCCCTACGGTCAGGAGAATCGTGACAATGATGCCCGAGGAGAAAAGCCACCACTGGCGGCGCTCGATATGCCGCACGTTCGTGTCGAGCGGAGCGGCAGCATCGGCCCTCATCGCTTCTCCGGTTTGACGACGCTCGATTCTGACAAGCTCTAGCCTCCCAGGACGAAATCCAGACGCACCAAAAGCATGCGGGATCGGCTCCCAATTCAATTTTCACAGAGAGGGCTTCTCTTCGACCAGAAACCGGATCCCTGCTTTCTTTCGTAAGCAAGAATCTGGAAACTGCTGCCGAAAATCACGCCCTAGGGAACTGAATCGAGACGGGAAGAAGCGCGTCAAAGCAGCGAATGAACCGATCCTGCCGGCGGGTATAGCAAAGTCGTTACTTGGGCGGCGCAGTAACCGGTTGCTTTCCCGCTTGCTTGTTGTCGTATAGCTGTTTGTCGGCGTAATGAAAGAGGTCTTCGGGCCGATCTCCGTCTTGGCATTCCGCCGCGCCGTTCGAGAAGGTCACTGGAAGAAGATTCTCGCCGCATTGCACTTGAATCGATTCCAAGCGGCGAAGGATGGCGGGGAGATGAGCACGATTGCAATCGGCAAGCAGAAGCATGAATTCATCGCCGCCCAAACGCGCCGCTAAATCGCCTTCCCGAATAACTTCCGCCAGACGATCGGCGAAGCCTTTGAGGACCGCGTCCCCCGCAGGATGGCCGAAGCGGTCATTCACCTGTTTGAAATTGTCGAGATCAAGCAGCACAAGCGTTAAGGGATAACCCCGGCGGCGGGCGCGTGCGATTTCTGCCTTCAGGTGGCGCTCGGCAAATCGGCGGTTGTAAAGACCCGTAAGCGGATCCACCAAGGCCAGATTGCGCCAGAGCGAAGACTGAAATTGCCGTTCGGCAAGCTCAATGCGAAGCCTGTTGATGAGGAATTTCTCGTAGGTGAGGTAGCCAATAAACAGCAGAATCATGCCCACCAGACCCAAAATCGTCTTGAGCGCTCCGGAGCCTAAAGCAGACTGCCTGTCCGCCAAGATGGCCGGGAAGGAGAGTGAAACGATGCCTGCCGTCAGCAGCAGATTTACAACGACGGAGGAGCCCCACATCCACCAATCGCGCTTACGGAGCTCGCGCAAGCGGTCGGAGTAGTCCCAGGGGCGAAACGTCACGTTCTTCGGGTCAACTTCTAAATCCTCCATGCCCATGCAGCTCAATTCCTCCCATCAACAAGACAAATCCAGGACGCCTAAAACGGACTTTGAAACCCACAGTGTACCGCTTGAGGCAGCCTCCCAAAACATCTAAGTCCACCAATTCGAGCGAATAGTACCTTCGGGCCATTGCCAAGGCGATCCCGACGCACCACACTGGTACACATGATTGCGGCACTCATTTGCGTGATGTCGCTCGCGGCGTTGCTTCAGTTTGGGATCTCCCAATGGAGATCGATCTGGGTCACCATCGCCGCACAGCCGCTTTCGAGTGCGCTGGAGAGCGCAACGGGCATCGCCAATACCGAGATTTGTGCGGAACATTTCGAAATGCTGACCCGCGCGTCTGAGGAATTGGGACGTTCGTTGCACGAAAGCAATCTTTGGACGAAAGAAGTCGCCATCTATTATCAAGCGCTGCGCGCGTTCCGGAAACTGAGCGGGAAAGCGCTTCCGTCGATCTCAAACTGGGCGAATCGGGAACTGATCGAGTGCGCAAAGTTCGCGGCCGCGATGCTGGACCGCCGTTTGAATAACTCCGTCGCTTACGGGTCGGCAGGGCAGAACTCCTAGAGCACAAATTCCTTCGATTTTAAAACCTTGAATTCACAGCTCCTAGCGCAAAAACTCTCTATGATAGACTTGACGCTTGGCAATGCCGTGCTCACGGGGGCACAGGCATTGTGACCCTGCCTGCTTTGGTGATGTCGAGCAGTTTCTTGACGCTTTGCTTTGCAAGCAGGCATTCGAATCGGGAGCTCCATGGTGGCTTCGTCCAACAGAGGGATGGCCGTGCGCGCCGGCGAACGATTGAAGAACCTACGGAACCACCTTGGCATCACGACGCGAGAAGTAGAAGAGTTCAGCCGAAAGATAGCGCAGGATGAGGGCAACGAGTATTTTCAAATCTCGAATGCCTGGTTGACGCAGATCGAAAACACCGATGCGGTTCCGAGTATTCACAAACTTTTTAGTCTGAGCATTATTTATCGGACGGGCTTCAATGAACTTTTAACCCTCTTCGGGGTCGACCTGACAAAAATTCTCGGCTACCAGTTCTCGTTGCCCTTGGAAAAGACTCATATTGTAAAGCTGGAAATTCCCGACGAATCTCAGCCCGTGATGTTTCCCGTCCGCTTCGACCGCGGCTTCAATATCGAGCGAAGCAGTCTGTTGTCCCGCATGGTGGAAATCTGGGGCGAAGTACCCATACCCATTATTCAGAGCCTTGATCTACGCCATAGTTTATACGGATACATCGGGCAGAAGGATTTCACTCTTTATCCCTTGTTGCGGCCCGGTTCGTTCGTTCAAATTGACGGTGAGAAAAACGAAATTCAATCAGGTCCGTGGCGAACCGAGCTTGACCGGCCGATTTATTTTATTGAGCTTCGCGACGGCTATGCGTGCTCCTGGTGCGAGCTGTTGAACGGGAAGCTCACCCTGATTCCGCATCCCCTTTCGCCGTGTTCGACGCAACAGGTCGCCTGGCCAGAGGAAGCTGAGATTGTCGGGCAGGTTACGGCCGTAGCCATGCGGCTGGTGAACTATGCTGAGGATTACTCTCGCGGTGTCTCAAAATTGCCAAAGCGATCTTGACGTTTGAATTGAACAGTTGCGCGGAAATCGGATCTGACGCCAGGGGGATCGTCACTCGATACGGCTCAGCCTTTTCCCAAAAATCGATGAATTCGTCGGCTTGCGCGCAGCCAGAACTGACGTAAAGCTCGAACTGAAACAGCAGCTCCTCGATTGACGAACGCACCAGCTCCTGGAAGACTTCGTTGTGGCATTCCTGAAGGGCGCGCGCGGCGAACTCCTGCGTATAGAGGCGCGACAGGCCCTCATGGTAATACTTTCCGGTGTTGTAATCGCGCGTGGCGGCCAGGTAAACCAATCTCGCGATATCACCGGGCATTCCCGGCAAGGTGTGTTTCTTCAGATCGGCAATGGCAGCCTGAATTCCTATCTGTTTGGCCATGAATAAATCCTACGTTTCGCTCACGGTGTCGGCGGAGTCGCGCTGGCCGGTGTCGAAAATTGTGCGGCACCAAGCAGTTTATCCGATACTCCGCGTAGTTGCGCAGTGACGCCGACCACATAACCCATCATGAGCCGGATCTGGAACGGACCACGAATGTAGGAAAGCCCCAGAATCAGCCCGTACACGACCAGAAACCTGACGTAGTGAAGTCCCAACTGGATCTCAAGGGCAGGCCGGAGATTAACGTTCTGACGGACCGCGCCCACGTGATAGCTCATCAAGCGCCCCACCTGCCGGCGGGTGTGCCGCAGCCAGGAAATCGCCAGCGCCCGGCGCTCCTGTTCAAATAACCTCACGGTTTCGGCCGGCGATTCCTTGCGGACAAAAGCGAGGTCGCGCGGGTCGAGCACCCTTTCGATGAGGTCCGCCGGCGGCAATTCCAACCGCAAAGCCTTGGACGTATCGGTTGGGGAAGAGCCGGCGACAGGTACAGACGAACTTCCCCTGAAAGCCCAATAGGCCAGGAACCCCAAAAGCAGCACACCGATCGCGATCGAAAAAAGAGTCGAGATCACGGTCGAACGGTCCTTGTTAGAAAGGCGCATGCGCGCAGGAGTTGCGTTCTGGTTTGCCGCATAAGAAGATCGTAGTCTTGTTCGATGTCGGGCTCCGCAACGGCGATTGCTTCCGGGGCGCGCGACCAGAGCGTCACCGTCCACACGACCAGGCAAATCAAGTAGCTGATGGGTTCAATCTTGCTCACAAAAATCCCCGTGGCCTTTCCCAACTGGGTGTAAGCCGTGAGTTCGATTACTCGCACTCCTACGTAAAGCGTGTAACCAACTATGATGCCCCGAAGGTTCTTGCCAATCGGGATACGGTAAAAACTAAAAATGCCAAGGAGCGCACCTAGCAGGATTGCCTGCAAGATCCGCAGGTCGCGTTCGAGAAGCGCCGCCGACGATGCCAATGGATTTGCCGCGCCACCGAATAGTTCGGCGAACGCTCTCACGGCGACCAAAAAAAGTAGCCCTACCAATACAGCCCGGATCAAACGCGCCACGCCCGGAAATCTTACCAAACTTCGATTGTAGATCTCCAGAATCACTGCGTAACCCAGAATTGCCGTCACAAATGCCGTGGACCAGTAAAACGGCGCATAGAGACCGGGCCACATTCTGTATATCGGAATTGCTGACACGTCTCTTATAAGAACACATGCGACGTAACCGTAGAAAATCGGAAATCTCTTCAACATCGTTGGAATAGAGTGAAGGACGAGGAACAGTTCCAACAAGATGCATGTCCACCAAACGAGTTGGTCTGTCCCGTGTGCCACTTTACTTGTCGCACATATTAACACAGGAAAAAGGGGGAAAGATCGTTAACCTTCCCCCGTTTTCAACCACTACCGCTCGGCGCCTTCCGTGCTGCGTGAAGGCTTCCAACCACGCGGATGGACGCCTTCCCCCTTTGTTCGGGATCCGATAACTAGGAGACGACTGCGACGACTCCCCATGGCGACGACGGCGGTGGTGGCGGCATGGGAAGCCCTCCGTCAACCATCAGAGTTGAACCTTGCGAAGCCGAAGCGCTGGGTCCTGTCGGCGGCGGCATGGGAAGCCCTCCGTCAACCGTCAGAGTTGAACCTTGCGAAGTCGAAGCGCTGGGTCCTGTC
>JBAUEX010000367.1:0-9823 GCA_049678845.1 Candidatus Acidiferrales bacterium
CTCTTATATAGATGTAAGCTGCTTTTTCCTCGGCACTTTTTTGGTGCAAACTCGGGACAATCGGTACAACAGGAGCAAGAATCAGCGCCAACACGACGCAAGGGTTGTTGATGCAGAAGGATAAGATTCTTGCTTTCGATGAGGAAGCTTGCCTTCAGCAAGCTTACGAAGCGATACTCAAAACATCGCCCGGTTGCATGTTCAGCTACGGTTTTCGCGCCAGGAGCCAGCCCCGGACACCACATTGCGATTATTGAGTTCGTCAGAGCGCGCATCGATAAGAAGCATATTGGCCTGCTGGCTGTCTTCGACCGTCTCCGCCGCAAACAAAATACAGCGCTTTATGACGACATCGACTTCGTATCCCACCACGACGCTAAACAGGCGCTCGAAACCACCCGCGAATGCGTGAAGGTTATCCGCACCGACATCGTTGCTCGGAAGCCATGCTTATGGTCTCCGGAGAGCAATTCCTCCTATAATTCGCACCGTGATTCCCGCGTCTCCTGTCCGTTGCTACAATGCCTAACATGAGTTTTGGCGTCCTGCTACGTCGCTGGCGCGCTGTTCGCCACCTCAGCCAACTGGACCTTGCGCTCGATGCAGATATCTCAACGCGTCATCTCAGTTGCGTCGAGACGGGCCGGGCACAGCCGAGCCGAGAGATGGTCCTACGGCTCGCCGAAACTCTTCAGGTTCCGCTGCGCGAGCGCAATGCCCTGCTGCTGGCGGCGGGCTACGCACCACTTTATCGTCAGACCAATCTCGACACGCCTGAGGCAGAGGCCGCGCGCCGTGCCGTGCAGCTTCTCATGGCGCAACTTGAGCCTTATCCCGTACTCGTCGTGGACCGGTATTGGAACACTCTGCGGATGAATACTGGCGCAAAGCGCTTTCTTGCTTTCTTCCCTGGCTGCGATTCTGTAACGCCTCACAACGGAGTCCGCCTTGTATTCCATCCTCAAGGGCTGCGGCCTTTTATCGAAAACTGGGAGAGTGTGGCTGCACGCAACATTCAGCGGGTGCATCGCGAAGCCGCGGCCAACCCGTCGGACGAAACGATGAAGAGTTTCCTCGAGGAATTGCTCAGCTATCCGGGCGTCCCAAACCGCTGGCGCATGCTCGATTTGGATGGCGCTCCTCCACCGTTCTTAACCATCAACTACAGGTGGAAAAAATCCACGCTCCGCTTGTTTTCTGCGCTTACTACCTTCGGCACTGCGCTGGACATTGCACTGCAGGAACTGCGCATTGAGAGTTTCTTTCCAGCAGATGAAGCCACGCGTGTTGTGCTGACCCCCTGATTCAGACGCGTTTTTAGTATCGGAACGGACTACTTCAGCCATGTGTCTTCTTGACCTGGGAGGTCATGGACGGAGTTCTTCCTCCATTGGGATACTGATCGCGGAGCGGACTTCAAGACAGGCAACCACAGTACTGGCTGCCTAGCACAGGGGGCTATTGCGATGTTGCCACTCGAAGGAAAAGTTGCAGTTTTAACGGGCGGGGCGAGCGGCATCGGCGCCTGCACCGCCGAGGTTTTCGTCGCCAATGGCGCCAAGGTCGTGATTGCCGGCCGGCGCCAAGACAGAGGAAAGAAACTCGCGGAGAAGCTTGGCGATGCCGCTAGCTTCATCCGCACCGATGTCTCCGTCGAAGCTGATGTCAAGGCTATGATCGACCATGCCGTGGACCGCTTTGGCCGCCTCGATTGCCTGATGAACAACGCCGGGAGGGGTTCGCAATTTGCCGCCATTGCCGACGTTGATTTGGGGCAGTTCGATGCGGTGATCGGTGTGAACCTGCGTGCCGTACTTGCGGGGATGAAATATGCGGCGCGGATTATGGCGGTACAGGGAACGGGCAGCATCATTAACGTCGCGAGCGTCAACGGAGTCCGCGCCGGACTGGGAGGACACTACTATTCAGCCGCGAAGGCAGCCTCGATTCACCTAACACGTTGCGCAGCAATGGAGCTGGGTGAGAAAGGAATTCGGGTAAACAGTATCTCACCGGGGATGATCGCTACCGGAGGTTTCGGCAAGTACATGGACATGCAACCTGACGAGGCCGACGAGCACCCGGAATATGCCGAGGCCGCCATTACTTCCGTCGCGCGCCGGTGGCAGCCGCTGCAGTACGCCGGACGCGTCGATGATATCGCGCAAGCAGCACTATTCCTGGCCAGCGATGCGTCGCGTTTCGTGACAGGACACAACCTGGTCGTGGACGGCGGCATCAGCGCAGGCTGGCCGATCGCCGCTGTCCGCCCGGACCGCGAGTTATTCTTCCGCACATTTCAGGCGGCTCGTTCCGCGTAGCCCAAGCTCTGCTCCCAAAGCGAGGCGACGCTTTTTCGGAGGGCCACGAAAAATCTCGGCGAACCTTCAGAGATTTTTTGGGAGGAACCGAACAAAGCAAGTCGCCGAAGCTGCCGGGCGCAGGAATTGCCCCGAAGTCGTGCCCGAGGAACAGCGCGGCGGAAAAGGAAAAATGTGCCGCAGCAATTCAGCAGGTCAGAGCAACCCATAAGCGACGCCACAGCAGGAAAATGTGGCGAGGATCGCGTGACACTGTTCAGAAGATGGCTCCTATCAGCAGCAAAAGAAGTCCAGCAACTGACGCCGCCGTTCGGACGACGTGAAAGATTTCCCATCGATCTCGAAGTTGTTGCCAATTATCGGGCAGCGCGGTGACTGTCCACGTCTTGATGCGATTGTCGATCGGAACTTCAACAATGAGGGTCACAAGCAGAGCGACAATGAATAGAGCGAAACCCGCCAAGGTGAGGCAGAAAGTCAGCGGACACTCGTGAAACGAGATCACGAGAACCGGCACAAACGACAAGATCGCGTCTGGCATCAGAAACGGCATTACCGGTGCGAGGTTTCGGATCATCCGATGTCCGATCGCTAGAAACACATCTGCGCTGAAAGTGGTAATCGAACGGCTCAAGCCCAGCCACGGCCCCCAAAAGACGCCGGTAACCAAAGCGGAAAGAAAGATGCTAACGAGTTCCCAAATTTTCAGATTCATAATGTCTCGAAAAGGAACGAACAGATAAATCAGACCATCACGGCCCCACCTGCAACATCCATGATGATACCCGTGATCCACCCCGACTGATCGGAGACGAGGTAAAGAGCTGCTTGCGCTACATCCTCGGGCGTGCCAAGCCGGCGTATCGGGTGCCACTCGATCATCGCCTCTTGTTGCGCTTCCGGTATGCGCTGGCGATTGCGTTCGGTGAGGATCGTTTCCGGAGCAATGCAATTTACGCGAATCCCATAGGGCCCGGCTTGCGCAGCCACATCCTGCGTAAGAATTTGTATGCCCGCCTTCGCGGCGGAATAGGGAATCGGCGCTTGCGGATGCGGCTTCCTACCGGCGGCCGAAGAAATGGTCACAATGGCGCCTGATTTTCGTTGTTTCATGCCTGGCAGAATGCTCTTGAGTGTGAGGAATGTTGCGGTGAGATTGCCGTTTACGGAAGCATGCCAGCCTTCCTCGCTAATCTCTTCGATTGGGCCGGGCATGGTGAAGCTTCCGCCCGCATTTGCGACGAGGACATCAATGGGTCCGAGTTCTCGTTCGACCTGCTTCCTTATGGCTTCGATCTCGGCGAATTTCGTGACATCAGAGACGACTTGGATTGATGCCTCGCCGCTGCGCTCGATCTCGTCCTTTACCGCTGCCAAGGCCGCCGTGTCTCTACCGTGAACGGCTACTTTCGCGCCATGTTGTGCAAAGAGACGAGCAATGGATGCGCCGATTCCTCGGCTGGCACCGGTAACTAACGCGACCTTTCCTGATAGCAAACTCATATTCTCCTCCGCCGCGAACCATCTCGTTCAGTGGACTGGCGCGTCTGGCATATGCTGTATTGGGCCGCGCCACGGACCGCAGCCCGCGCCGGTGCGAGTCCAGTTTTTGCGCATGCCAGAAGCAATAGCCAGGCCAGCAATGCAGCCGACAATCAGCGCACATGTCGAGGGCCACACGTCCGGCTTGGCGGTCATCAGAAATACGATTCCGAGGGCAAGACCAACGCGCAGCCCGTAGGAAAGTGCGAGTTGCCGACTCTTTGCTTGAGTGGATAAGGAGTGGAAAGCAATCTCCGCATCCACAGTTGCTTTCTTCAACCTTGCCATTGGCCGGCCAGTCATGAGGCCGCCGATGATCATAATCGCGAGCGTAGCGATGAGCGCCGCAGGGATCCAAAACGTGCCTCCGCCATATCTGTAGCCGAGGTAGAGGCCGCCGAGAAGAATGCCGGCAAACGATGGAATGAAGATCCAGCGCAGCCGGTCGAATGCACGAGTGAAAAACCTTATCTGCTCGGTATCAGCGGACCGGCCGATTCGAATAGAAACGAATCCTTCGAGAGTAAGTCCGACGAACAGTCCAATCGCCGACATGACGTGGATGAACAGAACGGCTGAATATAGGCTCATGCTTTGGTTCTCCTTCCTTGCGTGTGAAAACTGGCTTAGCTATCCTTCGCTGCCCGAACTTGAATCGGGATGGAATCTGGCCCGATGCACCGGGATATGACACTCGGTCTCCGCACGCCGACACCCGACGACTCATCTGAGGAGCCAGAAACCCAAGCCAAGAAAAACGAGATTGTTGCAAATGTGCATGCACAGAGTGTTCATCGTGGAACCAGTCCGGACGCGAATCCAGCCCGTGAACGCACCGAATATAAATGCGAACGGTAGAGCAAGAGGATACACATGCATTACTGCGAATAATGCGGCGGCGACGAGAATCGCGTTGGCGTCTGAAAGATAGCGCCGGAACCACTGCAGTACGGCGCCGCGGAAGAACAGTTCCTCAAACAACGGCGCGAGCAGGCATCCGCGGGGCAGGGCAATGGCCCAAGCGGCAATCGGTTGGCCTTGAAGGCGCTTTACGTCCGTCCCTTCAATTAGAAGGTGTCGAAGAATGTCGGTAATGCTGCCGAAGACAGGCTTGAGCAGCAAGTATGCGCCGGCCGAAACGGCGAGGACGCCTAGCCAAGCACCGAAAGCAAGCGCCAAGTCGCTAAGCGAGGTGAAGCGAAAGGCGAGAGGCGAATCGCTTGCGGGGCGGAAAGCCACAGCAACGGCGATCGTAAGTAGCCCGTAGACCTCGACAACGATGACCTGCGTCAATACGGCTGAGTTCGTCGCAGGTGCAAGGAAATGAACCGCGAAGTATGTAATAGTCCCAATCCCGGTGCCTGCAGACGAGCCGGCACCAAGCGCTGCCAGCAGACGCCATCCACTTACTTTGGCCGCCGTAATCTGTTGGGCTGGCGTTGAACCGAGCTCAATCGAATTGCCAATGGCATTCGCCCGGATTTCGGCTTTTCTTGGCATGGCTTTCTCTCGCCGTGGTTCGGGCATGTGGCCCGCTCACCATTACAGCATAATTGTTTATATAGTTCAACTATACAAATCACTAAACTATTGTAGAGTTTGAATCAAAGGTCGAAATTTGTTATCGTTATCAGAGTGCGGAACTCATTCACAAACAAGCAAAGACTCGCCCGCCGTGCTTGGCACTTGATGTTTGACCTGCTCATGCGCACTGCTCCGCAACGAACCAGAATCCTTGGGGAGCGTGGCTTGACGCCCAACGATGCGCGCGGGCTTAGCAGTCTCGACCTTCAGAACGGCCGAAGCATGCGGTCTCTTGCCCAAGCGTGGTCATGCGATGCCTCAAACGCCACGTTTATCGTAGATCGTTTGGAGCGAATGGGACTTGCGGAGCGCCGGACTATTCCAGAGGACCGGCGGGTGAAGTTGGTGGCACTTACGCGGAAAGGGTTGAAATTGCGATCCGAGCTCCTCGAACAGTTTTACGATGCGCCAGACGAGTTTCGTGGTCTGAGCACTAGCCAGTTGGAAACACTACACCGGATTCTCTGCCAAATTATCAACGAGCCGGAACTGCAGTCCTGAAGTTCTGCCAGGATCCGTATTTTTTGTTGGTATTGATGCTCTCGCTCGGCGGATGCCTGACCTGTTTCACCGATTCTTTTACGTGGGAGTGACCCGTGCTGCGACTTATTTGGGTGTCACCTGCGAGGGTACTCTCCCCGAGCGACTTGAGGCCATACGTTCGCATTTCCGAACGGATACTTGGGCTTGAGCAGTTACATTAGTTATGTCCAAGTTGTCGACGATTGTGGCTACTTGGGTCTAGGGGCAAGGAGATAATCAGAGCGTGTGCTTTACCGCCTTCGCTTGCGGTTCGAATTCACTTGATGTCATGCGTTGACAATGACCCGGAGTTGGCCTTGGCGGCGCGAGCGCGGCGCGGGCTTGACACTGATCTCAACGTCACGGCCAAGAAGGGTCAAAAAGTGCATGAGCCGTTCGGTGGAGAAGCCGGAAAGCTGACCCCGCAAGAGGCGCGAAATCTTGGGTTGATCGATTTTCAGTATGTGGGCGGCGCGAGTTTGCGTGAGTCGCCGCGCGCGAATAGTCTCAGCTATGCGGATCGCAAGGTCGGCCTTGGCGAGACGCTCTTCCGGCTTAGGCAAACCGATGTCGGCGAAGACGTTGCCGCTGCCTTCTTCGACCTGAATTCTCTTACTCATGCCTGTTATCCCCTCTGAGCCTCTAGCCATCTGACGTGTTCTGCTTCGGCTCGCCTGAGACGCGATCTGATTAGCTCAATCTCCGGTCTCGGTGTTTTGATCCCGGTTTTTGATTTCTTCTGGAATACATGCAATACATATATGCGACCCGCTAAGCGAACCGTGTACACGGCGCGATAAGTGTCACCCGCATGGTCTTCAATGATCTCCAAGATGCCCGCATCGCCGAATCCGCGAAGCGGTTTGGCATCGGCATGCTTTGCGCCGCCCTGTGCAATGTAGAGCGCATAGCCAATCGCGTCCTTTACATCTTCTGGAAAGGAAGCAAGGGCTGTCCTACTGCTTCCAATCCAAACGACCGGCTTGATGCTCGCTGTCGTCATTTCCATATTATGCCTAAACGGGCATAAGTCGCAAGGGGTTTGCTTCTTACACCACATCGTTGCGCCCGAAAAGAAAAAAAGGAGCATTAACAAGAGATGCTTCCAACGTGGGCGGAATGGTTATATGGTCAATCGCATGGTTTTAACTAAGGAGATTCTCTATGCCCAATTCGGAATCGAGGAAAGCGGCTCTGCCAGCGCGGCTGCGCAGCAAACGGCGCGCGAGCGATGCTTCCATCGCGGCCACAAAGCCATCGCGGCTCCTGCTGCTCGTCGTGGCTCTGGCCGCATTCGGTCTGGGGTTGCGGGCTTCCGCCCAGGGAAGCGCGAAGTACACCACGCACACCCTGGCTCTTCCCTCGCACGGCAAGGGAAACATCACCATGGACTACATCGCCTATGACCCGAAGACCAACGATGTCTGGGTTCCCGGCATCAACATCGGCTCGGTCTTTGTGATCGATGCCAGCAACGAGAAGGTGCATGAGATTACGGGCTTTGCCACGAAGGAGATTCAAATGCGGAACGGCCGCATGGGCGCGCAGGGACCAAGCGGCGTCTACGTCGGTGACGGCGTCGTCTACATTGGCGACCGCGCCGACAAGAGTATATGTGCCGTCGACGAAAAAACGCTCGTGCGCAAGAACTGCGGCCACATTGACTCCACTCCCGACGGGGTCGTCTACGTGGCGCCCACCCAAGAAGTCTGGGTTACCTCCCCGGGCGACGATTCGGTCCGCATCCTCGACAGCCACACGTTGCAGCAAAAAGCGAAGCTGACTTTTGATGGCCGACCAGAAGGCTATGCCGTCGATGCCAGGCACGACCGCCTCTACATGAATTACGAGGACAAGGACGTCACCACAGCGATCGACCTGAAGACGCGTAAGACGGTGGCGAAGTGGCAGGCCAACTGTGGGCCGGATGGGCCGCATGGTCTGCAGATTGATCAGAACACCGGCTATCTCTTCGTGGCCTGCAGCACCCGGGCCGAGGTTCTGAACGCTGGAGGGAAGGGGCAGCAGTTGTCCGCGATCGACACTGGCGATGGTGTCGACGATCTCAACTATTCGCCGGCCACCCATATGTTGTATGTCGGAGCCGCGAGAGCCGCGCAGCTTACCGTGGCCCGGGTCGATGCCTCGGGTAAGCTCAGCAAAGTTGCTGTGGTCCCGACACACGAGGGCGAGCGCAACGGGGTCGTCACCAAGAACGGCACCGTGTACATGGCACACGCGAGGCCAGGAAACTTTACTGGCATGATCGTGGTGGTGCCGAACAGGAAGTAGCATCGCGGCGGAGTGCCTGGTAGCACGCATTGCTCGCCAAATCCCGCGGAGCGAAGCTCGAAAACCACATACGCCCGGAAAGGGCATAGTTGGACCGGCACGAGAAGCATCAATAATTACCAGACGCTGGATACGATTTAAAAAAGATCGAAGCGTTGCCTTTGGACCTACCGACCCCAAGAGTCTTCGCCACCGAGGGGACAGGTGAGATGACGACGCTGTAGTGGCAACCCTTACCTTAACGGATTATGGAAGAGTTGCCCGTGATCCGCCCACGATCCCCAGGGCGCGCCTACATGACCATTTCCACGCGCAGTTGACCTGTCGGCGGGTGGCGCAAAGGGAATAGAAGACTACGTCCGAGTGGCGCAGTTGCCCTCCCGACCGCCACACCGCGGTTGATTGTAGACTCGGAGGCCCTTGAGGCTGTACTCACACGTCTCTGCCCCGGAATAGTCGATTCCGATGTATCTCTCGAAAGCCGCGCTCATATTCTGGCCGCAATTGTAACTGCACTCTTGTCACAGCGACTGTCATAGCTTGTCACAGTAATCGGCCGAGCATGCGCCGAGCGCGTCATCCACGAGCGATAGATTTTGAGTCTATCGCTCAACATATGGCATAATATGAGCGATAGAAAGACGCTCTATCGCTCATGACTTGGAACTGGCAAAAACCGGACTGGCCCAATTTCCGATGGGATCGGGTGCGGCTGGAGGCTGCGGAGAAGCAGTTTCTCGTCGGCGGAGGCGTGTTCGTCGGCACCGTCCGGCACCTGGGGAAAGAAGAGCGCGACCAGCTCACCGTTGAGGCCATGAGCACGGAAGCGATTACGACTTCCGAAATCGAAGGCGAGATTCTAGATCGCGCGAGCGTGCAGTCCTCTCTCCGCAAACAGCTAGGCATTGCCACAGACGAGCGGCGCGTTCGGCCCGCAGAGCGAGGCATCGCGGAAATGATGGTTGACCTTTATCGGTCTTTTGGCGGGTCGCTCTCCGAAGAAACGCTGTTTCACTGGCATCGCATGGTCACGAGCGGCAGCCGCAACCTGAGAGATGTCGGACGCTACCGAACGGGCACGGAGCCGATGCAAGTGGTTTCCGGCTCCGTTCACGAACCAAAGGTCCATTTCGAAGCGCCGCCGTCGTCGCGCGTTCCATCTGAAATGAAGCGATTCATCGCCTGGTTTAGTCGAACTGCTCCGGGTGGCGAAAGGGCTTTGCCTGCGCTTACGCGAGCCGGGATCGCTCACTTGTATTTTGAGAGCATCCATCCGTTTGAGGACGGCAACGGGCGCATCGGGCGCGCCATCGGGGAAAAAGCTCTGGCGCAGGGTCTTGGCCAGCCGACGCTAACGGCGCTGGCGGCAACGATTCTTGCCCGACGCAAAAGCTACTACGAGGCACTCGAAGCGGCGAACAAGGAAACTGAGATCACGCGCTGGCTGATGTGG
The DNA here is from genome assembly GCA_049678845.1 of Candidatus Acidiferrales bacterium. Classification (GTDB taxonomy): domain Bacteria; phylum Acidobacteriota; class Terriglobia; order Acidiferrales; family UBA7541; genus DAHUXN01. Next base: position 9,715 of record JBAUEX010000367.1, read on the forward strand.
TTTGCCGGTGTCGCCATCGAAGCACAGCGCCGAACCATCACGCTTGTGGAATTCCTGATTGACAAAACGAAGCTGCTGGACCGCCTGAAGGGGCAGCTCAATGAAAGAC
>JBAUEX010000368.1:0-9199 GCA_049678845.1 Candidatus Acidiferrales bacterium
CAAGCCGTTGCTGGTCATCGCCGAAGACGTCGAAGGCGAAGCGCTCGCAACGTTGGTCGTCAACAAGCTCCGTGGCACGCTGCAATGCGCCGCAGTCAAGGCCCCGGGCTTTGGTGACCGCCGCAAGGCTATGCTCGAGGATATCGCCACGCTCACCGGCGGACGCGCTATCACCGAGGACCTTGGCATCAAGATTGAAAACGTGAAGGTCGAAGACCTGGGCCGCGCTAAGAAAATCACCATCGACAAGGACAACACCACCATTGTCGAAGGCTACGGCAAGCCCGGCGAGATCGAAGGCCGCGTCAAGCAGATCCGCACGCAGGTCGAGGACACCACCTCGGACTACGACAAGGAAAAGCTGCAAGAGCGGCTGGCCAAACTCGTTGGCGGCGTTGCCGTCATCAAGGTAGGCGCGGCGACAGAGACCGAGCTGAAGGAAAAGAAGGCTCGCGTCGAAGACGCCATGCACGCCACACGTGCTGCGGTCGAGGAAGGCATTGTCCCCGGCGGCGGCGTTGCTCTGCTCCGCTGCGTAGCGGCGCTCGAGAAGATTAAAGCCACTGGCGATGAGGAAATTGGCGTCAACATCGTCAAGCGCGCTCTCGAAGAGCCCATGCGGCAAATCGCTCACAACGCGGGAGAAGAAGGCGCGGTAATTGTTGGCCGCGTTCGCGATTCGAAGGACGACAACTTCGGCTTCAATGCCGATACCGGCGAATATGGCGACATGGTCAAGGCCGGCGTCATCGATCCCGCAAAGGTAACGCGTCTGGCGCTGCAGAACGCAGCGTCCATCGCGGCCCTGATGCTCACCACGGAAGCTCTTGTGGCCGACATCAAGGAAGACGACAAGAAGGCTGCTGGCGCCGGTGGTCCGGGCGGCGGAGGCGGCAGCATGGGCGGCATGTACTAAATCGTTGCTCCATCACGCATCCCAAGGCGGCCCATTTCTGTGGGCCGCCTTTTTTGTGCCGCATGAGGTCAACGTCGTCATTCCGAGCGGATGCGACCAGATCCAGCGAGGAATCTGCTGTTGTGGGTTATCCCACAAGGCCGTCTTTGTTCGTCACTCGCCACTTGCGTGCCCCGAGGCAGGAAGGGTTGCTCTCACTGCTTCTTCAGCAGCGCCGGCCAATTCACTACGAGCGTAAGCGGCCTGGACTCTTGCTGCCCGCCTTGCGAAACGACGACGAACTTTTTGCCGTCCGCTGAAACGTCGTACATCGGCCCTAAACCGCCCGGCGCGGGCCTTATCTGAAAAAGCGTCTGTAACTTGCCGATGACGAGAGTTCCCGCCACCTCGCTGATCCCTACCGACACAAGTTTGTCATCCGGCGCACGATACAAAAGCTCCTTGCCGTCATGGCGCCAGCGCGGCCAGACTCCTCCAGACGCGGATATCTGCCATTTTCCCACCTCAAAACCACTTCGCGCCCTGCTGCGCCTGCCCAACTGTACAGGTGCCGCCTAAACACCTCTTCCCCGCCAAATTCTTGAACCAGCCCATTCGCCGCGCTACGCTCAATTCACAAAAGTTCTGCTGCATGACTCGTCGCAGCCACAACTTTTCGTTTCCCGGGGTGTTTTATGAATGCAGACATTGTAATCAGAGATTTCGTCGAGGTGACAATGATGCGTAAATATCGTTTCTTGCATCTGTTTTTGCTTGCGTTCGTACTTCTCGCCATACCGGCTGCCTCTCACGCGCAAGTCCGCATCGGCGTGTCTGTCAGAGTCGGCCCTCCGGCCCTCCCCGTCTACGCGCAGCCGATCTGCCCCGGCCCTGGCTACATCTGGACGCCCGGCTATTGGGCCTACGGCGATGACGGCTACTATTGGGTGCCTGGCACTTGGGTGATGGCTCCCGAGCCCGGGTTGCTCTGGACTCCGGGCTACTGGGGCTGGGGTGACGGCGTTTACGTCTGGCATCGTGGCTATTGGGGGCCCCACGTCGGTTTTTATGGTGGAATTAACTACGGCTTCGGTTATCCAGGCGTCGGTTTCTTCGGAGGCGAATGGCGCGGGCGCGAGTTCTTCTACAACCGCTCCGTCAATCGCGTCGACGTACACATAATCCACAACGTTTACGAGCGGCACGTTGATGAGCGCTTCGAAAGCCGCGTCAGCTTCAACGGCGGCCGTGGCGGCATCGACGCTCGCCCGAATCGTGAAGAAGAGTTTGCCGACCATGATCGTCACTTCGACGCAACGCGCGACCAAGTCGAGCATCGCGACGAAGCGAGCCACAACCGCGCGCAGTTCGCCTCATTCAATCACGGCCGCCCGGACGTCGCAGCCACACCGCGCCCCGACCAGTTCAACGACCGCGGCGTCGTGCACGCAAACGCGCGTGGCGAACGCTTTAACAACAACGCAAATGAAAATCGCGGCCAAAACCGCGGTGATTTCCGCAACCAGGATCGCAATCAAGGAAATCGCCAGACCAATTTTGGACGCCAGAACAACAACCGCAACCAGAAGGAGCGTCCTGCCAAACCTGATCACAAAGGCAAGCCAGACGGCCGCGGCGACCATCATCGACTCTAGCTCCTGAACACTACTTTCATCTAAGGCTCTCCACCGCCCGGCGCTTCTGCCGGGCGGTTTTCGTTTATCACCGCCGCAGAGAAGCAATCCACAAACCCTGCCGAGCATCACGTAATAGACCCGCTAACCGGATCCCCCCATCGATTCGCAACTCGCCGAGGCCTTGGCAGCGGCTTGCAGTCGCCAAAATTCCCAGCCGCGAGCCGATCGATCGGCGTCGCGATCGTGGCCTGTGTGCGGGCATCAGCGAGCCGCGAAAGCCGATCGTCAGAAACGTCTTTTCCGGCACGTATGACGTAGTGGCGAACCTCGATCACCTTTCCCGCTGTAACTTATGAATTACACAATGGCAGGTCAACAGCCCAAAAAACCACAGCCGGGCGCCCTACCCTTCCGCCCTGCATTTGTGCTAGCGTGGAGAGCGCAGAACTAAAACCATGGCGACGACGAACAACAAAAAAAATCGCGGCGCTCGCTTCGCTGCGCTTTTTACGTGCTTTTTTGAGTCTAATCGAGTGAGTATGGGAAATTAGAATTTGACGCAACTTACTCAAAACAAAAGCCGGACGCGAAGTCGAATCGAGTATTTTTCCAGTTTTTACGATCAGACTCTCGATTTCGGACGCCTTGGATTTAATTCGTGAGCGAACCTGAAATGAACGTCACGAAATCACCGTTCGCGACCGTCGAGGAAGCGCTCGAAGAAATTCGCGCCGGCCGCATGATCGTCCTGGTGGACGACGAAGACCGCGAAAACGAAGGCGACCTGACCATGGCCGCCGAAAAAATCTCGCCCGAAGCCGTGAACTTCATGGCCAAGGAAGGCCGCGGCCTCATCTGCCTGGCGCTCACTGAAGAGCGCTGCGACGCGCTGAATCTGACGCCTATGTCGCAGCGGAACACTTCCGCGTTCGGCACGCCATTTTGCGAATCGATTGACGCACGCCGCGGCACCACCACCGGCATCAGCGCCGCCGATCGCTCGACCACCATCCTCGCGGCAATCCATCCCGACGCGCGTCCCGAAGATCTCGCGCGCCCCGGGCACATTTTTCCATTGCGCGCGCGCCGTGGTGGCGTTCTCGTCCGCGCCGGACAAACGGAAGCCTCGGTCGACCTGGCGCGCATCGCTGGTCTCGAACCTTCCGGCGTGATTTGCGAAATCATGAACGACGACGGCACCATGGCGCGCGTCCCGCAACTCGCCGAATTTTGCCGGCGCCACAATTTGAAATTGCTCACCATCGCCGACCTGATTCGCTACCGCATGCAGCATGAGCGTTACGTCAAGCGCATCGCGGAGACGGTTCTGCCCACGCGTCACGGTGACTTTCGCATGATCGCTTTCGCCAGCGAAGTGGATAACGAACTGCACGTCGCTCTCCTTCGTGGAGAAATAGCGCGTGGCGAACTCGCGGGCAGCCAGCCGCCGCTTGTGCGCGTCCATTCGCATTGCCTCACAGGAGATGTTTTCGGTTCGCTCACCTGCGATTGCCGCGAAATTATTGACCGCTCGCTCGAAGCCATTGCCGCCGAAGGCCGCGGCGTTTTTGTTTATTTGCATCACACCGGGCGCGGTTTCGGCATCGATTCAGCGGCGGAAGAAAGCGGCGCGCTGCCGCGCATTCTTTTTCACTCGCGCGTGGAAATTGACCAGGATTTGAATCGTCAGCGCCTGGTGTGGCGCGAAAGCGGCATCGGCTCGCAGATTTTAATTGATTTGGGATTGCGGCGGATTCGCGTGCTCACGAATCATCCGCGTAAACTCGTTGCGCTCGAAGGCTACGGACTGGAAATTACCAAGCAAGTGCCTCTGCAACTTACACAGTCGAAAACGTCTCACCAGCCGCTCTAATCGCGACGGAAAATTCGGGTGTGATTCTGAGGACCGCACAAAATACCGCCACTTGGCCGCACCAATCCGCTCGCCGCTTCCTGCTTCAGCGATTTGTCGCGGATTTGGGCGGACCTGCCGTCACGTACGGTGCGAGCTTCTGGAATCGCTTCTTCGAAATGCGCGGCACCGCGAGCAAATTCTCGGTGCGCTTGAACAGGCCGCTCTTGGTGCGAAAATCGATGATGGACTTCGCCGTCACCGGCCCGATCCCCGACAATTCCTCGAGCTGTTCCAGCGTCGCCGTATTCGAATTCATCGGATGCGCGCGCCGCTGCTTCTTCGCCGCCATCGCCGCGCTGGCGAATATCAGTGTGCACACAAAAAAATAAATCAATACTTGCAGCCCAGGCGTTACGGAACTCTTGCGGAAATTCAGAGCCATGTTCCAACTCCTCCGCTCCCGCCAGCGATTAACCAGCGCGGCCCTGCGTATCCCACACTTTTACGTCACCGAACAGGATAGCCTGCGGCTCCGCCTGCGCGCGGTCGCCGACGATTACGATTTGCGCGTTCGCGGAATCGAAATAGCGCCGCGCCGCTTCCAGCACGTCGCTGGCCTGCAACGCGCGGACCTTCTCGCGAAAGGTTTCGAGATAATCTTCCGGCAAGGCGTTCAGATAGACAGTCGAAAGCTGCGCGAGCAAACCATCCTGGGTCGCAATGCCGAGCGAGAAAACGCCGCACAAATAATTTATCGCGTCGGCGAGTTCTCCTGCGCTGACCGGCAAGGAACGCAGCCGATCGAGTTCGTAGAACATTTCCGTGAGCGTGGCGGCAACCACGTCGTTGCGCACCGCGGCGTGCACGCTGAAATATCCGTGATGCCGCAGCGCATGTAGTGCACTGCGCGGGCTGTACGTGTAACCCTTCTGCTCGCGAATATTCGCGACCAGCCGCGAATTGAACGCGCCTCCGTAAATTGCGTTCGCGAGAACGCTGCGCCGCCAATCGGGACTTTGGCGCGTGATCGCCAAATTGCCGAGCAGGATTTCGGTTTGCACAGTACCCGGCAAATGCACCAGATGCACGGCGCGTCCGCGAGGACGAGGCAACTGTGTTTCGCCGAGAGTTGGAGCGGGGCCGGCTTTCCACGCGCCGAACGTCTTCTCGACAAGCGCCATCATGCTGTCGCTCGAAAAATCTCCGACAGCAATCAGCAGCGCATTCGACGGCACATAATTCTCGCGATAAAAAGTCGCGAGCGAATCGCGCTGGTACGCTTCGACCTGCGCTTCGGTGGGCGCAACAACAGCGTAGGGATGCTCGCCGAAGAGCACGCGGCGAAAACGTTCGCTGGCAAGAAATGCCGGCGTGGTGCGTTCGATGCGCAATTCTTCGAGGCGCTGGCGGCGCTCGCGCTCGAATTCGTCCACGGGAAACGCGGCGTTGCGCGCCAGATCGTTAACCATGGCGAGCAATGTGCCGGCGAATTCCGAGAGCCCGGAGATGGCAATGGCGCTCGTATCTGCGCCAGCCGTGGTGCCGAGACTCGCGCCCATGCGCCGCAGATCCTCTTCAATCTGGCGGCTGGTGCGCAAATGCGTGCCGGTGCGAATCACCCGCGCGGTGAGTTCCGCCAGATCGGGCGACTTGCGCGACGCGAGCGCATTGCCGGAGCGAAAAAATAATTCGACGCCGATCTTCGGAAATGTGCGTTGCTCGGCGAGAACGACTTGCATGCCGTTCGCAAGCGTGCGAACAGTTCGGCGCGGCCATGCAACGCGCCGTTCGGGGCCGACGGCTGGAGCGGTGACGGGAAATGTGGTTTGCGAGGTCGCGCTCGTCATTGTTTTGCTCCTGGTTGGGCTGCTTGTTGGAATCCTTCATGCATACCGGTCGGCGCGGCTTGCACGATCGGTTTTCGGAAAACGATCGAGCGATTTGCGGGCACCAGATATTTTCGCGCTGTCGCTTGAATTTCCGCCGGCGTTACGGAAAGAAAATGATCGAGAACCGTGTTTACGCGCTGCGGGTCGTTGTCGAACAAAGTGAAACACGCGAGCGCATGCATCAAGCCAAATCGCGGAACGCCGGCACCTCCGGATTCGAGCATGGAAAAATAATCGGCGCGGCATTTTACTTTGATTTGTTCCAGCTCATCGGCGTCGAGCGTTTTGTCGCGAACTTCTGCGATCACTTCGTCGAACGCGGCGACGGTCGCCTCCGGTGAATATTCCGGCTTGTGATAAATCGTCGTGGTGCCAAGCGTTGGTCCGTTGTATTCGAATGCGTCGGGAAAACCCATTCCACCTTCGGCGGCGATGGCGATTTGCTTTTCCAGAACGAGCGCGCGGTGAATGCGGCCCGCGCGTCCGCCGTGAAGCACGCGGTCTAATAGCGCCGAGGCATACCAATCGCGTTCGTGACGCTGCGGCATGTTGTAGCCGATGGCGAGCGCGGGAAGCTGGCCGAATTTTTCCTCGACTTCGCCGCGCCGCTCCTCCAACTGCCGAGGCTCGCTGGCATCGGCGGAAGGCACGGCGGGGTGCGGCGGGATGGTCTCGAAATATTTGCGAGCGAGATCGAAGCTTTCCTTCGGTTCCACGTCGCCGATAATCAGGAGCACGGCATTATTGGGCGCGTAATAAGTATGGAAGAAAGTACGGACGTCCTGGAGCGTGGCCGCGTCGAGATCGGCGAAATCGCCGTAGAAATTATGCGCGTTGGGCCAACTGCGATACGCCACGGGCGGAAGATCGAGCCACGGGAAACCTCCATACGGCTGGTTGAGCACGTTGACGCGGACCTCCTCTTTGACGACGTCGCGCTGGTTGCGCAGATTCTCGTCGTCGACTTTGAGCGCGCGCATGCGATCCGCTTCAAGCCACAAAACGCGCTCGAGCGCATTCGACGGCACGACTTCAAAATAATTCGTGATGTCGTAATTCGTGGTGCCGTTCAAAACGCCGCCCGAGGAATTAATCAGGCGGATGTGCTCCATTTTGCCGGCATGTTCGGAACCTTGAAACATCATGTGCTCGAAGAGATGCGCGAAACCGCTGCGGCCGCGCGGCTCGAGGCGAAATCCAATTTGATAATAAACGCCGACGGTGGCGATGGGCGCGGAATGGTCGGGCGAGACGACGACGCGCAGGCCGTTCCCAAGCGTTTGCGTTTCGACTGGGATTTGCAACTTCGACAAAGTTCCTCCTTAACGCCTATTTAACGATTTGTATATCACGTTGCGTGCAGCACAAGCATTTCTGAGAGCAACAGATCAGGAAAATTCATGGGCCAAAATGCGGCCTACTTCCGCGAGGGCAGCATACCGATCTGCATAGGAAGCGCTGGAGCCGACGAAATATGCCGTAATGACAATGGGCGTACGATTGGACGGCCGGCAAATCGCGATGTCGTTGGTTGCACCGTGCTTACCCGAACCAGTCTTGTCTCCGACGCGCCAGGCGGAGGGCAAGCCAGCGCGAAGTGAAGTCAGACCAGTCGTGTCGGCGATCATCCAGGCTTCAAGCTGTTTTCGTGATTCGGAAGAGAGCATTCGCTGTTCGATCAGGATTTCTTTCATGTCAGTCAGCATCGACGACGGGCTTGTGGTATCGCGAAGATCTCCCGGCGTCGCTGTGTTCAGCGTAGGTTCGTTGCGATCGAGACGCGTGACGGAGTCTCCAAGGGAACGCGCGTAATGCGTAACAGCGCCCGGGCCGCCAAGAACCCCGAGGAGAAGATTGGCAGCAGTGTTGTCACTGTACTCGATGGCCGCGGCACAGAGCGACGCGATCGTCATGCCCCCATGCTGCACGTGCGCTTTGGTTATTGGAGCGTAGTCGAGTAGGTCAGCACTTGTGTAATGAATGAAACGGTCGAGCTTTTCCTGATTTCCATCGATGCGAGACAAGATGGCGGAAACGAGGAGAAATTTAAACGTGCTGCACATGGGAAAACGTTCGCCGGCGCGGTGCTCGATGTGCTTGCCGGTTTGCGTGTCCCACGCAGCAACTCCGAGGCGACCACCGAGACGTGCTTCGATGGCGCTGAGGCGTTGGTTGGCGGTCTGCGCGTCGGTCATTTCCCGAATTTTGCTTGGCAGCGGGCACAGAACCGGAATGAGGATGCCGGCACTGAGCAAGAGGGAACGACGAGTCAGTTCAAACGGCAATCAAGGCTCCTTTGCGTTCCGTTTTGCGAGGACACATCAGCTCTTCTTCGTTGAACTCTTTGGCAGCACGCGATCGAGCTGCTTGAGTTTCCGTTCGGGATGCGGATCCAGTACGCGCGCGGAAATGCGCGCCAGGGCCGCGTACGATTGCGAAAATTCCTCCGGCCATTTCGCCAGCGCAGAACGATGCCGCGCGACGGTCGAGAAATCGCCGCGTGCCACCGGACCCGTCCAAGATTTGCGCGCGCCAAAGCGTTCGTAATTGTGGAGCGTTTGCCGAATCAACGGCAAAAGAACGGCGCGCGCGCGGCGTCGCGAAAAGCCGATACGCATCAAAATGCGGGTGGCGGTTTCAACGAGCGTAAGCAAATACGGCGCCGCGAAGACACCAGCCGCGTGGTAAGCGGGCTTGGCCGCACGAGGAAGCGTCACGGAAGTGCCGCCGAGTGTTCGTGCGATGCGCCGGGCTTCCCGCTGCGCGCGTCCATGGCCCTGGATCACGAAAGCGACTCCTTCGAGCAACGGCACGCCGCGGCCGCTGAATGTCTGCAACGGATGCATCGCGCCGATCGCCGCGCCGAAACGAGCGAGCGGCGCGAGCGCGCGATCATCCAGCGCGCCGCTGGTGTGCAGTACAA
>JBAUEX010000369.1:0-7600 GCA_049678845.1 Candidatus Acidiferrales bacterium
GAGTTGAACCTTGCGAAGTCGAAGCGCTGGGTCCTGTCGGCGGCGGCATGGGAAGCCCTCCGTCAACCGTCAGAGTTGAACCTTGCGAAGCCGAAGCGCTGGGTCCTGTCGGCGGCGGCATGGGAAGCCCTCCGTCAGCGCGCAACACCTTGGTTTGGCTAGAGGAAACTGCGGAACGGTGCGTGATTGGGCTTAATGAAACGACTAGGAACGCAAACAAAGCAAGCACACTCATCTTCCGGAAATTCATATCGCCTCCTAATTTTGGTAAATGGTTCACACTGAAACTAGGCTATGGACAGAATGTGTCAGGAACTTCGGGTGAATGAGTATGCTTATCTTACCGAGCAGTTTCGGCGTCGCAACTAAGCGAGGTTCGTTTTTTCGAGAGCAGGCTTTTTTTTGGGGGATTTCGCCAACTCGGCCCGCAAGAGGAGAAGCGACAGAAGAGCCGTGGTCAAATCGGTCGAAGGCGGATGACCGCGGTATTGCCACCAATGCTCCCGGTCAATTGATCCCGACCGGTATGACTGTTCGAGTGACGCAACCAGCATGGTACTAGAGACGCTGAGGGAGGTGTACGAACCGAACTCTAAAGACTGCGAATACTCACATCCATTCCGCCACATCCCGTAGACGCGAAACCCCCAGCTTCCGCCCCATCGCTACCTTGGCAACGCTCCTGTGCCCACGGATGCGAAAGCGAAACTTGTCTCAGCGGGACCTGGTACTCGCCAGAGCAGCACCGCAACGAATGGAGACCGCAACTGCGTCCAGGATGTGCATCGCCGCCTCCTTCGGCCGTGCGGAGATTTAAGGCAGAGCGGACTCAAGCTCGACGGCGCGCGGAAATAGGATATTATTTTCCAGGTGCACATGTTGGTGGAGGTCCACTTCGAATCGCTGCAAATCTTGATACAGCGCCTTATAACTTGTGCATGCATCCGCAGGAGCCTTGTACTCAAAACTGGCTTTGCGAATCTGCTTCACAAGATCTCCGGCCGAATCGTGTTCCTGCATCATGGCCTGAATCGGGTTCCTCACCGTCTGGAAGAAGGGTGGCTCCACAGAGCTATGTGTGCTTTTCGCCTTCTCCAGTGCATCTATATACGGAAACAGAATCTGCTCCTCTTTCTGCATGTGCATGATCATCTCTTGGCCAACTTCGATGAAGAGTGTTTGGATACCTGTTATTTCCGGGTGCTTCTCTCCGTGCTTTGCTCCCACCTTGTCCAACAGGGTTCGAATGCGAGGGATCGCGTCGCGGACGTACCGATGGTGCGTCTCGAAGATATGTCGCGTCAGATCACGTAACGGCGCCGACGCCCAGTTCGCGTCATCGGGACTTATGTCTCTGCTGTTTTCGCGCAGACGCTTCAGGATATCTTCGGCCGGAACATCTGCATGCAGACACGCCTCATGCAGTGATTTTCCTCCGCCACAGCAGTAGTCGAGTCCGGCATCTTCGAGCACTTGCCTAGCCGCGGGGCTTGCGAGCGCAATATCTTTCATCTTGGTTTCGTTCGTGAAACTCATGGTCACCTCCACGCATCTCGGATTGTGGATCGGCGGTCATGAGGAGGCAGTGACAAAAGTCACTATGGGCTGACAGAGAATGAATCAGGCCGGGAACTATTCGGCAGACGCTTGTTCGTGCTTCAGGGCTGCGGGGTCTTTCACAATGATCTTGCGGCCATCCACGTCCAGAAACCCTTCGGCCTGGAGCCGTGTAAGATTGCGGGAGACAAGTTCCCGCACGGTGCCCAATTCCGCCGCCAAGTCTTGATGAGTCATGGGCAGTTCTACGTGAACTCCTTCCTTCGTAGCGGTTCCGCTCGTTTGCGCGAGCCGCAGGACCAGAGCAATCAAACGCTGCCTCACTGTGGTGAACGACAGTTCCTCGATGATTCCCACCAAGCGGCGCAGCCTGGATCCGACAACTGCGATGACTTTAAGAGCGACGTCAGGATGCTCGCGGCAAAAATTCTGGAAATCCTTGCGCGAGATGAAGAGGACTTCGGCGTCCTCCAACGCGGACGCTGAAGCGGGATAATTACCCCCGTCAAATACGGGAAGCTCGGCGAAAGAACTCCCGGGACCTTCCACTGCCAAAACTTGTTCGCGCCCCGCCGGCGACAATTTGAAAATGCGAATCTTGCCCAGCGCTACAAGGAAGAGGCCTGTGCAGGAGTCTCCTTCGCTGAATAACATTTCGCCTCGCTGGAAATGCCTCGTCGTTACTCGGCCAACGAGCGATTGCATCTCTTCTTGCGTCAGGCTCGCAAACAGCGGTGTCTTTCGCAGTATCGCTTCCGCGCCGCCCGTCATCGCACTACCTCATTCCCCGCACGTGCCTTTTTCGATACGACCCGTGCGAATTCTACAGGCTTTCGGCACAGTGGGCAAAGACATAAGCAGTTCCCCCGAGATGCATCTACCGTTCTGATTCGCGCGGACAGACACCGAGGTGAAGTGTTGGAAATGAATGGCGTTTCGACGATCTCTTAGAAAACGATTCGGTAGGTGAGAAGCAAGGTATCGGGCGCAAAACCTGCGAGTCCTATTTTATTTTTTGGTAGATCGTGGGCGCGTCTGGGCCCTCCGCGTTAAGCATCCCCATGGCGCCACGCTCCGTCCGGAAAATGCTGTGATCCAGCAGGGTATAGCGCCCCGGCACAAGCACCCGGAATTCAGCTATCGCGGTTGATCCGGGTGCGACCAGTGTCGTCTGGATGTCTTCATCCGGATGTTTCAATCCGCCATCCCGATATAAGCGGTTGAACGAAGTGCCCACGACGTGAAACGCGGAAATCTTGTTCGGTCCGGCGTTGCCAAAGAAGATGCGCACGGTCTCGCCGACTTTGGCCTGCAACATGTTTGAGCCCGTCAGCGAGCCAGTGTTGCCGTTGAAAACGACGTATTCGGGAGTTTCGGCAGCGGCCTTGCTGGATGAATACGCCTGCAGCCCGGGTTTGCCGACGGTCCCCTCGGTATAGAACTCGCTCTGCATGACGTAATATTCATGGTCGACTTTCGGAAGGCCGCCTTCTGGTTCAACAAGTACCAGGCCGTAAAGGCCGCTCGCCAGATGAGCAGGCATCGGATTCGCGGCGCAGTGATACAAGTAGAGGCCCGGATGGAGCATCTTGAACGCGCCGACAGTTTCCTGTCCCGGGTTGGCCATCAAAACTGGCGCACCACCGCCGGGTCCCGTAACCGCGTGAAAGTCCACCGTGTGAGTCTTGTCGGGCGAAAGGTTTTTCAGGTGAATCTCGACTGTGTCGCCCACACGAACGCGGATGAACGGGCCGGGCACGTGTTCGTTGTACATCCAAAAGTTATAGGTGACGCCCGGCGCGAGCTCGGTGGTCTTTTCCTGCGTTTCAAGGTTGACAATGACGCGGGCGGGCGCCGTTCGCAGAATAGGCTGCGGCACATTCGGCGCGTACGTCAACTCCGCGGGAATCGTCTGCCGTGGCGCCGAGGACCCGGATTCCGTGTTGGATAGAGATCCTTTTTGACATCCCGCGATAATGGCCAGAAAAAGCATGGTCGAAAAAACCGACAGGATCCAATGAAAATGACCACGACGGGGACGTATTGGGTTCGCGGACATGGTCATCGCACCCCTGCCCTTTCGGAGGTCGCTGAATTCAAGCTGAAGTTCACCTTGACCGTTTTTCCGGCTTCGATGGTGACGGTCCGTGTGACTTCGCCGAGAGTTTCCTGCCACACTTTCAACTGGTATGTGCCCGGAGGGACGTCACGCAACTGAAATCTGCCGCCTTTTTGCGTCACGGCGTAGTACGGGTTGCCGGCGACAATAATAAATGCCTCCATCCATCCGTGGAGATCGCACTTGAAGGTGACGCGCTCGGGATGCGCGAAATGCAGAGCCATCTCACGATTGAGCGGATTCATGGATTCGTTGTAGCTGCGATTGGCTTCCGAGTAACTGTGAATGTTGTGCGGAACAGGGTCACTCGTCGTCACTTTCAAATCGCCGGGCTGCATAAGAACAACGTGCGGGTCGTAGGTGCACTTCTTTTGGTCAAGCACGGCCGGCGCGAAGTCGTACGCCTTGCCTTCATGAATATTGTCAATCCAGATGACCGCATCAACGATGCCGCCCTGTTCGACCTTGACGGGATAGACTTCGCGGTGAGAACCGCACACGCTGGCGTCCTGATTGACAACCACCGCACGCGGCCGGATCGGTTCGCCACTCAGAATAATCCGGCCTTCGATTGCGCCGCCATTCACGGGTTCGCGAACGGTGTAACCCGAAGGGCTCCCCGCAAGCGTGGTCGCCAGTGGCTTGGCGGGCGCGGCGGGCGCTTCGCTGGCCTTTTCCGTGGCTGTCGATTTCGACGCACTGCAACCGATGAGAGCAATGGGGAGGAGGGCCAAAATTGCACAACCGGCCGTCAAGAACAAGACGTGAAACTTGTCGTCAAGAAAACGGAAGCTAATATTATTCCTCTTCGACATCGCTTCTCCTCGGACCATTCGTACCGACTGAATATCGGCCCTTCCTCGATCGAACTTATTTTCAGCGGAATCTTGCAAGGGAGCAGTGACCAAAGTCACTCCATCTGAAAAGACTGGAAAGGAAAGAGATTGCTCGGAGGAGGGTTGCTAGGACTTTAAGCAGGCGATGCCCTTCACCCACTGGGGCTTGCAGCTCGGCAATGGCGCGGGCCACGCGGAACAAATACGGTCGAGCCTGGGATCAAGCGTTGAGGAGTTTATTCACCACGTCTGCGGCGCGGTAGATCGGCTTGCCGGGCGAGAGGAATCGCACAATTCCGGTCAAGTCGTCCCCGGAGGTCACTAGCCCTTTCTCAACGTACCGACCGCTCCGAACCTGGGGATGTCCGATCGTCGCCACGAGCGCGTTGCAAAGGCACGTCCTCCCGACCGTATTCTCCCGTTTTCCCCCCTTGGAAACGTACACCGTCACCGGCTCGCCGGGACACCGGTAACCAATTTTACCGTCAGGGCCTTTGTAGGCCTCGCGCAAATAACCGAGATCGCAAATGCGCGGCCTGGCTGAATAGACGTCGCGATCTGATAGCGTGCCTTCCAGCTGCGCCACCTTGAACGGGAAACCGGTGGGAGAAGCCAGCGAATCGGTGACGACTCGCGCATCGCCCGAGATAACTTTTGCCAAAAGGGCTTGCTTGTAGTCTTCCCTCAAACCCGACTCTGCGCAATACGCAAACGCCGTGCCTACCTGAACGCCTGTTGCGCCAGCGGCTAGGGATTCGCGAACTTTTTCGGCTGAACCATATCCTCCGGCAAGCCAAAACGGCAGCCCGAGGTCGCGTATTTTTCCGAGGTCAACCTGATCGCGTTCTCCATAAATTGGTTCTCCTGCTTCCTCCCGCTGCATCTTCCCGCGGGGAGGCGCGTTATGGCCACCGGCGGTCGGTCCTTCGATGACGAATCCGTCCACTCGCCCGTTGGCCCTCTTCAGCATCGTGGCGGCGAGGGTATTCGAAGCAATGATGGCAAGAAACTTGGGCCGGACCAGCGGCGGAAGACGATGTTCCATGAATTCCGAGGGAACAAACGTCATTACCGTATCGTCACCCTCCTCGGCGCCAGTGACGTGGAGGGTGTAGGTTGCGCGTTTGTGGCAAGACAACAGATCAAGCACCCCGGGAATCTTTAGCGGAACGCCCGCGCCCATGAGGACATAACCGACTCCGGCGAGCATCGCGCCATACAACGAAGGCAAATGCGGTATCTGAATTTTTTCCAGATAGTTGATTCCGACTGGGTTGTCGTGGCCTTCGCGAGCGAGAAAGACTTCCACAAAATTGGCGACGATACACAGCTCGTTCAACTCGCGCGGCGTGTCTTTTATGTGCATCGGCAGGGTTTTGTAAGACGCGCTCGCCGGCTTGCCGCCGGGAACATGGAATTTGCTCCACGCGCGTTCGGCCATGACGGGGAAAGGAAAATGGTCAAGGCCGCGGCGCATGTGCCCTCCCGGATCACCATCCTGCAGGCGCCTGGCGAAGATTTGATCGAGCGCGGTTCCAGAAACCACTCCGAGCTGCCCGAGTCGCGATACTGCCTGGGCAAGTTGCCAGTTGGATACTCCGGCACCCATACCTCCCTGAATGATCGTAGGAAGACAGCCCATAGCAGTGAGTATAGCCAGTTCGCAACCTCTCTGTTAGTCATAGTTTTGTATCAGGTGTCAGGACGGAATCGGGAGGCTGACCGATAAGGATTTCAAGGAATCGCTTAACTTCGGGACTGCCGACAATTCGCCGGAGGAAATTGGGAATCGCCGCATTAAGAGCTGTAGTAGCGCCCAAGCACGCCCATCCAGTCCCGCTGGGGATACGCTATGTCTCGCGCAAGAGAGATTCGCGCGCATCTTGCGGCCATGTTTCGTCTCTTATTCGAAATGGAAGAACTGTGGCTGCAGACCCGCCAACGAGGCGAGGCCGAACAGCGAGTCATTGAGGAGCTCGGCAGAATCCGCGCGGCGACCTATGGCCGATTGAGCCTGGCTGATCTGCGGCTTGCCTATCGACGAGCCAAGGCTCATTTCCCGGCGTTGCGCGTTCACTCCAAGCTTCAATTATTTTGGATCAAGTGGTACCCATTGCTCGCACCGGGCAAGGTCCTCACCCGCGCCGACCTGGACTGCTTCTGGCACACCGCAAAGCAGCGGTGGACACTACGCCGTTGGTTTCAGTTTCCTTCGCTCCGGCTCCCCTTCCATCTGTTTCGCGACGTCCAGCTTTGCTTAATTTTCCTCGCTCCCCTGGGACGAGCGAGCTAACCGCCGACGACAGCCAAGCGTGGCCTAGCGAAGCGTTTCCGCATCCGTTGGGATATAGGTAGCTTCTTCGCGCGCGTTGCATTTTCCCGCGGAAAGAGGGCTTGAGGGTTCGTTAGGTAGGAGTCCCTGGATCAGATGCTCCGCGAATTCCTCGCTGATTTCGATGGAACTCGCCTCGCCGCGCGGATCGAACCAGTACGGAATCCAATTGAGTGCGCCGAGGATTGCGAACGTGGCAAGTTTGGCATCGACGGGCCGGAAGATCTCTTTCTTGATTCCCTCCTCGATGATGCGGCGAATGCCGCGATCAAAACGATCCCGTTTTGCGATCACGCTCTTTCGCCGGGATGTAGAAAGGGCCTGCACGTCCATGGTCAGCGCCGTTCCGCGCAATTCGTCAATCACCATATGCACGAAAGAGACAATGACACGCCGCAATTTTTCCTGGGGCGGGTGGGAACTGTCTTCGACCTTTGTCAGCATTTTGAGGAGAAGGTCCAGGGCATATTCATGGCAGGCAAAGAGGATGTCCTCTTTGTCCCGGAAGTAGTAATAGAGGTTTCCCTTGGTCATGTGGAGCTCGCGGGCGATTTCATCGACGCTCGCTCCGTAGTAACCTCGCCGACGGAAGGCAGCGGCAGCACTCTTGAGGATTTCCAAGCGCATTTCGCCATTCCGGCCAGACCGGGCGGTCATTCTGAATCTCCCGCTGAGAGTCCCAGAGAAAACGGGACGAGGGCACAGGGATTTTGCAGCATTTCAATGAACGCCGGAGACCAGGCACTTCCGTAGGGG
>JBAUEX010000370.1:0-26030 GCA_049678845.1 Candidatus Acidiferrales bacterium
GCGTCTGATCGGGCACGAACGGAAACGGCGTGGGAGCGCCGACGGCCCAGAAAAAATCCGCCTGCGCGCCCTCCAAAGAGTCGGGAAGATTGAAATGATTCACGACTTCGCGGGAAAGCGGCGACTCCGCCTGCGCTTCAAAAACATAAAAGGTCAAATCATTCGACTGAACCGATTCCATGGGCGCCAGATAAAAACGTTGCACGCGACTTCTCCAATGAGTGGCGCCGTTCGCGCGACTTATGTGCAGCGACGCGGTCAATTGGCTGGCGTAAAAATCCGCGAGCGTCGGCAAGAAAACGCAATCGTAGGAAAAATCGAAATCAGAGCGCGATTTGTCCGCGCCTTTTGAATCGGAGCCCGGGTCGCCGGCTCTCGAGTGCAGTGCGGCGGCCGCGTCGTTGAGACAATCCCTCGGCGGAGGAAAGAAAAAGTAGAAGAGGTAATCGAGAAGCGCCGGGCTTGAATTTGTTGCGCCTTCGATTTGAGTGTCGAGCGTAGTCTCATCGAGACCGAGGAACGGATTATTCGAAACGCCCAGCTCCAACACGGAAGAGTCGGCCGGATTGTCCCAGACGTGCATCTCGGAGAATGTCAAGGGAGGCGCGGAATCGGCGAGTTTTTCAGGCGGAACGTGCCGTAACTCTGTACGCGCCGCCCACGCAACGGGCAGTTGGATCGAGAAGCCGTTCGACAAACTGACGCGCTGCGTCGGCTGGTACGGATTTCTGGCCTGATTGCGCGCAAAACCCAGCGCCGCAAACGCACACAGCAACCCGAGAATCGCAGCCTTTTTCATTGGTGTGTTTGACGTACGGGAGCCTCCGACGGGCACAATTTTCACTCGGCTCGGATTATTCCGACGTTGGAGCGAAGTTTCGCAAATTCGCGACGGTTCCCGCATCCAGTTTTTCGATTAGCGCCGTCATCAGGTCGACCATGTGATCGAAATCTCCGCGATTGATGATGCCGTTGTGCGAATGGGTGTAACGAGTGGGCACCACCAGATTCACCGTGGGCACACCGCCATTGCTTTTTTGTATCGCCGCGGAATCGTCTCCGTAGCCGGTGATCAGGTCATATTGCAGGGGAATGGAGTCCGCAGCCGCAACGTTTTTGACCAGCGTGACGAATTTGCGATTCGGCAATTCGCTCGCGTCCCACAGAAAAACGCCCGGGCCGCGGCCCAAGACTTCCTGAGCTTCTTCAGGATTTACGCCGGGAACGTCTTTCACGATGCCCACTTCGAGCGCAATGGCAACGTCCGGCTTGATCACGTCGGAGGCCGTGGCCGCGCCGCGCATACCGATTTCTTCCTGTACGGTTGACGCGTAAAAAACCTGATTTGCGTGCGCGGCATGCGCCAGCCGGTGCATCACTTCGATCATCACGGCGAGACCGATGCGATCGTCCCAGGCCTTGGCCAGATAATTCTGCGAGCCGTTGAGAATTTCAAATGGCGAATCGGGCACCACAGGATCGCCTGGCTCGACGCCCATCGCGCGCACGTCATCGGCGGATTTCGCGCCGATGTCGAGGTAAAGCGAATCGCGCGGAAAGACTTTTGTGCGTTCCTCGGGGGACGCGATATGAATGTCGCGAATCCCAGTGACCGCCAGAACTGTGCCCTTCGAGCCGATGATCCACCAGCGCTGGTCAACCAAAGCTTGATCGAACCATCCTCCCAACATTTGCATGCTCAGAAAACCGTTCGGCGTAATGCGGCGAATCAGGCCGCCGAGCTCATCCATGTGCGCGTCGAGCATAATCCGCGGCCCGCTGGAGCCTTGGGTGGCAATCACCGAACCCAGGCCGTCATAGCTGATTCTTGCGGCGTAGGGCTTCATTTCCTCCACCATGATTTTCGCCACGGGCTCTTCGAACCCGGACGGTCCCGGCGCGTTGACCAATTTCTTGAGCAGCTGCACGGTCGCGTCGCCGTTTCCGGAAGCAGTCGCGGAATCGGAAGCGGCACGGTTTTGCTGCGCGAATGTTCCGACCGGCATTACAAAAAATATCAGAGCTGCGAGAATTGCCCGCCTCATTCCGTATCCTCCTGTTAACGCCGCTGAATTATACGGCAAATCCGCGGATGGAACCGCCACTCTCACCGGTGACACCGACGCGAACGCTGCCCAATTTCCTTCTTGCCAACGGGCCGGGAAACGGAGCAAATTAGGGCGTTCTTTTCGAGGCAGGAAGTGGACGCAGGAAAATCATCGTCCGAGAAAGCATCCGGGCCCGAACACCGGCGCAGCAGCCGTTACCCGGTCGTCGTACCTCTGGAAGTGAATTGGCGCGAAGCCAATGGCGCGCAATTTAAGGAAAGTGCACAAGCGACTGAAGTAAACGCTCACGGCGCGCTCCTACAAATGCGCAACTATCCCACGATGGGCATTCAGGCGGAATTAACGAACCTGCTGACGGCTCAAAAAACCCAGGCGCGCATGGCCGCGGTGCGTCGCGCGCGAGGCGGCACGATACAGGGCATCGCGGTCGAATTGCTCGCGCCCAACGAATCGTTTTGGGGGTTGAATTTCCAGCTGCGCAAAGCCAGCGCGGAGCTGTTGACTCTCGAACAAGGCATCAAGTCCGGCGAAATTGATCCCTTGATCCTGCGCGATTTCCGCGACGCGGTTGACCACGTCCGCAAGACCGCATGGGCCGTGCAGGAATGGCGCGAGCGACAAATTCAGCATCGCGACCCTTCGACTGTGCTTTCGCTCCTCACACTTGAACGCATTCGCCGAGCCACCACGCTCACGCACGACCTGCTCGGGGATTTGAAGGCGCAGGACGTCAGCCACCGAACCGAAGGCATAGCTGAGCTTCATCAGGCGATTGTGGAACTACACAAGCGCCTCACCGAATATTTCGAAACTCCCGCCACCTGAGTGTGGCTCCGCTTTATCTCCTTTTGATGAACCGGATAAGCCATAGAAGAATGACGGCTCCGATGATCGCCACGATGAGCCGCCCAATCAGCCCGTAAGCGCCCAGTCCGAGCAATCCGAAAATAAAGCTGCCCAAAAGCGAGCCGATCACGCCGACAATCAAGTCGCCCAGCAAGCCGAACCCGCTGCCGCGCATGATTTTGCCAGCCATCCATCCAGCGAGGATGCCGATAACGATGACCCAGAGCAGATAAATCATGGCAAGCCTCCTGGTGCGTGACTGTACACCCGTTCAGAGGATGAAGCATGAATCAAAACGGACAGAAGGGTAGCCGATGTAGAAGCGGCCGGTCGAGACGCTGCGAAGAATGTAAGCATGAAACGTCATGTGCGGCATCCTCAGGCTCGTGCTAAAATCACTGCTCCCATGGGCCTGTAGCTCAAGAGTCTGTTGTTGATTCTGCGTTGCTTAGGTCCTTTTTCAGGCCCTTCAAACCCGCCTTCTTGTACACAAAATGTACACAACAAATCGCTGCGAGGAACGCGCCACATTACTTCAGAGTTGCCCGTCACTCGCCCTTCAGGCTGGCGCGACTTGCCTGCGGCTCGAAGCGCGTATACGCAGTTAACGGAAACAGTTATTTCTAGCGCTCGGGACCGCGTTTGGCGGACGGAGTCGCCATTCTGGCGCATTCGTTTTGTTTCGTCCGGAACTCACAATTCCAGAAGTTCCTGAGCAAGCTTTAGCGCCGTTGAGATTGCGCGACGGTGTATTACGGAGTTTGTTCGACAGGAATGCATTTTCGCCAGCGCGCATAGAAAATCAATCCGGTGAGGATGAGCGCGAGGCCGATGGAGGAGCGCACAGGCATCGCAATTAGTGAATTCACGGTAAGCGCCGCCGCGCCAAGCACAAATACGATCGGCACCAAAGGATAACCCCATGTCCTATACGGTCGTGCCATGCTGGGCTCTTTATGCCGCAGCCAGATCACGCCCGCAGTTTGGAGTCCATAAAAAATCCACTGGGCGAAGACATACAGATTGGAAAGCTGCTCGAAGGTTCCGGTGAGCGCGAGCACCGAAGCGAAGGCTGATTGAAAGATGAGGGCGCGCACCGGCGTAAGGAATTTGGGATGCACGCCGCGCACCACGCTGAAAAACAGGCCGTCGCGAGCCATGGCGTAATCTACGCGCGCATTGGTCAACACCGAGGAATTAATGGAGCCTAGGGCGCAAATCATGGTCGCAATCGCGATCCAACTGGCCACGTTGTGACCAACGGCCTTGGCGACCACATCGGCGGCAACAAATGACGACGAGGCCACCCTAGCGAAAGGCAGCACGTAAAAGCACACCGCACTCATTCCCAAATAAAGTGCGCACACCACGAGAACTCCAGAGAAGAGCGCGCGCGGAATATTGCGCTCAGGGTTCTTCACCTCGGAACCAACCATGGTGAGATTAGCCCAGCCGTCATAAGCCCAAAGTGCCGCAGCCATGGCGGTAAGAAAACCGGAAAGGCCGCCGCCGCTCCATGTTGGACTGGGAGAGGAATAAAGATTCGCATGCCGTGCAAACCCGAATCCCAACACAACCACCGCAACAATCGCAGCGATTTTGACGATTGTAAGTGTGATTTGAATTTCGCCGCCGAGCTTGACACTCAAGCAATTGACCAGCGTCACCACAATGATGACGCCGACCGAAACGACTTGCGCCCACGTTACCGTAAATGCGTACGAGTGGCTCGCCGATACTGGGATGCGCCAGACGAAAATTTGAGTCGCTAGTACGGGGAAAAGATAGCCTGTAAATCGGAGCAAGCCTGCTGAAATACTTGCGATAGCCACTGGTCCACCGAGCACGGAATTCATCCAGCCATAGAGGAAGCCCCACACTCGGCCGTAAGCGCGTTCCAGATACGCATATGTGCCGCCGGCCTCGGGCATCGCCGCGCCAAGCTCGGCCGCACTCAGGGCACCGAAAAGCGTAAGCGCGCCGCCGATGATCCAGACCAGTGTGACTATGCCCGCCGATCCGGCCGCTCGCGCCATCTCCGCGGGCACAATAAAAACTCCCGTGCCGATTGTCTGTCCGATAACGATGGCGATCGCCGCCCACAAGCTCAGCTCGCGAATCAGCTCGAGCGGCTTCTTGGACATTTTTTGGACCGTTGCGTTCATGCCAATCAGTCCCGCGATCATACCCGCAATTGCTCTGCGCGCGGTGGCGCGGCGGTTCCAGATTACCATCAGAAAAGTGCCGAGCAAGCTTCCGTAGGTAATCGACGCAATCGTCTTTCAGCCAAGGTGAAGTGGACCAATCGTACCGCAAGAAACGTGTGTCATTCTGAATCATCCGACAGTTCCGGACGAGTGGTCGACGCAATCCGGAGGGAATCGTTGGACAGAAACGCAGACACGTGACACTGTCTCAGATCGGGGGTTCACTTCAGAGTTTCCTTCCGCTTGCGAATGGTCTGGGTGAACCTTCATTGCGACACCTATTTGGATACACTCTACCTGGAGTGAAATTCGAGCTTGACTTTGTATAACTCTAGGGTTATAGTCCTTTCGTGGCGTGGGATATCGAAGCGACCGATGAATTTCAAGCTTGGTGGGCCGGGCTTTCAGACGCCGAACATGAGGCCATTACCGTCGGGATTACGGTTCTTGAAGAAAAGGGCCCGGCGCTCGGAAGGCCGCGAGTTGATACACTGGCAAAAGACTCGAAGCATCCGAACATGAAGGAATTGCGCATTCAATTCGCAGGCAAACCGTACCGAATTTGTTTTGCGTTCGACCCGCGTCAGACTGGAATTCTTTTAATTGGCGGAATTAAGTCCGGTAAGAACTGGACTCCAAAAATGATCGCCATCGCAGACAAGATTTACGACAGTTACCTTGCTGAACTGAAGAAGGAGGGACTTCTCTAATGGCGCGAATTAAATTTAGCGAACTCGCAAAGCAGACAATGACACGGGAGTCCATCGCGCGATCGCGAAAAACGGCAATTGAGGAAGTCGCCGCGATGGAACTCTCCGAACTACGAGACGCCCTGAAAGTTACGCAAGTCGATCTCGCGGAGCGCATGAAAGTTTCCCAAGCCGCAATTTCAAAACTCGAAAAACGCAATCGAAATATTCATGTCGATCAACTTCGAGCAATTGTCTCCGCAATGGGCGGAAACCTGATTATCATCGCGGATTTCGAGGACCAGAAAGTCGAACTCAGCCATATTGGTAAAGCAAGAGCTTCCTACGTTAGGAAAGTGCGCCGACACAAAACGCTTGCGCCAAACGTACGGGCACTGCACTCCCAATCTGCCTAATCCGACCGACGAGGCGACGCATTGGAGAGGCTCCAGGTCGTTCGCGGTGCGAATTCCTCAACCTGTGGATTAAAGTACAGATCGTGAACTCGCCGGGCCAAGTGCTTGGGAACGTCCAACTCGCCCTCGACGAAAGCTCGGTAGATAACGAGTTTCGCTGATTCGCCCGGAATCCGCGTTGCCTTCCAAGCCTCGACCTGTTTCTTCATCGGGTCGAAGTTTCGCTGTATCCGGTCGATTCCGATCGAGAGAACGTCTACGAGGCTGAGGTGTTTGGTGTGCTTCGCCAGCACCGGAGTAAACGCTCCAGGGATGATGTTTCCAATTTTGGAGACCGGGCATGAGGTAGCGTAGCCGCTGGACGAGCTTTGAGATCCTTGCAATCGTGGGCGGCCTAACGAATTACTTCAGTATTGCCCGTGCTCGGGAGCAGCGGCCGGGAATGTCACCGAATGCCCAAATGTTTGCGCAGATTGTTCCGAGGAAGGGTTGCACCCGATCTGAGAAGCGCTATTCGTATTTTAGTGCGACCATGGGGTCGACGCGGGAGGCGCGGCGGGCCGGGACGTAGGTCGCCAGCAGCGACACGCCGCTGAGGACGAGCACGACGGCGATGAAGGTCGCGGGATCCCAGGTCTTCACGCCGTAGATCATGCCGGACATTAGGCGCGTGAGGCCGAGCGCGGCGCCAACTCCGATTCCCACGCCGATTCCCGCGAGCAACATGCCCTGCCGCACGACCATGCCGCGCACCCTCTCCGGGCTTGCGCCGAGCGCCATGCGGATGCCGATCTCCAGCGTGCGCTGCTGGACCGAGTAGGCCATCAGTCCATAAATGCCGATCGCGGCCAGCAACAGCGCGACGCCGGCGAAAATCGTAAGCAGCGTCGTGTTGAAATCGCTCTGGGCGAGCGAATCGCCGGTAACCTGCTCCATCGAGCGGACATTGCCGACGGGCAGGCCCCCGCTGGCGTCGCTCATCTGGTCCTGAATTTGCTTGCTGATCGAGAACGGCTGCATCCGAGTGCGCACGACCCAAATCACCGGAGCGACACGGTCGATGAGAGTGAGCGCAGCGTCGTTGACCTGCGCGAATGGGACGTACATCGTCGGGAATGCGGGCTGGTCGAGGCCACCCTGGCGGATATCTCCGACGATGCCGACGACCTGACGCGGCCCTTCTTCCCATTCCGGGCCAACGCCCTTGCCGATCACGATCTGCGAACCGAGAGCATTGTGTTTCGGCCAGTATTGCTTGACCATCGCCTCGTTGATGATGACGACGCGACCCGCGGCGCCGCCGTCCTGATCGTTGAACGCCCGGCCCGAGATCACCGGAATGCGAAAGACTTTGAAATATTCCGGGGTGACGATCATCCAGGCTGCGTCCGCTGTATCGGCCCCTGTGGCTCCGTTCTTGGGAGACTGGCCGACGATGTTGAAGGGCAGACCGTATCCCCCTTCATAGGGCAGGCAGCAAGTCAGAGCGGCGGTTTCCACGCCGGGCACGGTTTCGACTTGCTGGCGAGCGTTGCGTTCGAGGAGTTCAACTGCCGACGCTTTCGCGAAGCGTCCTCCGGCGAGCGACATGTCCATCGTAAGGATGCTATGCGCGTCGAAGCCCGGATTGACGTCCCGGAGCGCGGCGAAGGTGCGAATCAGCAGGGCAGCGCCGACAAGGAGGATGAGCGCGAGCGCCATTTCGGTGACCACAAGAATCGAGCGCGCTTTGTTTTGCTTCATGCCGCCGCCCGAACGCATGCCACTTTCTTTCAAGGCGGCGCTCAGGTCCGCGCGGGACGCGTTCAGCGCGGGAATCAAGCCGAAGAGAATTCCCGTGACGATGGCGACGAGCAGCGTGAATCCCAGCACGCGCCAATCGAGCGTGACGGCGGCGCCGTACTCGCCAATTCTCGGAAGACCGACAGGATTGGCCGCGAGCAGCGCTTTCACTCCGACATAACCGATGGCGAGGCCGAGCGCTCCTCCGACCAGAGAAAGGAGGACGCTTTCGGTCAAGAGTTGTTCGACGATTCGCCGCCGGCCCGCGCCGAGAGCCGCGCGAAGAGCGATTTCGCGCTTCCGCAATGTCGCTCGTGCCAGCAACAGATTGGCGACGTTCGCGCACGCGATCAGCAGCACGAATCCGACGGCGCCGAGCAAGAGCAGCAATCCTTTTCGGACGTTCCCGATGAGGGCGTCTTTCAACGGCACGGCGGTGAAGCTGTTCTGCGCACCGAAATCCGGGAATCTTCGCCGGAACTGCGCGGCGGCGATCTTCATGGCGGCTCGGGCCTGGGCCATGGTGATACCAGGTTTCAGCAGCGCGGAGGACAGAAGGTAATGGCCGCGGTCAGTGCTATTGGGATCGGCGCGGAGCGGAAGCCACAGATCGGACTGCGGATCGCTATGGAACGTCGCGCCGGTGACGCCGACGATGGTGTAGGCGTCGCCACCGAGTTCAATCGCTCGGCCGATCATGTTCGGATCACCGCCGAAACGGCCCCGCCAGAGCGAATTGCTGATGACGACAACGTTGGGACCGTTGGGGAAGTCCTCCTGCGCGGTGTAGGCGCGGCCGAGCGCCATGGGCACGCTGAAGACGCTGAAATATCCCGACGAAGCGTGAATGCCTTTCAATTGCTCGGGCAGTCCGTTGCCCGTGAGATTGATACCCGGGCCGGAAAAATTGTAGGCGGCCACGGCGTCGAACACCTGCGTTTGCTGGCGCCACACGTTGAAGTTCGGGATCGAAGCGACCGGAGAACTTCCTTCCGGGAAAGCGTTCTGCAGTTGAACGAGGCGGTCGGCGTGGGGATATGCCAGCGGGGCCACCAGCACCGCGTTGACTACGGAGAAAATCGCCGTGTTCGCGCCGATGCCGAGAGCCAGGGTCAGCACTGCCACCGCCGTGAATCCCGGCGACTTCCGCAGCATTCGCAGCCCGTAACGCAAATCTTGAAGAAGGGTCTCCGTGCGGCCTCCCGTCTTTCAGCCAAGTTGCAAATGTAGACCAATCGTACCGCAAGAATGGTATTTCGTTCCAACTCACCCGCTCGGCGCAAGCCCGGAGAGGGTGCGCGGCATGGTCGTGCGGCAGGGCATGTTGCTCGCGGGAATCGGCGTGGGAATCGGAGTTGGCGCCGCGCTCGGCCCCAACTTCTCACCCATGGGCATTAATTGCTTGACCTGAAGGTGACTCATGCACACGAGTGGTGCCTTTCTTGTCGTCAAGTGTCGTCGTGCATGATCGTCAGAGGGTTCGTCATCAACGCACGGCGCGCGGGCAAGACGCTCGCCATAGTAACCACCCCCGCCAACGCAAGCGGCGCTGCCAGCCACACCCACAAGGCCGGCGAACCGCTGCCCGGCGTGATTCCGCTCATCCATCGCGACAACGCAAGGGACATGAGCATCCCCGCCAGCGTGCCTACGCAAGCAAGCCGTAGTCCTTCTCCCAGCACTTGACCGATTACGCGCCAGCGCGGTGCTCCGAGGGCGATGCGAATTGCTAACTCGCGGCGGCGCTGTCGCGCATCATCGCTCAAGGCGCCAAACAGGCCGAGAACGCTGAGCAGGAGGGCCATCGTTGCGGACACGCCAAGAAGCAGGGTCGCAATGCGCAAAGGCGCGAGCGAAGTCTGATTGAGGTACGTTTCGAACGTCCTCACGAGGACCGGGCTCAGGCCGTGTCCTGGCACCTCCTCAAGCCTGCGGCGCAGATCGGCCACCAGAGGGCCGTTTATCTCCCGAACGTGGACAATCATGCTCATTGATGTGAGAACGTCCTGCGACATCGGAAGATACAGCGTGGGCTCCACACGCCGCTGAAAAACTCCAAGCGGCCCCGAATGCACTACCCCGATGATGTCTGTGCGGCGGCCTTGCTCATCAATAACCGCAGCTCCAACCGCGTTTCCACCGAAGTAGAGGTCAACGGCCTCCTGATTGACAATGCCAATCCGGCATCCCGTGGACTTGGTATGGCCGGTAAAACCCTGACCTGCGACAAGCTCGCTTCCCACGGCATCGAAATAGCTTGGCGACACGACATTGGTTTCGACATCGGCGCTGGCCAGCTCCGAAGCAATCGGCGCGCGAAATCGCATGTCAGTAATGCGCCGTGGCGGAGTCTCTTGGTGACTGGTGTAGTCGAAGTAGACCGTGGGCCGGTTCTTCTTGGCCACCTTCTCCGACTCTCGCATGGCGACTACGCCGATTATTTCAACCGGCTGGGGGCTCTCGGGGTCTCGCAGGGCTCGGCCGGTCGTGTATCGGCCGAACAGTTCTTCGGCCGCCTCTTCATTCACGATCGCGGCTCGGCACGTTTGCTCTGCGACCCCAAACATATGCCCGGCCTTAGGCGGGAGATCGAAGAGCTTCAGCGAGTCAGCCGTGATCCAATCGGTGTCAAGGGTGACTTCGCGAAGCGGCAACTGCGCTGGCTCGATGCGGAACGACTGCCGCATGAGTTGGCCTCCCGGCAGCGTTCCGGCCCACGCGACCCCGGATACGCCAGGCACTAACTTCGCTGCTGCCTCGGCCCGCCGGAAATACTCGATGGCGACAACGGGATTCGCTTGCACGGTGGCAAAAACAGTATGCCCAAGCCTCTGGCCCGCGCTTGTAACCAGCGCCGTGCGAAGGCCATCGACCAGGAAAGCCGTAGAGATCACGAGGACGCAGCAGCTCGCCATTTGTGCCGCCACGAGTCCCAGCCGCAGGCGCCGAATCGCCGGAGAAGCCTCTGTGCTGTCTCGCTGAATCACGCTCATCGGGCGGTCAAGCGGAATCACCATGGCCGGTAACAGGCCGCACAGGATCATGATTCCGACAAACACGAGGGATGCCTCCGCGATGCCGAACAGGTCCGCTGCGAATATCAGATGCTCCGCATCCTGGGCATAGAGGAACACGGGAACAAAATACGACGTCCACACCGCCAGCAGTATGCCCAATGCTCCGCCAGCAACCGAGATGACGATGCTATCGGAGAGTAGCTCGCGGGCGAGTTGGCCACGGCTCGCCCCAAAGGCGACGCGAAGTGCGGTCTCATGGAAACGCGCGGAGGCGCGTCCAAGCAGGAGCAAACCCACATTGACGCAGGCAATAAAGAACACCGCGCCGGCGGCGAAGTCCAGCAGCGTGCCGATGCGTGAGAGGCGCGCTGCTCTTTCGGGCGTCAAGCCAGTGTAAGGTAGCACGCGCAGCTCGCTGACGCGGTCCCCTGACTGAACGACTAGGTTCGCCTGACTCGGCGAAATGTCACGGCACAGTCGCGCCACAACCCAGAGATTCCGGCTGCTATCGTCGAGCCGCTGTAACGTCGCCTCGGGCAAAGACACCCAGACGTCAACCGGGCGATCGCGATATATCCCATCCAGCCAGTCCGGCGCAATGCCGCTGATGCGAGCGGTGACGCTATTGATTCGAATCTCCTGACCAAGAACGTCGGCCGACGCGCCGAACTCGGCCTGCCACATGCGATGGCTGATAACGACACCTTTGTCGAGCGGCAGGCCGAAGACTCCGGCGAGGTTTGGCGTCACGGCTGCTACCGGCACGAATGCCGTTTGGCCGTCTATCGTGATAGTACCCGGCGATATGCCCGCGGCACCAACCCATTGGAATACATCGTGCCGACTTCTAGCGTATAGATATTGTTGCTTGGAGAGGGGGTCTGCTTCGCGCTGCGCGCCTCGCCCGAATACTGAGACGAGTCGGCCGAGAGATCCCAGCGGAAACAAAGGTTTTGTTAAGCCGTCAACGAATCCACGAACGGAAACAATGCTGGCGATGCCCAGCCCAATCGTGAATAGCAGGGCCAGGGCCAACCCCGGCCTTCGTGTGAAACTTCTCGCCGAATATCGGAGATTACGAAGCATGCTGGACAACATTCATCCCCACCTGCACCGATGCGCCTCCGCAATCTGCTTCATTGAGCGCAAATATCCTTCCGAACTTCCTCTTAGATAAGCATTGTGCTATCTGCACTTTTCAGTGGATCAACAGACTGGTGGGGTCCGGAATCGCCCAGTTGCGGAAGAACTTGTGCGGAACCGGACAGTTGTTTGCGCTCAATTTCCGATTTTTCGCAATCCGGGACCGATCATTGGGGAAGCTGCTGGGTGCCGGCCGCGTCTCCTAAAATGGGTTACTGTCGGCCCAGTCGCCTTCAAAACGCAACGCTAACCCTCGGTACTGACACACTATCGGCTTCACCGAAACAAAGTCCAACACGCATGAAAGGTTTTTCTTTGAAAGGTTCCGCGCACTTTTTGCCCATTAGTAAGAATAGAAGGTAACTCTCGCTGGAATCCTCGTTGGCGAGCGGTGAAGCACAATGACGGCACCTCTGCCCCTGATCGGACTTGCTCCCAATCCCGCCTCGCTGCTCCGCATCGCTCAGAGCCACGGCCTCACCATTGTGAACGGCAAGATTCCACTTCCCGATCTCCGCATTGAGTACGAAACCCGCGATCGCCAGCAGGCGCGCGTGGACTCGGAAGTAGCCACCGAGGACTACCGCGAGCAGGAATCGCCGAAAGGACAAAGGCTGGCTTCACGATCTATGCCCCAAGAGACGAAGCCGCTCGCCTGCGCCCCGCCATTCGAGACTCCGAACTCACACAAGGAATTTTGAGTTTATGAACTTCCCACACTCATATCGCAAATTTCAGGAAGTTCGGCTACTTCACGCAAACTCAGCTTTGCCCGCTCCTCGCAGCAAATCCGCGACGCGCTCGCGTTCGTTTACTTCGCCCTTGCCTTCACTGAAACACGTTCGCAAGAGCAAGTACCAGAACAACGCGAGCGTGTATAGCTTGGCACACCGCAGAATCTGTCAGGCCATCGAGCGGGAGAACCTCCGCAATCGCCGCAGCCACACATTCGAGTTCATGAAGACGCGGCTGGCCATGCTCGATTTCGTGTTGAGCCATCTGGAGTACGACTACTTTGAAGGCGAGGCCGAGAAGGTTCAGTACTTCGAGCAGCATTTACAGATTCGCCCGCAGGAGAGGCCAGGCCGCACCTATCGCGGCGCGAACAAGATGCCGGACGCGATCC
Organism: Candidatus Acidiferrales bacterium; assembly: GCA_049678845.1. GTDB lineage: Bacteria > Acidobacteriota > Terriglobia > Acidiferrales > UBA7541 > DAHUXN01. The sequence goes on from JBAUEX010000370.1 coordinate 13,296, forward strand.
GCTACTTCGTCGATAAATTCCCCATATTCCTCGATTCGACTGTGGCGGAGAAACCGCTTGTCATCTTCAGCTTCATTGATCCCGGCTTCGGGAACCTCGATGCTTTCCGCATGCACCTGGACGCCTATTCGAGCTTTCTTCAGCGCGTCCCGGGCTTCGCATTTGTTTTTGCAAGTCGGACTCCGAAGCTTTTCGATCGAGCACACAGGCTCTTTCAGAACAAGACTAACCCTCCGATCGACAAGCTCTCCGAGCAAGTGATCCGCTACTTCACCTTGCGTGCGAACTGGGAAGCAAAGCGATACGAACTTTTGAAGAATTCCGATATCGAGTTCATGAATCACGCGCGGCAGTGCTTCGCAAGCGAAACCTTCGAATCAGCCTTTAAGGATCGGAAGGCGGCACGCCTCACGCAGAAAGATCTTGTTGCGGTTCTCGAAAACCGCGCGCGACGCAGTCAGGAAATCGAATTCAAGAATTCTGTCGCGCGATTACTCCTCATTCGGCCAGAATTCGGCCATCACCGGCAAACCGCTCTGAAATGCAGTTCTCCTAGCGGTTTTCCTTACGGTTTTCCGCACCTATTCCCGTAGAGATCATCACGACATCGCGATACAAACGCAAGGCACCCAAACCGGGACGCGGGCAAAAGCGCGGAAAGGGCGGGAGCGACCCACGTTCCGTGTTCGGGGTCGCTCCCGCCCTTTTGAAAACTCCGCGTTGAGTCGTCGCCCGCGACCCAGGAAGACTTTCAAGCAATAACCCACACTCAAGGAGACAGGCGTGTCCATCATCAAAAAACCAACAACCCAGCCCGAGATCGTCGCCCTCGAAGTGCGGATCGATTAAGGGCCGCGGGCATCGCTCACACGCGGCGATGATCCTGAGACAGTCATCGAACGAATTCCCGACTACCGCGCCAACGACAAGCACGACGTACTACGCTCGCCTTACAGTTGCGAAAAAGCACAAGGTCATCTTGAGAACCTCCATTGAGACTGGAGCCCAGGACGAATCTCAACGACGTCCGACCCGATAGATAATCGCGTCCTTTGCGCGCCGACAGGGCGCGTCCCCACAAACACAGGAACACCGCTTTGTAAGCAATATCAGGAGTATCCAATCGTGCCTGAAAAACACCAGGCAACTACCGGACAACTCGTACCGATGACAGCCGGAACCGCTGATGGTATGTTGTGTGTCGCGACGCGGATTCGACAACAGCGGAAAGCAGGCCGCTCAATGTCGAAACGTTCTGGTCAATCAGGCTCAGTTCACTTGGTTGGCTGCAAGTGGTACGGGAGATACTGGCGCGACGTTCCTGGCAAAGAAAAGAGAGAACACGCGCACGTAATTCTCGGTGAAAGGTCTTCAATGACGAAACCGGAAGCACGGCGCAAGCTCATGGAAATCATCGAAGCTGAAGGTGTCAATGGGCCCCAGCACCTTGATAGAGCATTGAAGCCCGCTGTGACTTTCAGCAGCATTGCAGATGCTTGGGAAGCGAAGCGATTGCCTTTGCTCCACACCAGTTCGCAGTTCATAACGCCAAGCCGTTTGCGGAACCACGTCCGCCCTTTCTTCGGAAACATGACCATAGAAGAAATTCGCACGGGCACCGTCAACGATTGGATTCGCACGTTGACTGCAAAAAGGTTGGAACCCAAGACGATTGACAATCTGTGGAAAGACTTCCGAGCAATCGTGAACTGGCACCGCAAGCAGATGGATCAGCCAAAGGTCAGTTGGTACCCGGACCTTCCGGCGCTTCCAGATGATGAGCAGCGTTGGTTCACGCAAGCAGAGATCAAACAAATCGTGGACGCCGCGACTGGACAACACAAGGTTCTCTTTCACCTTGCTGGTTACACGGGTCTCCGGTCTGGTGAACTTGTTGGTTTGCGTGTTGAAGACCTGAAGTTAGATCACGGTGTAATTGAAGTACGCCGGGCTGTGTGGAACGGCATCGAAGGTGAAACGAAGACCAAGAGCGGGAAGCGGAACGTCTTCATTGATTCCGCTACCATTCGATTGCTCCGTGACTTCCTTGATGGCCGACAATCCGGCAGGCTCTTTCGGTCAAGAGTGGGCACCACTCTGGAAAACCGTGACATTTGCAGACGGATTCTCACACCGCTCTGCAAAAAACTCGGAATCAAACCCGGTGGAATGCACGCTTTCAGGCATGGTAGAGTCAGTCACATGCAGGCGAGTATGATGCCCGGTGACTTCGTGAAAAATCAGATCGGTCATTCTGATTTGCGAATCACCAGCAACTACACGCACTTTGAGCACAGACAGAAGCGAGAAATGGTAGAGAAATTGCTGTCTTGTACACAAAGCGCCGATTTGTACACAGTTGCGAATCACGGTAAGGCATCGTAGACTGAATAAGTTGTAAGCAATTCCCACGCGGTTTTGATAGGGCCTGTAGCTCAGGTGGCTAGAGCGCGCCCCTGATAAGGGCGAGGTCGACTGTTCAAGTCAGTCCAGGCCCACCATTCCCACTTCATCGCGAATGAGTCTTACGCCGTCTGTGTCAGACGATTGGCAGCCGACCATTCCTCGCAGTGATCCAGCGACTTCGCGATATGGTCGTACACGTAGTGCAGTTCGTCCGCGGTGATCGTGTACGGCGGCAGAACGTAAATAATATTGCCAAGCGGCCGCAGCAGGATACCCGCGTCGAGAAACCATTTGTAAAGCTTCGGCCGCAGCCGCGACGAATACCCGGCATCGTCCGCGCGCAACTCGATGGCCGCGACGGTGCCGATGGAACGCACGTCACCCACCGCCGGATGCTTTGCGATTGCCGCCAGGCGTTCGTTATGAATTTTCGCGATGGCGTCGATGCGTTCAAACACAGGCTCACTTTCGAAAATGCGCAAGCTGGCGATGGCCGCAGCGACTGCAAATGAATTCCCCGTGTAAGAATGCCCGTGATAGAAGGCGCGGCTGCGATCGTCGCTGACGAATGCGCGATGAATTTCTCCCGTGCAAACGGTCGCGCCCATCGGCAGCACTCCGCCCGTGATTCCCTTCGACAGGCAGATCAGATCCGGCACCGCGCCGGCCAGTTCGCACGCGAACATCGTGCCGCAGCGCCCGAAGCCCGTGAGAACTTCGTCGGCGATCAGCAACACATTGTGTTGCGTGCAAAGGTCGCGAACGCGCTGGAGAAATTCGACGGGATGCACGATCATGCCGCCCGCGCCCTGCAGCAGCGGCTCGACGATCACGGCGGCGATCTCGGCGTGTTTTTCTTCGAGCAGCTGCGCGAGCTGTTCGACGCAGTCAATGTTGCAAGTGGCGCGCGTCTTGCCGACGGGGCAGCGGTAACAATACGCCGAATGCACGCGATGCACCGGGAAGCGGAGATTACGGAACGGATCGTTGAAAAGCGAATCGTCGCTCACAGACATCGCGCCAGCCGTGTCGCCGTGATAAGCGTGCTCGAGCGCGACGATGGATTGTTTTTTCGCGCAGCCTGAATTCTGCCAGTACTGCACCGCGATTTTCAGCGCGACTTCGACGGCGGTTGAGCCATCGTCGGAAAAAAAAATGTGTTCCAGTTCGCGCGGCAACACTTTGCGCAGGCGCTGCGAAAGCTCCTCGACGCCGTCGTGCGTGAAGCCCGCGAGCAGCACGTGGTCGATCTTCGCGGTTTGCTCCGCGATCGCCGACATCATCGCGGGATGACAATGGCCGTGGAGATTCACCCACCACGAAGAAATCGCGTCAATGAAACGGCGGCCGTCGGCGGTGTAAATGTAAACGCCTTGCGCGCGCGTGATGCGCAGCGGCGCGGGGTCGAGCGCCTCCTGCGTGAAGGGATGCCAAACGCGCAAGCTGGAACTCATGCGGAAAACACCTTGCGATTGAAATTCTTGCGAAACACGCGCACAAGCGCGGCGCGATTTATTTTTGGGAGCAGCGGCACCGCGCCAATGATTTCGATTTCGCCGTAATGTTCGATGGCCGCGCGATTTTCGCGATTCTCTTTCCCGACCATCACCACGCCGCGAAGATCGAGCCGCGCGGCGCGCAGCGCAGCAATCGAGAGCAACGTGTGGTTGATGGTGCCCAACGAAGTGCGCGCGACAAGAACAACGGGAAGATTGAGATGCGCCATCAGGTCCGTCATCAATTGCGTGCTGTTGATCGGCACCAGCGCGCCGCCCGCGCCCTCGACAATCAGATTTTCGGAATGCGCGATTTGCGGCAATTTGATTTTACGCAACTCGATGCGCACACCCGCCAGACGCGCGGCTAGATGCGGCGAGACGGGCGGCGCGAAACGAAAGGTTTCCGGCAATATGCGATTTTTAGGCGCTCGCGCGATGCGCATCACTGTGGCGCGATCGCTGCCTTCGCGCGTTCCCGTTTGAATCGGCTTCCAGTAAATCGCGCCGAGCGCCGCGCACAGCAGCGCGGAAACCACGGTCTTGCCGACATTTGTATCCGTGCCGGTAATGAAAAAGCGGCTAGGCATTGGCGACCGTCGCCGCTTCGGCCGCTGAAAGATCGCGCGAATGCACCGCCGCTTCGATTGCGCCAACGAGGCGATGAATGTCCGCAAGAGTGACGCGGCTGGTGAGCGAAATGCGAATGCGCGCGGTTCCGGCGGGAACTGTGGGCGGGCGAATGGCTCGCACCGCGAAGCCGAGGCTTTGCAACTGGGCGGCAACATGCAGAGCAGTTTCGTTGGTGCCGAGAATCACGGGGATGATTTGCGTGGAGCTCGCGCCATAGTTCAGACCCGCGGCGGATAGGCCTTCGCGTAATGCGTTCGAAATCTCATTCACATGCTTGCGGCGAGAGGTTTCTTCGCGTGCAATCGTGAGCGCCGCGTGAATCTGACGCGCGATATACGGGGGCATGGCCGTGCTGAAAAGGAACGGCCGAGCATGATTGATGAGAAACTCTTTCAGCTTCGCGTCGCCACAAACAAACGCGCCAACGCTGGCGAGAGCTTTGCCGCAGGTATAAACAATGGCGAAAATGCCGCGCTCGCATCTCAGCTCCGCAACGACGCCGCGGCCCTCCGGCCCGCACACGCCGAGCGCGTGCGCTTCGTCAACAATTAATTCCGCGTCGCAGGTTTTCGCGAGGCGCAACAGATCCTCAAAGCGCGCCACGTCGCCTTCCATGCTGAAAATACTTTCGGTGACGATCACTTTCGCGCCTATGCTGCGCGATTTCTCTCGAAGCGCATCTTCGAGGAATTGCATGTCGCCGTGCGGATAAATAATTGTCTCCGCGTCAGAAAGCCGCATGCCATCAATCAGGCTGGCGTGATTCAGCGCGTCGGAGAAAACAATGTCGCCCGGCCGCAAAATCGAGCTGAGGAGTCCAACGTTTGCCGCGTATCCCGAACCAAAGTAGAGCGCCGACTCCGTGCCAGCAAATTCTGCAAATTCAGTCTCCAACTCTTCCCATTCGCGCAAATTGCCGGAGAGCAGGCGCGAGCCAGTCGCCCCGAGTTGCCGCGCGGACGCGACGGCTTCGGTAACGGCCTGTTTCAAACGCGGATCGGCGGCGAGGCCCAGATAATCATTCGAGCACAAATTGACGCCGCTGAGGATTTCGAGCGAGCGAAGTTGCGATTGCCCGCGGAGACTTTCGAGTTCCCCGGCAATGCGATCGCGTAATTGCATTTTCTTTGCGTTAGCCACGTTGCATTGCTTTCATGCCCAGATCTTCGAGCAGCTCCATATCTTTGTCGACGGAAGGATTCGGCGTGGTCAACAATTTTTCGCCGGTAAAGATGGAATTCGCGCCTGCCAGAAAACAGAGCGCGACCGCCTCGCGCGAAAGTGTGTGGCGTCCGCCGGAGAGGCGTACGCGCGAAGCGGGCATTAGAATGCGCGCGGTGGCAATCGCGCGGACCATAATCACGGGGTCCAGGTCCGGAGCATTTGCAAGGGGAGTTCCTTCGACGCGCGCGAGTACGTTGATCGGAACGCTTTCGGGATGCGGATTCAAATTCGCAAGTTGATGCAGCAACCCGACGCGATCCTTTTCGGATTCGCCGATGCCGAGAATGCCGCCGCAGCACACGGTGATTCCCGCCTTGCGCACGCGCGCGATCGTTTGCAGGCGATCTTCGTAAACGCGGGTGGTGATGATGCTGCCGTAAAATTCCGGCGACGTGTCGAGATTATGATTGTACGCGGTAAGTCCGGCTTCCTTCAGCGCGGTAGCCTGCGTTTCCGTGAGCATGCCGAGCGTGCAGCAAACTTCCAAATCTAGCGCGGCTACTTCGCGAACCATTTCCAGAACATTATCGAATTCTTTTCCCTCGGGGACATCGCGCCATGCCGCGCCCATGCAAAATCGCGTCGTGCCGTCGGCCTTTGCGCGTTTCGCGGACTCGAGAACTGCGGCCGGCTCCATTAATTTTTGCCGGGCGACGCCCGTTTTGTAATGCCCGCTCTGCGAACAGTAGGCACAGTCCTCGGGACACGCGCCCGTTTTTATCGAAAGCAAACGGCAGAGCTGCACTTCCTCGGGCTTGTGAAATTCGCGGTGAATTGTTTGCGCCTGAAAAATCAATTCAGGCAAAGGCAGATTGAAGATGCCGCGAATTTCATCGCGCGTCCAATCGTGACGGATTTGCATTGCGGAAGTCCTCGATTCAATTCGTAACTACAGGCCCGCTGGAAAAGCCTCGGGTCCGTCCCGATTGAAATACATCGGGACCGGACCTGAGCTACGCAATCAACCGACTAGGCGACGGCGATCAAATCGATTTCCACTCGAACGTCGCGAGGAAGTCGCGCGACTTCGACCGTGGAACGCGCCGGCGCATTCGCGGGAAAATAGCGCGCGTACACTTCATTCATTTTTGCGAAATCGTTCATGTCCTTCAGAAATACGGTGGTCTTGACGGTTTTGTCGAGCATCGAGCCGGCGGCTTCGACAATGCCCTTCAAGTTTTGCAGCACGCGATCGGTCTGGGCCGCAATATCGCCTTCGACAAGCTGGCTGGTCGCGGGATCGAATGCCACTTGCCCGGAAATAAAAATGAAGCCGTTGGCGCGGACTGCCTGCGAATACGGGCCGATCGCGGTCGGGCCGTGCGTCGTTGAGATTACTTCCTTCACATTTCCTCCTGTGCATTAGGCCTTGGTGTTATTTTTTGCTTTCGCTTCCGTTTTGATATCGGGCGCGAAAATCAGCGGGAATGCCCTTCTGGTCGAGCCAAGCGGCGAACATGCTCGATAAGTCCTGATGACATTCCTGTTCGAGTGCCACGCGAAGGTCCGTATAGCCATATTCCTGGCCTTGCAAAGCATAGACCATGTGCGCGAGCGAGCGCTCAACATTTTCGCGCCCGCATTTATCTTCGAGGGCGAAGAAGAAAAGAACAATCTTGATCTCCGAAAGGCGAACCTGAGCAGGCGCAGCGTCTGGAGTGAGGCTCTCGACTGGACTCTCAACTGCCATTTCGTTCATTTTAGCAAACTGCAAGAGCCGAGAAAAAATCTCAGCAGCGCGCGACGTGCCGTTGGCACGTTGTTGGTCAGCCAGATCGGCGGCATACGCCTCCAGGCTAGAAGCGAGCGGCCAAGCTTCCGGACGGGGTTTCACCAGATGTGTGAACCAAGTCGCAACGAGACCCTCTTCCGCAGCGTGCGTCGGGAACTCCGCGGCAAACGTAGCGTTGTTCAGCGATTGGCCGGCGACAAGTGTACTAGGCGGAAGGTCTTCAAAAGCCGTCAAGAATTCGCGTTCCATTGGCGCTGTATCGGAGCTGATCACGTGGATTGTGCTGTTAGCGCGCGGGAGTGGACCAAGAAGATGGGCGTAGAATTGAAATGTTTGAGCCAAAGCATCAGCCGGTTGCTGCAAATTGGCCGGAAGAGGCTCGGCGGACCAGAAAATCACGTTGGCTGATGGAACGAACTGCTTCGTATATTGACCGGCGACAACGAAGGGATCAAAATCATCATTGTGCTGGCGGAAACGAAATTCGGTTCCGCCGCCGGCTTTGCGCGTGCCGCGGGGTTCGCCGCTTGCGGTGGCGACAAAATTTGTAGGAACGTCAACGGTCAACTCCGAGGGATCGGGCCGCACGACATTCTTCGCGAAAAGCGCCTTTGCAGAAATCGGATCAGGAAACCAGCCGGAATCATTCAGGTAAAACGCATTCGAAGCAATGGAGATCCGCGGATCCGTTGCCGGCGTCGCGGCCAAATCATATTCGAGCACAAGATTTTTGTGCTGGCGACGGGACCAACGCGATTCGAAAGGAATGCGCCAAGTCTCCGGCAACATCTCCGAAACGGTAGTCTCACCTTCCGCGGGGCCGGACGTTTCGCTGCGTTCGCGCTGCGGTGTGACTTCGCGGCCGTCACTCTTGACGCGCAGATTTGCGAGGCCGAAACCCCTCTTGCTCGGCAAAGCAAGTTCGATGTAATCGAGCGGCTCGGTGCCAACATTTGCGAGGCGGTATTCCGCGCGAATGGCGAGATGCGGCGGAGCACCGGGAATGAAGCGCACGGTGATGGATTGCTTTTCGATTTGATAGCCGGGGGCGAGGGGAACGGCGCAACTCGACAGGCAGATGAGCGCAACAACGAGGAGTGCGCCGCCGCAGAAACGCCGCGTAGAAGAGAAAGTCAAAGCAGGAAGATTCTACCGATGAATAAAACCAGTAGCCAGAGACAAGTGATAGACAATCAACCGTGGGTTGTTGGGCTGGAATAGATACAGTCGAGGAGAGAGTTCAGCGACCGGGGTAGCGGCGAAGAATCTGAGCGTCGGACCAGCCACGATGGCGGAGTTTGATGATTTCCGGCGCCTCGCTGTCGGCGACGCCGCGACGAACCAGTTGCAGCAGGGTTCCCTCCCGCATTCCAGCGTTTTTGAAATTCGCGAGAGACGCGCCGGAGAGCACGGGCTCGCCCGCTGCGCGCCGATGCGCGGCTTCCAGAATAATTTCGTCGGAGAGACCCGCGAGACGCATGGCCTGAGCTTCGCCGGTCCACAGTCCGATCTGCTTGAGGTTCGCTAACTCGATCACCGTGGATTCGGCCATGCCGGCGCGAAGCAATTGCGCGACATCGTCTCCCGTGTGAAATTTTTCGTTTCGAGAGCGCGCCAGGCGAACCAGCGCAACGCAGCCATCATCGGAAAGGCCGCCCTGTTTGGCCTTGACGACTTCGGCGACTTCCGCGTCGTTTATATTGAGCGACTTCAAAGATTGAATGGCGGAAAAGCTGAGCCCCGACTGGTCCAGGGGAATGGTATTTGTGGGCATCACGCGATGACATCCCGCAACGCACAGCAAAGCCACAGCGAACGCAGGCAAGAGCGTGCGCGCGCGGCGAAAGCGTGGTGGCTGTGAAAAGACGGGGCGAAGCATCTCAAGTCCAATTGTAGATGCACACGAGCCGAAGCGGCGAGGCAAATGTCGGAAACGGCAATACCTTTGTGCCACGGTCGGGGGAGCAGATCTGCGACGCGAAATCCAAACGTTCAAACGTTGTAGATGCGTTCGATGTCGAAGATGCCGGGGATTTTCTTAATTTGGAGAAGGATTTTTTCGAGTTGCTTGCGGTCGCGGACGTCGAGGGCGATTTCGATTCTGGCATGCGAGTGTTCGCCGACGCTTTCGAGGTTGCGGATGTTGGCGTCGACGGCGCTGATGGCGGCGGTGATTTCGGCGAGCATGCCGGGGCGGTCTTCGGTGAGGATGCGGAGGCGAACCGGGAAAGCGGCCGCCTCGGTGGGTCCGGCCCATTCGGCGGCAATGCGGCGCTCGGTTTCATAGAGAAGATTCTGAACGTTGGGACAGGAATTGGAATGCACAGCGACGCCGCGGCCGCGTGTGACGTAGCCGACGATATCGTCGCCGGGAATCGGGTTGCAGCATTTCGCGCGATAGACCATCAGATCGTCGTGCCCGCGAACCTGGATGGGCGCGTTCTGGATTCCGAGGATGCGCTTGACGGTGGAGACGAGCTTGGGAGATTTTTCTTCCGTTGGTTCGGCGAGGGGCTGGCCGGAAGCCTTCGCGAGCACCTGGCGCGCGGACCATTTGCCGTAGCCCAGGTCGGCGTGAAGATCCTCGATGCGCCCGCAGCCGTATTCGGAAGCGACGCGCTGCCAATCTTCATCGGAGATTTTCTTGAGGCTCACGCCGCAGTTGCGAGCTTCGCGTTCGAGGAGGCGGCGGCCGACCGCCGTGGCTTCCTCGCGCTCGTGGAGATTGATCCAGTGGCGCACCTTGCTGCGTCCGCGGGACGTTTGCACGAATTTGAGCCAATCACGGCTGGGCCCATGATTTTTCTGCGTGATGATCTCAACCACATCGCCATTCCCGAGCACATGGCGCAGGGGAACCATCTGGCCGTTCACTTTGGCTCCCACGCATTGATGGCCGACTTCGGTGTGGATCAAATACGCAAAATCGACAGGAGTGGAGCCGCGAGGCAGGACGACGACACGGCCCTTGGGCGAAAACGTGTAGACCTCTTCGGTGTTGAGATCGACTTTGAGGGTGGACAGAAATTCGCTGGGCTCTTCCATCTCCTGCACCCACTCGATGAGTTGACGCATCCAGACGACGCGATGATCGTCGGTCTCGGAAGGGGCGCGGCCGTCTTTGTACTTCCAGTGCGCGGCGACGCCCTGCTCGGCTATGCGGTGCATTTCCTGGGTGCGGATCTGGATTTCGAACGGCTGGCCGGAGTGAATGACGGTGGTGTGGAGCGATTGATAGAGGTTGGGACGCGGCATGGCGATGTAGTCTTTGAAGCGGCCCGGAACCGGGGGCCAAATCTGATGCACAACGCCGAGAGCGGCGTAACAGTTCTTGACCGTATCGGTGATTACGCGGACGGCCATCAGATCGTAGACCTGATCGAAAGCGCGCTGCTGGCGCTGCATTTTGTGGTGCAGCGAGTAGAGGCCTTTGGTGCGGCCTTCGACTTCGGCGGGGAGGCCGTTTTCGACCATTTTTTTGCGAATGGCGTCCTGAACTTCGTGGAGAAACTTTTCCTGGACTTTGGTTTTGGTGGCGACTTTTTTCTGTAATTCGAGAAAAGCGGAAGGTTCGAGATAGCGGAAGGCAAGGTTTTCCAGTTCGCTGCGCATCAAGCCCATGCCAAGACGGTTGGCGACGGGAGCGTAAATGTCGAGGGTTTCGCGGGCGATACGCGCCTGGCGATCTGGCGCAAGATATTCGAGCGTGCGCATATTGTGAAGACGGTCGGCGAGCTTCACCAGGATGACGCGAACGTCATTGACCATGGCGAGCAGCATCTTGCGAACGTTTTCGGCCTGACGAGCCTCGGGGGCCATCAGATCAATGCGGCTGATTTTGGTGGCGCCTTCGACGACGCGAGCCACATCCGGACCGAACATTTCCGAGATTTGCTCCACGGGAATTCTGGTGTCTTCGACGATATCGTGGAGTAAAGCGGCGCAAAGCGTGGTGACGTCGAGCTTCATATCGACCAGAATGTTGGCGACGGCGAGCGGGTGGGACAGGTAAGGTTCGCCCGACTCGCGCAGCTGTGAGCGATGCTGCTGGGAAGCAAAATCGTAGGCGCGACGGAGGAGATCCATATCGTCGCCGGGGCGGTTGTGGCGCACCTTGTCCATCAGCTCGACGAAACGCAGGTCGAGGATGCGCTGGGCGGCGGGATTCGCGGACGGTTTGCCCTCCGGACTCACGATTGGAACATTGTACGACGGAACGGCGGAAGTTTCAGCAGTAACGCGGATTGCCAACGGGTGGTGACTGTGGAAACAGGAATGGAAAAGCCTCACGTCAGCCGACGCAAACGCGGCGTCGGCGGGACGTGAGCTACAGAGAAACTATTGGGAGACGCCCGAATTAGGCGGGGCGGTCATTTGCTTTTGGTTGATTTCCTTGACCTTTTCGAGGAGGTCATCGGCTTGTTTTTCGTCTGCCTGGCGCGCGGCCGGGTCGGTTTCCATGTCGGCCTTTTCGCGGAGCAGAAGGTTGAGATAGGCCATGGCGTTCGCGTAGTCAGGATTCAGCTGAATCGCGTGCTGCAGATTCTGCATACCGTCGTCGACAGTGGGACCTGCCTGCTTAATGAACTCATCGCGGATGGCCGACGGGAGCGGGTCGAGTTCCCTGAGAGGCTTTTTGGCTTTTAAATTGTAATCGGAGCGCAATTGGGCGTTGGTGCGGAAGGCGATCCAATAGTCTATGACGCCAACCCAATAATAGGGCGTGGGATCGCTGGGCTTAATTTGGATGTGCCGCTGGTGGTAGGTCTTCGCTTCTTCCATCATCTGGCGATTGAAGGGCGTGCCGGCCATGTTGTAAAGCATGGAACCGATGCCGTCGATGGCGGTGAGATTATTGGGATCGTCCTGCAGAACTTGTTTGAACACCTGAATGGCCGCCTCGCCATTACGCTTGTTCTCATCGGAGGGAGCGCCTGGGATGTACTGGCTGGCATATGCGGTGCCCAAGTAGAGGCGGGCGTTCATCAATTTCGGGTCGTTGGCCTGGGCGTCCTTGAAATACTCGATAGCGCGATCGAACTGGGCGTTCTTGTAAGCTTCGACGCCCTTGTTGAGGTCGTCGCGCGCCTTGAGCTTGGCGCAGCCGGAAACGGCAAAAGCGCCTGCCACCGCCAACAAAACCAAAAGCGAACCTGCGGGGGATTTCCGTGCCATCCCTAGTTTCCTCCCCTAATCTTTTCAAATTTGCGAGCCTTGCGATGGACTAGAACACTCTGCTTACTG
>JBAUEX010000371.1:0-8960 GCA_049678845.1 Candidatus Acidiferrales bacterium
GCGTATCCTTCACGAAATGCCGCAAGCTCGACGGCGCTCCCAACTCACCCGGTGTGTTCTCCAGCAAGATCGAAACGCCGCGCTGTTTCGCGAAAATCGTCAAATGCTCCAGGGAGTTAAAGGCGGCGTCGAGTTTTCGTTGGTCATGTGCTTCGCGCCCGCCCCCGATATGCTGCACAAGGTATTTGAACGGAATCTGCTCGGCGATTTCCAGCGTGCGCTTCACTTCGTCCACGGCATCCACGCGCCGCACGCGCTCCGGATCTGAAATTGAAATCGGGATTCCACTCTCCCGTTTGCCCGGCAGCAGATCGCGCTCCGTCGGCGAATGTAGCGAATGAATCGTCAGTCCATGTTCGCGGATCCATTCAGCAACCGTGCGGATCGTTTCAATTGAGCGGTAATTTACGTGCACTGGCGTGCAATAAATTTCGACTTGCGATATTCCCGCCTGCGCGATTTCCGCCAGCAATACGGAAGTCAGCGGCTGGGTCGAGTATCGGTAGGTGGAGAAGACGCGCTGCATGGTTTGGAAGTTTTGTGTTTCCGCAGCCCGCAACACTCCGCGGACAATTCGGCGCGCTTGCCAGTGGTGCACCGGACTTCTATGGTCTGTGGAAAACTCGCTCGCGTCAATACCCGCGTGCCGCGCCCTGCCGCCGCGGGTCAGGCGCTCCCAGCCGCTCGCCCGTCTTCGGATCAATCCCAATTGCTTCGACTTCGCCGATCCACACGCGACGCGGAAAAATGTGGTATCCGCGCCGCTCGAGTTCCTTCGCCACGGCGTCAGGAAACGGCGGCTCCAGACCGACCATATCCGGCATCCACTGCTGATGGAAACGCGGCGCGTTGATCGCCGACTGCGCGTCCATTCCCAGCCACGCCCAGTTCAGAATACTCAGCAGCGTCGCGGAAATAATCCGTGGCCCGCCTGGCGATCCCGTCACAAAACTCAATTTCCCGTCGCGCAGCATAATCGTCGGCACCATCGAGCTGAGCGGCCGGTGCCCCGGCTGGATCGCATTCGCCTCCGATTGCAGCAACCCAAACATATTCGGCGTTCCCGGTTGGCTCGTGAAATCATCCATTTCATCATTCAGCAAAAATCCGTCCGTCGACGTCACCGCCGATCCATAACTATCGTTCAGCGTGTACGTATTTGCCACCGCGTTTCCCGCAGCGTCGACCACTGAAAAATGCGTCGTGTGTCCGGATTTTTTTGCCGCCGCTTCCATCCATGCCGCCGCTGCCTCGGGCGAAAGTTTTTCGAGCGCGCTGCCCGCGGGAGCTCCTTCCGGATGATCAAACGGCGCGGGATTCCCCGCTCCAATTTGTTTGCTCGAAGTAGCCTCCCTCGGATCGATCGTCGCGCGCCGCTCGGCCGCATATTTTTCGCTCAGCAGCCCCGCCACCGGCACATGCGTGAAATCCGAATCGCCCAAAAAAGTCGCGCGATCCGCAAACACGCGCCGCATCGCCTCCACCACCAAGTGCACCGACTGCGCGTCGTCCCACGACTTCAGTTTGTACGGCTCCAGAATGTTCAGCGCTTCCAGAATCGCTATTCCGCCCGAGCTCGGCGGGGGACTGCTGATGATCGTCCACTTCGCGCCTCGCGCCGTATACGTTCCTTCGAGCGGCGCGCGCAGATGCACTCTGTATTTCGCCAGGTCCTGCATCGTAATCAAGCCGCCATGCCGCGCCATCTGCGTGGTCAAATCCTGCGCCGTTTTCCCGGAGTAAAATTCCTTTGGCCCGTTTTTCGCGATGCGTTCCAGCGTTGCCGCCAGTTCCGGCTGGCGAAAAACTTCTCCGGCGGAATAAAGGGCTCCATTCTTCAGGAAAATTTTCTTGCTCTCTGGAAATTGTCCCAGCCGGTCCGCCGATCCGCGCAACGATCCTGCGAGTTTGTCGCCGATTGCATAACCATCTTTCGCCAGTCGAATCGCCGGAGCCATGTCTTCGGCCAGCGTCAGTTTCCCATAATGTTTTTGCGCGAACGCCATCCCCGCCACCGTGCCCGGCACGCCAATCGCCAGATACCCGGTCGTCGACCTGCCCGGAACCACTTTCCCATCAGCGCCTACATACATATTTCGCGTCGCGCGCCCTGGTGCTTCTTCGCGGTAGTCAACGAATCCCGCGCGTCCATCCGTCATTCGCACCAGCATGAACCCGCCCCCGCCGATGTTTCCCGCCGCCGGCTCAACCACCGCCAGCGCAAATCCGACCGCCACCGCCGCGTCCGCCGCGTTTCCGCCTTTTTTCAAAATCTCCACGCCCGCTTCGGAAGCCAGCGCTTCATCGCTTACCACCATCGCATGCGCACCGCGCACGGCCGCGGGTGGCCACGCCGGATGTGTCGTTTCGCCCGCGGACGAATATTCGCGCGGCGTCGGTGGTTGTCGTTTGGCCTGCGCGCAGACTATCGCAGCGCAGCAGAAGAAGCTCACGGCAAGAAAAATGCTCTGTAGTTTGATTCGCATGAGGGTTTTGAATCTATTCGATTCGCCAAAGCCCGTCAAGGCATGCGAGGTGAGAGGAAACAACAGCAGCGAATGAATTTGCCGATGTGCCAGAACGTGCGGGAGGTTAGCCTTCGCGAAGAAACTCCACTTGAGCAGTCTGCGGCATCAGCCCCGCCGCCTTTGCGCGCGACACCAACTCATCGACAGCCTTGCGCCCTTCTTCCCCGAAGTTCAGCGTCCAGCGATTCACGTACATTCCGACGAATTTATCCGCCAGCGCCGGATCCATGTCGCGCGCGAATTGCAGCGCGTAATTCAGGGCTTCTTCGCGATGATCCAATGCGTAGCCCACGCTCTCGCGAATCGCGCGCGCCACCTGCCGCGCCACGTCCGTGCTCAACGAACGTCGGATCGCATTTGCGCCCAGCGGTAGCGGCAGCCCGGTTTGCTCCTGCCACCACACCCCAAGATCCACCACGCGATGCAGCCCCGCCGCCGCGTAGAGCAGTTGCCCTTCGTGAATCAGCAGCCCGGCTTCCACTTCCTTGGCGCTCACCGCATCCAAAATTTTGTCGAATGGCATCGTCACCGTTTCGACGCCCGCCTCAAAAAGTTTCAGCACCAGATACGAAGTCGTCCGCGTCCCGGGAATCGCGACTTTGCATCCCTTCAATTCGTTTTTCTTCATCGCGCGCGATGAAACCACAATCGGTCCGTATCCTTCGCCGAAGCTCGCCCCGCAATCGAGCAAAATATATTTGTCCGCCAGGAACGGATACGCGTAGACGCTCACGGCCGTCACATCGTACTTTTCTTCCTGCGCCGCTTGATTCAGCGTCTCGATATCGAAGAGCACGTGCGTAAATTTAATTCCCGGTACGCGTAGCTTTCCCGTCGCCAGCGCGTAGAACATGAACGCGTCGTCGCTATCCGGCGAGTGCGCAATGCGAATTTCTGAGGTTTGCGTCGTTGCAGTTTGTGCGGCCATAGGGTTCGCTTCTCCGGTAGCCATTACGCGCACTCCTCCGGCCTTCGTTGCGGCTGTTCGGCGGCATTCACAGAGCCCCTGAGGCTCTTCTGCGGTATCTCGTGGAGTGAATTCCGGCCGGCTGGGGGCGCCGTTTTAGACGCCACAGCATAGCACAAAATTCCTTGTGCGCGGGCTGCTGGCCGAGATGGCTTCGCCGTCAGTCGAGGTGAAATAGAAATCCGATTGACGACCCGACTAAGTTCACTCGTTGCGGAGGTAAGGCGCTCGATCCCACATAGTCTCGGCCGTAGCTCATGTTCACTCGAATGCTTACTCGCGGGGTGATGTAAACGTGGATTCCCCCCACGAATTTCATCGCAAATCCAGTTTCCGTCTCTGACCGCGAGACATGGATAAAGGGTCCATCTGCCTTGAATGAGGCCGTTGCGTACGCAACGCCAAAAAGCACATCGCCAAAAGGAGTCCACCGCGTGTGATTTCGTAATGTGAACTCAGGTCCGCCGAGGAAGTTAAATAATCTCGGATTGATCGCAATGTTTTGTGTGGACGTGGGACACGGCGGAGTTCCGCAGATTTGCTGAACCGCGTAGGCGATGTCGCCGCTGCTGAAATGCGCGGAGATGTCACCCATCACGCCGAAATATCTCGTGAAATTACGGATTGCGCCGCCTTCAAATCCCCGGTCAGCGCTGTCAAAATCCTTGTGGATTGCGCTGAAATCCGTGCCGAAATCGAAGACATGATTGTTGCTCTCAATTTCGGGGTAGTTGCCGAATACCTCATACTTTGAAAACTGCGCGCTACCGCGCACCTGTGCCGCCGCCAATGGCGCACACACCGCAGCACACAGAACCACCGCAAGCAATCGGTGCAACCCAGACCTCCCAAGCCCACTCTCCAGCTAAGATGACGCCGCCGCCCTCTTCGTGCCGTCCACTGCGTACGGAGGCGCCATTCGGGCTGCGCCCAGCTCTGCAGAGCATACTGCCAATTGGAGAATTTCCGACAGTAAGGTAGGAACCGCATGTCCAAAGAATTCAGATGTGGTGTCGGATGAGCCGCTATGGCGCGCCTGAATCTTTTGGCGTGACGATGGGATCATCCACCGTGGCGACGGCGCCGTGTTGGTCTGCGGCGTGAATTTTCCCATCTTTATCGAGCAGGAACGATTGCTTTCCGCTCTTCCCGTACTCCGCTGGAATTGCCGCAATTTCAAATCCGGGCTCGCTGCCGTCGGCGCCCTCCGCGACGCGATAGCGGAACTTGTAGCCATTCTTGCTTCCCGCCGCCAGACCCGCATCAATCAGCTTCGCCGCCTGCGGAGAAATCCCGTCCTTCGCCGGCCCAAGCTGCGCCAGGGAATCCGGCAATTTGCCGAACGCTTGCTTGTAGGTGTCGATTGCCTGCGCCAAATTTTGCAATGTGTCGATCGCGCCCTTCTCGCGGTTTTCGATATCCTGCGCGGCCCATTGTTTTTGAAGCTGCGGAATATCGATCAGCAGCAAGCCCAGCGAGAGTAGTTTCCACCGGCCGTCCTCGCGCACTAATCCAAATTGAATTGCACTTTGTCCCGTAACCGTCACGGGGAGATACGCGAGGTTCTCGCGCACGCGCGCCGCGCCAAACCGGAATTCCATGCTGGCGTCGCTTGCTTCGCAACGCAGAATTTCGTGTCCTTGGTTGTCGTTCGCAAGCAATGGCCTTCCCGGCGCGTCGAGAAGCACGAAGCGCTTCATCACTCCTGTCCGCTCATCCGCTGGAAGTTTTTCGAACGCCGCGGCATTTTCGTCGGTTAAATAATTCGTGAAGGCTGCATCGTCTTCCTTGCAAGCCGCAACGAGCGCATTGTTGAGCGCCTCAACGGGATCCGGCGGCGCCGCTTGCTGCGTCTGCGCGAGCAGGCTGGGCGCGGCCAAAAGAATCATCATCATCGCCAGCGCCAGGACTTTTGCCGTCGCGCTCACTTTTCTTGTCCGGTCCATGCCTATCCCTTGCTCCTCTTACGACTCTTTGGCCCGCGAGAAAATCGCCGCGAGTTCTTTTGTGAATTTCGACCGCGGCATGACTTCCGTACAGCCGGCATCGCGCGCCCGTTGCCCCAGTTCCGTTTGCACATGCGAGAAGAATCCGATAACGCGAATTTCTGCGCGGCGCGCGCGCACCGCCGTGATCACTTCCATCGACGATTGTCGCGCATTCAAATCCACTACCACGAGTTTGGGTTGTTGCTTCTCCCATCCCGCCAACAGCGCCTCGCCCGTTGAAAACGATTTCAGTTCGACGTCCACCTGCTTCGCCGTCTCCATCATCTTCGCCTGAAAGAATATGTCGTCCACGAGTGCAAATATTTCCGCCACTTATCCTCCCCTTAATTCGGGACGCGAGAATTTCAGCTTCGGTGTATCACGCGCACCCGTTCGCGAACAAGTCACCGCAGCGGCCCGACGTTCGCAATCTTTTAAGATGCCGTGCCGCGCAAAATCGCTTTCCGAATTTCTCCCCGATATTTCTTCCGTGCCTCCAATTGCGGTATAAAGGAATCGTCGCCAGTTTGGCGCGAGACAAGTTGGAGGTATCGATGAAAGCCGCCCTGGAACCCGCAGCTCTGCCGGGAGTCGCCGTGCTCGAGCAGACACCCATTATCATCGAGAAGCTCGTTTCGCTCGCCAGTGAAGATCAGTTGCAATGGAAACCTTCGATCGAGCGCTGGTCGATCAGCGAAATTCTCGCGCATTTGGCCGATGTCGAGGTGGCCGGCTTCCGCGAACGCATCGAGCGCATGGCTCAGTCGGACATGCCGCAACTGGCCGCCTACGATCAGAACGCGCAATATCAAGCCGGACGCTATACGAGCGGCAAGGCGCGCGAGCATTTGAAAGTATTTTGCCATGAACGCGACCGCAGCCTTTCCTGGCTGCGCTATTTGCCGGAGGGCGTTCTCGCGCGCAAGGGCCAGCACGCCGCATTCGGCATCATTAGCGTCGCGCAATTGATGAACGAATGGGCCTTTCACGACCTGGGCCACATTCGCCAGATTGCGGAACTTTTCCGTTCTCGCGCTTTTTTCCCGGCCATGGGTCCATTTCAAAAGGGCTATACGATCAAACCGTAATTTGGGTTTTGCCTATGGACGAAATTTCGCGCTGCATTCTGGAAGTATTCGACGAACTGGGCCGCGATACGCTCGACCTTCACGCGCTGATGGAAATCGCCGGCGGCAGCGACCCCGCGCGCCGCGACGATATTCCCGGCGCCGTCGAGTTGCTGGTTCGCTCCGGCGCGCTCGATCTGGCGGGCGGCGGAGACGTTTACCGGCGCAGCGAACAGGGACGCCTCGCCGTCGCCAAGCCGCGCGACGTCACGCTTTACTCGCGGCCGAAATGCCGTCTGTGTGACGAAGCGCGCGAGGCGATTCTCCCCATCCTCCGCGAGTTCGGCGTGACGCTCCACGAAGTGAATATCGACGAGGACAAAGAGTTGCGCGAACTTTACACGAACGACGTGCCCGTGATTTTCATGGGTTCGCGCGAAGTGGCGCGCCATCAAGTCGACACAGTTAAATTTCGCAAGGCCCTCGAAGACGCCAAAGTCTAGCTTCCGATTTTTTATTTGCCCGGCGTTCGTCGCTTGGACACTGCTTCATTTTCGTATGAAGAAATACGCGGCCATGCCAAATCCTACGACGATCACGAGTTTGCGGATGTGCTGCGGATTGATTTTCTGTGCGTAGTACGCCCCGCCATATCCGCCCAGTGCCGCGCCGATCAGCATCACGACCGCCTGCGGCCACACAATCACCTTCGCGGAAATAAACAGAATCAGCGCCACGGCGTTCACGGTACTTACGACGAGCGTCTTCATTCCATTCATCGCGTGAATATTCTCGACGCCCAATAGCGCCAGCATCGCCAGCACTAAAATTCCCGCGCCGGCGCCGAAATATCCGATGTATACCGCGATCACCAACTCCAGCAGCAGCCCCGCGACGAAAAGCATCCGCCGGCCGCTCGGATGGCCGCCGCCCCGGCGCACCCAATTCGTGATGCGTCCGCTCGCCGCGAACAGCAGCGTTGCGCCCAGCAGCAGCCACGGAACCATGCGCATGAAAACATGCTGCGGCGTGCGCAACAGAATTGACGCGCCGATAAGGCCACCGACGACGCCCGTCAGCAGCAATGGCGGCAGCAGCTTGCGCACTTGCGGTGTCTTCAGTTCTTTCCAATAAGCGATAGTGCTGGCGATTGTGCCGGGCCACATGGCTGCTGTGTTGGTCGCATTCGCGGAGATGGGCGCGATTCGCGTGAACAGCAGCGCCGGAAACGAAATGAAGCTGCCTCCGCCCGCGACGGAATTCAGCGCACCCGCGACCAGAGCAGCAAAGAAGAGGAATCCAGCCTCGCCCAAAGACACGCGCAAGAATATCTTTTCCGGCGGATGGTGTCACTTGCGTTCTGTGCGCGTTGCCTTCCGGGGATTTTTTGCGGCGGCGCTCTGCGGGGAGATTTGCGGGGTGCCCCATGCTCGTTTTGTGAGCGTTGGGGTTTTTCTGACTCGCGCGCCATAACTGAAACTCATTACCGATCAAGAAAATGGAAGTGGCACATTTTAAAGTAGTTGCTCGTGCGGGACTGTGCGTCTCATTACCGATCAAGCTTTGACGTTTTCGGGGAGATTTTGGCGGCTTTGAGGAGCTTCTGGGCCTGTTGAACGGCGCTCGCATCGAGTTTTCGCTCCGAAGAGGCTAACACGAAGCGTGCCGCATGGATAGATCTGGCGGCTGTGGACAACGGCGTGGACTCCGGAGATGGTTTCAACCCTAACGCAATGGAATCAGGAACGCTGCCTCTGCAAGGCTTGTACCGACCACTATTGGATCGTGACGTTGACTGGAATCAAATGAGTATCGATGCTTGTCTGTGCCATGATTTGCACCGACGTGCTTCCGGTGAATACGATGTTCAAAACCCCGCTTTGAGATGCGAGATTGTTCGCATCGCCACTGTATGTCGCACTTACAGCGCAGGTTCCGAGCGTAAGCCAAGTCGGCGTGGCGATCTGCGCGGTTCCATTGATTAGAGGATTGCTGTATTGGAAGGAACAGTTTGGACTCGCGATGAGAACGGTTCCAGTGGGGTGTGCAGTGGACTGGACGCTTGCCGAAAGAGTTCCGCTGGTGCCTTGAGCAATCTTCACCGCCGACGCTGTGAGGGTTGTTGTCGTCGAAGCAGGCGAATTCCCTCCGCCGCCATTGTTGGCGCTCGCTCCGCCGCCGCAGCCAATGACGAAGCTCAGCGTGCAAACGGATCCAAGCGCGCATATTGCTCGCAGCGAACGCCGCCTGCCCGGCAGCGCAATTAAGAACAGCGTCGCCAGCCCCGCCAGCAGGCTCAAGGCCCACCACGCGCCACGACCAAATGGGGCAATCATCGGTCCGTGCCGAGTCACTGGGGGAGCGTTCGCGCTTAGGGTGCTTGATGGTGCGAGCGTCGTAATAGTCAGTG
>JBAUEX010000372.1:0-4368 GCA_049678845.1 Candidatus Acidiferrales bacterium
CAAATAACCCGCATAGGTATTCGCCAGGAGTACAGAAACGTTTGAACGCGAAATCTTGCCGACCTGGGCCAGGAGGCGAACAAGCCAGGTTTCGATGTGGGCGGGATCAAAGGAAGACTGCAATCGCTCTAGGTTACCTCTCACATATTTGTTGAAGAGCACGGCTCTTTCGGTGGGCGTCTCTGCGTAGATGATTGATTTTCCTTTTTCGTTGAATCCCAAGCGACCGGCTCGGCCAGCCATATTTTTGTACTCAGCGACCGTGAACGGTCTTCCGTCCTCGCCAAGAAATTCGTTTTCGGCGAGAATGACGGTCGATGCCGGAGTATTTATTCCTGCGGCTACCGTTGTTGTAGCCGCCAAAACTCTGAGTGGGCTTGCAGGGTCACGAAACGCCTGCTCAACAACTATCCTTTCCTCTCGCGTAAGATTCGAGTTATGGAATGCCGTCCCTCCTTGCAAACATTGGCGCAGCGCGGTCGAGGCACTTGATTGATCTCCCGCAGGCAACTGGTTCAGTGCGCCCGAAACCGGCGGCAATCCCAAATCCTGCGCCAAATAATTCGCACACCCTTGGGCCGGCCCCCGGGCATTTCTGAAGACGATTACCTTCTCGTTCGCCGAAATTAGTTTCTTGACCAAGGGAACGATAAGGTCCTGCGCGCTCGGTTTTTCTCTGCGAACCTGTATGGCGTAGGGGCTGAGAAGTTGCTCCGAACCTTCTTTTCCCGTTTCATCCATGAACTGATAAGTCCCGTAGCGATCGATGACCCCTTCGACTAGGGGAACAGGACGCTCGGTGTGGAAAAGCAGCTCCGAGCGTATCCATTGGTTGAAATTGTTCGCATCTCCGATAACCGCCGAAAGGGCGATAATTTGAGGCGATATGCCTTTTTCCTTTGCAGCGAGCACGAAAGTCAGAAGCAGCTCAACACTGATTCCCCGGATCGGATCAGTTATGAACTGAGCCTCATCAACTACAATTAGACCCAATTGGTTCAGCGTGATGGGATTGCCGACCACGAGTTGCAAGAACATTTCATAGGTAAGGAGCGCTAGATCGTATTTGCCTTTCATGAAGGCGCCGACTTGATCGTTGTAATCTCCTGAACAGCGAATTACCCTCATCCCTAATTTGGCGCCGTAGAGGGCAGAAAACTGGTCAAACTTCTCGTTAACCAACGCCTTATAGGGCAACAGGAATACAGCCTTGCGTCCTTCCACAATTGCTTTTGCCGCGCCGAGTTCACCGATGAAGGTCTTCCCCGCGCTCGTGGGTGCGATCACAAGCAAAGAATTCCCGTCGGTGATTCCGCACCTATTAATTGCTTCGAGCTGGAGTGAATTGAGCCCTTTCGGATAACGAAGACCCCATTCGTCAACAATTTGATGGGGAAAACCGAGCTGACGCAGATCGTTGATGGCAGATGTAATCGTGATTCGCTGCAGGTCCGGAAATGCCGCGTAAAAAATCTTTCCAGGTTGCAGCTTGGGAATTAACAGGCCTCCTTTGATTGATCCTAGCAACACTGGTGTCTGCACAACACCGAGACGCGCTGCCTCTGCCTGGACCGTTCGCATAATATCTGCGGCGGAAGCGAGTAGATCCACAGACGAGTCGGCACCGAGAAATAGGTCCAATAGAGCTTTCGTGAGGATGCCATGGCGCGCATATGGTATTTCGTAGGCGACTTCGTTAATGCCGGAGGCCGTAAGGATGATGCGTCCTTCGCCCACCAAGGCCTCCAAGGGGGTTCCCTGGTCGCGCGGAATTGGGCTATCTTCCAGAACCTTCGCTGGCGCTCCTCCGCTAAAACAACAGTCGAGAATACAAAAAACCCCCTTTGCTTTCGTTGACCGAAATAACCCTGCGAGCTCATCCATGTTTATGGAGGAATTCTGAAGGTCTGAAAGCGCGGTATCCGAAGTGGCCAGTCGATGATCGTGCGAGCCGTGCCCCGAGAAAGAAAAGATCACCACGTCGTCCGATGTCGCTGCACCTAGCGTCTCTTGCAGCGCATTGCGAATATTAGGTGTCGTAGCTTGGTAATCGATCAGGAGCTTCAGTTTGCCATCTGGAAAAGTGTCGGCAAATAAGGCGTGTAAGGCTGTGGCGTCCCTTGTGCAGCCCACTAGATCGCGAATATCAGGATCAATATATTTTCCAACGCCGACAAAGGTCGCTAAGAAGGCCATATGAAAATAATGGGCTTCGGGGAGGCTTTCTTAATTCCTTTGAATCCTACCTACCGCCAAAACTAAGTTAACATACAATTACGATACTTCGTCGGTACAAGAATCTCGTTTTACGAGCAAATCGGTGTGCCTCTTCAGCGAACACGTTGCGGGAAAAGCGCTTCATCCCATTCTCGTGAAGTTGGGAATCCCCCGAGGCGGCTTCCTTGCCTCGCGGCACTGAGCAACTAGCGAGATAATGGCAACGGTGTTGCGCCAACAGTCGTACAGAATTAAACGCGCCATTCCGATGCCAGATCAAATCGAAAAAGAAAAACCAAGTCCGCTGGGAAAAGTCAGTACCAGGTCACATTTCGACCTCGCCGTCACCCGCAATGGCCACCAGGCCTTGGGAGGACCCTGCGTCGCTGGTGCTCCTTCGCACTTGCGCTGTCGGCATTGAAAACGTCGAACTCGACTTCCACAGCTAACCCCTTCCGGTTACAGTCAATCGCTGAAGGCGTGGTGGAGGAGGGAGGCGAAGAGATGTTCGGCCTGACGCGACGCCTCGCGCTGCACCGCACGCAGGCGCTCCACTCGCTCCACCAGGACCGCGAACTTCTGTTGGAGAGATGGAGGAGGCAACGGAATGGGCAGATCAGCTAGGTTCTTGGAGCTTATGCCACGGGCCGCGCTCCCAGTTGAATGTTTCACGACTCGGTCTTGGAAGCTAGGGTGCAGAATCAAGTAGAGGAGATAGTCCGAAGCGATTTGCTCCTTTGGTTGGAGGGCTATCAGGCGCTGGGCCAGTGCAACTTTCTCGAATGACGGAAGCTTTGCCGCACTGCCAAGCGTGTGGCCTTCGGTGGTGAAGAGCACGTCGCCCGGACGTGGCATTCCCCGGCTCATCCAGCTGCTGTATTCTTCCGCCGGGATGAACTCTTGCGGCTCGATCTCAAAATAGCCTCGCTTGACATTTCGGGCAGTCACCAGACGAACACCATTTGCGGTTTTGTTTGGCGCGATACCGCGATAGTCAATGAAGTCGGTCACTTCGCCTAGTTCAGAGGACGGAAACTTCTTGGCGGCCTCTGATGGTGAGCCGAAGAATTCGACGAAGGCGGCGGGGAGGAAGGTGTCGGTGAGTTCGAGGGCATAGCAGCGGGTGCGACGCAACCTGTGCGCCCGGTCCAGAATCGCGGCGACACGCTCCTGTTCGGGCACATCGGGGAACGGGATGCGCTGCTCGTAGGCGTCGTCACGATTGAGGCCAGGAACGGCCGCGGATTTGTTCAGCCGTGTAAGGTCAAGTTTCAGCAGTGTGTAGTAGAGCCATCGCAGATCACATGGCCTTTCGGTTTTCTCGACGTAGTAGGTCGTGTCGATTGGGAAACAGGGACCGTCGCTCCAGTTCACCTCGCCGATTGAGCCCTTGCGACCGATGACGATGGTGGCACCCCTGCTGAGCGCCGTATCGTGCCAGCCAACCACGCCATTGGAGCCGTACACAGGAATCTTGCCGCCGCGGCGATTTTCCTCTTTGAGGGCCTCGCCGTAAACGAACTGACAAACCTCCCCAAGTTGCATGGGTTGCGTCTTCACGATTTGCCGACCATCTTCTCCAGAATTGTGACCTCACCAGTCGCTGCGGCCTCCAGTTGTCGCAGCCGTTTGAGGGTGACATGCGGTTGCTCGTAGAACTCTTCATCCTGCTCGACCTGCCGATACCTGCTCGCGGAGAGGTCGTACTGGTGTGCTTTCACCTGGTCCTTTGTGACGCCGAACTGGCGGGTAAGCTGGTTGATCTCTGCCTGCAGCGGCGTGATCCGAGATTGGAGTTCGGCAAGTTCGGCCTCGGCCTTCTCGCGGGTCGTACGGGCCTTGTCAGCCGTCTTGGAGACGACCTCCTCAAATTTGAGGCGGTGGATGATGGCGTGATGTTCGAGGCGGTCTTTCTTCAGCGGGGCAATCTGCTCTTGCAGGTCGGTTAGGCGCTGGGCGCGCTTCTGCTGGAACTTCGCATCCCGCCGGTGATTCCAGCAGTCCAGCACGTCGGGAATGTCGTTCTCGGCGACTTTCTGACGTTTGTCGTCCAATGAATACCCATCGTGCTCCAGGTCGTAGAACCAGATTTTCTCCGTCGTCCCGCCCTTGGTGAATAGGAGGACAGCGGTGGAAACACCGGCGTAGGGC
>JBAUEX010000373.1:0-2144 GCA_049678845.1 Candidatus Acidiferrales bacterium
TCGGCCCGCTGCGCCAGATCCTGGTAATAGCGGATGTCGGTCAAGGGCAGCGGCGAGGAATCCGGGTGCCGCCACGCCGCCTCGTGATGGCCGCGGCTGTGGATGAACAGGTTGAGGTGCAGTTGCCGTTGCATCACGCCGGTCCTTGCTGGTGCGCCTACCCGCCCGTCCTCGACGAGAAGGCGGACGCGGCATCGCAACCTATGCCCCGGCGATCGGGTCGGGCAAGACGCTTGCGGAACAGGGGATTGCCAGAGCCCACATCGTCTTGGGCCGGCCATCGAGTGCGTACGCGCGTCTCTGGCCGACCATGGCCTGACGCCGGAGGTCGGCGCGACAAGGCAGAGGTCGCACGTTCGAATCGTGTCGGGTCCGCCATCATTTCCCATCATTTCAATGTGACGCGGCGAGGCGCCTATCGCGGATTACCGGCCGCTCTAACTCCGGTGAAGAGCGTTCCCGACTGCTGTATCATGACCGCCGGACAGAGGGCCCGTGGCTGATGAGTTCGCTTCCGAAATACACCGTCATCGATCCCGCCAGCGGCAAGCTCGACCGCCGCATCTTCAGCGACCAGGCGGTTTATGACGACGAGATGGAGAAGATTTTCGGGCGTGCCTGGCTGATGATCGGCCACGAGAGCCTGGTCCCCGCGCCCGACGATTTCTTTCACACGTATATGGGCGAGGACCCGGTCATCCTGACCCGCGACGGGCAGGGACGGCTCCACGCGCTGCTCAATATGTGCCGCCACCGCGGCAACCGCGTGTGTCGCGTCGACGACGGCAACGCCAAGCGGTTCATGTGCACCTATCACGGCTGGACCTACCGCAACGACGGTACGCTGGAGCACGTTCCGGGCGAGGGCGAAGCCTATTACGGCGCGCTCGACAAGCCCTCTCTCGGCCTCGTCGCGGCCCGCGTCGAGACCTATGCCGGCATCGTCTTCGCGACCTGGGACCGGGACGCGCCGAGCCTCGAGGCCTATCTCGGCGACGCCCGCTGGTATCTCGATACCGTATTCAACCGGCGTGACGGCGGCACGCAGGCGCTCGGACCGATCAAATGGCTGGAGCCGGTCCACTGGAAGACCCTGGTCGACAATTGCTCCGACAACTATCACGTGCCGACCAGCCATCTTTCCAGCGCCCGGGTGCAGACGCGCTTTCTCGGCCGCCCGCCGCTGTCGCACGAGGCCCAGTTCGCCAGCCCCAGCAAGCACACCTTCGTCAATGGGCATTCGATCACCTTCCGCGACGCCGACGACAATGCGCCACGCTACGTCCACGGGTTGACAAAGGAGACGATGCAGCTGTTCCAGGACTACCACGAGGCGACCATGCCCGAGGCCGAGCGCCGGCTCGGAGCGCTGCGCGCGCGCCGGGTGCAGCTTGCCAACCATTCGGTCTTCCCGAACGGCATTTTGGGGCTGCGCCTCGCGCTGCCGCGCGGTCCGCACCAGACCGAATTTTGGCATTTCGTGATGGTTGACCGCGACGCGCCCCGCCGGTCGGCATGCCGCCACTTGCCGTCTACATTGCGTCTACACGAAAGGCAATGCCGCCATCTCATACCGTCTATTTATTTGAA
Organism: Candidatus Acidiferrales bacterium; assembly: GCA_049678845.1. Taxonomy (GTDB): domain Bacteria; phylum Acidobacteriota; class Terriglobia; order Acidiferrales; family UBA7541; genus DAHUXN01. The sequence continues at coordinate 1,591 of JBAUEX010000373.1, forward strand.
GAGATTGGCGCGCCCGAGAGGAGTCGAACCCCTAACCCCCAGATCCGTAGTCTGGTGCTCTATCCAGTTGAGCTACGGGCGCATCGCTCGCCGCGGCGGCGCCGCGAGGGCGGCAACAAGTACCCCAGCGCTGCCGCCAAGGCAAGGGCCGCCCCGGCGCGGACCGGACAGGGACCCGGCGGGCTGCCGGTGATCCTGCGGGGCGGCGAAATTGCCGAGAATATTTGGTGCGTGCCGCGCGCTTGTTGTAGTGCTAGCCGCGCGATGTTTGCGGGACGCCGGGCCGGGTGGCGGCGCGGCCGGGGCACAGCGGGAGAGCGACAAGATGCATTTCGACCTCGGGGTGATCGCGACCAGCGACGCCTACAAGCTGCTGGTCAGCACGGTGGTGCCGCGGCCGATCGCGCTGGTGACGACGGTCGATGCGGCGGGCCGGGTCAATGCCGCGCCGTTCAGCTTTTTCAACGCGGTCAGCTCGGTGCCGCCGGTCGTCGTGCTGGGGATCAGCCCGGGCGACCCGAACGCCGAAATGGGCGACGGCTACAAGGACACCG
>JBAUEX010000374.1:0-15651 GCA_049678845.1 Candidatus Acidiferrales bacterium
CAACAATCGCTTCACCATTTTTTTCATGATCGTCATACTTGCGTCCTCCTCAAATCTAAAAACGAAGTATCCATCAAGCGAACGGCACAAGTCAAACCGGGGAGCCAAAGGAACGCATGCGTTGCAGCGCTCTTTCAATGATACCCTGCGCAAGTATTGCGGGAGTGTAATCATGAAGAAAAAGTGCGCCGAACGTGCGGTAGTTGCGTGGATCGTGATTGTGGCATCGAGCTGTGTCTTCGTCACTGGTCATCGCGCGCGCGCGCAGGAAGCAAAGACTTCGACTACTGCACAGGGCGTATTCGTGGTTTTTCTCGGCACGGGAATGCCGCGGCCGGACCCGAACCGTCAGGGGCCTTCGCTGGCGATTGTCGCAAACGGTAAGGCTTATCTTTTCGACGCCGGAGTCGGAGTGGTGCGGCAGGCTGCAGCGGCGTATGCGCGCGGAATCAGCGCGCTGCACTGGGATCAACTCGACATCGCGTTTCTGACGCACCTGCATTCCGACCACACGCTGGGCTTGCCGGATTTAATTTTCACGCCGTGGGTGATGCATCGCCCGGTGCCTTTGCAGCTTTACGGCCCCGCGGGAACGCAGGCCATGGTGGAAAACATAGAAAAAGCGTGGGAGGAAGATATCGACATTCGCGTTCACGGGCTCGAGCACAATATGACCGGAGCGTACAAAGTGGTTGTCCATGAGGTTGAACCGGGCGTGGTTTATCGGGATGCGAATGTGAAAGTGACCGCTTTCGCGGTGCTCCATGGAAGCTGGAAGGAGGCGTTGGGGTATCGCGTTGACGTGAACGGAAAATCGATTGTGATTTCGGGCGACACGCGGCCTGCCCAAAGTGTCGTTGACGCATGCAACGGCTGCGACATTCTGATTCACGAAGTCTATTCGGAAGCGCCGGGAAAGCCTGGAGCGCCCGTCGAACCGGCGCCCGGGGATCAATATTTTCGCTCGTTCCACACTTCGGCGGAGGAGTTGGGAGAAATCGCGGCGAAGGCGCGCCCGAAAGTTCTGGTGATCACGCATTACGTCCCCCTGGGAAATAGCGATCAGACAGAGATGCTCGAAGGAATCCGCAAAAAATTCAACGGACCCGTGGTGGTGGCAAACGACCTCGAGGTGATATCGCCCTGATGTTTTCCCCGTATTCGTGGCAGCTAGACTTCCCGTCGCCCGCATCTTATTTCTGAGCACATGCGGAATCATCGCTATTTAGCGGAAGCCGCTTTCTGGTTATTCTAAGCCTTCACGGGGCAGCGTACCAGTTTCGATGGCGAGGATTCTTTAGACAACATCATGCAAAGGGAAACGCAAATCGCTGACGCGAAAATTCTCGAGAACGTTCCGCTGGCGCCGCATAGCAATTACCGCATCGGCGGACCGGCGCGCTATTTTTGCGAGGCAACGAACGAAGAGGAAATTCGCGCGGCAGTGCTGTTTGCGCGCGAGCAGAGCCTGCGGCTTTTCGTTCTGGGCGGCGGAACGAATCTGCTGATCAGCGACAGCGGTTTCGACGGGCTCGTACTGAAACCGAGTCTGATGCAGCTCGAAGCGCACGGAAATGTGGTCACCGTGGGCGCGGGAGTGCTGGTAGCGGATTTGCTGAAGTTCACGATTCAGCATTCGCTGAGCGGCCTGGAATGGGCCGGCGGCTTGCCGGGGACGGTTGGCGGTGCGGTACGAGGAAATGCGGGCGCGTTTCGCGGGGAGATCAAGGATCGCGTCACCAGCGTGGAAAGTTTCGACGTGGAAACGTTGGAGACAATTTCGCGCGACAACGCGGCGTGCCAGTTCGGCTACCGGTCGAGTATTTTCAAGGAAAAGAACGGGCGTGAAATTATCCTGACAACGAAAATCAGCATGATTCAGGGCGAGCTCCAGGCGATCGCCTCGGGAATTCAAGACAAAATCAATTACCGGCTCGAACGGCATCCGATGGAATATCCGAACATTGGCAGCACCTTCAAGAATGTGGATTTGAAGCTGGTGCCGAAGAGATGGTCCGAGGCGGTGGCCAAAATCGTGAAGGTGGATCCGTTTCCGGTGGTGCCGACAGCGTATTTGATTTCTGAGACGGGATTGCGCGGCACGCAGCACGGCGGCGCACAAGTGTCGCAAAAACATCCGAACTTCATCGTGAACCTGGGCGGGGCGACGGCGGAAGACGTTACGTTCTTGATAGGGGTTGTGAAAGCGCGTGTGTTTGAGAAGTACGGGATCAGGTTGGAAGAAGAAATTCAGCTGGTTTGATCAGACTTCGGCCTGCGAACTTCACGTAAAATCAAACAGTGCCTCTGATTCTGGGGCTCCGGAGTGTTAGCGGCCGGCGGAAGCGCCCTTCACCTTGTCCGCGCGGACGGCTGGCACATCAACCAGATGCTCGGCCAGGAACCAAACCTGCAATTCATTCGTTCGAATCACCTGGCTGACGAGCAAATCATTTGTGCCGTCGTCGCCCGCTTCGTCGGCATCACGGGCAAACGTGCGCGCTTCCTTCAGAATGATTTCGTGCGCCTCCAGAAGCCGCGAGAGTTGCACGGGGAGTTCTTCGCGGCCGCGCGGGGGACGCGGAATCAATGTGGTCTCGGCCACGTCGGCAGCCATGGCCAGGCTGATGGCGCCAAGAGTCTGAATGCGCTCGGCAATCGTGTCGACAAGTTCGTCCTGCTCGTTGTGATGCTTGTCGAAGAGAAGATGAATCTGGTAGAACGTGTGGCCCGCAACCTGCCAATGATGTTTCTTGTACATATCGCGGAGCGTCATCGTATCGGCGAGAAGTTGATTTAGATTTTCCGCGCTCGTGGCGCAAACTTTTTCGTCGAGCGCGATAGGTAACTTTGCAATTTTGCCGTAAGGCTGAATCTCGCGCGCCTGCTGCCGCAAAATGGGCTTCGATTGCCGTGTTCCTTCTTCGAGCTGATTGTAATCGGGGCCGCGCTTATCGTTTTTCTGGCTCATGGACTTTTCTCCGTCTTCGCTAAGTCAATCGCTGCTGTGAACTACGGGGCGATGGTGATGGTTTGGCGCTGAGTTCTTCTTGGCGTCTTTCTTTTCCTCGTGCGCCTCGAAGTAGCCGATGCGTTCGAGGACCGCGCCAACGATCAGCGGGAGCGCGACGGTGGCGTCGTCGAAAACTTCCGCGAATTTCCCGCCTTCATCCTCCGGCACAAACTTTCCCCACGACACAGCTTCGGTGTACGTGCTGCCGGAAAGTCCGCCCCAATGCACGGGCTCGGGGCAGATGCGCAGGCCATAATTGTAGCGCTTGAGCGGCATTTCCTCGTAGCCGCGGCGCGCAAGCAACTCCGCGTAAACGCCGAACTGCTGCGACCAGTTGCGCGGAACCCCGCCGCCCACCGTGAAAATTCCCATGCGCTTGGTCGCGAGCATGGTCTCGGCGAAATATTCGAAGTCGTCGAAGGAGTCGAAGCGCAACTCCGGACGTCCTTCCTTGCGGCGCTGGCGCTGATGCAGCGCAAAATCGATGCCGATTTCGGAATCAGTGAACGCCGGAATGAAAACGGGAACATTCTTTTCCGCGGCGGATTTCAGGATGCCGCGCCCTTCCGCGTGCTGAATTAAATATTCGCCAATACGGCGATTGAGCTTCCAGCTCGACACGATTTCTTTGGGATCCCATTTCTCGAACAGCGCATCGACAATTTCCTCGATGTAATCCAAGTTGACCTCCGGTTCGAGCGAATCGTAGACGCGATTGTAGCCCGCGAAGAAAAGTTCTTTGTCGCCCATCTTGGGATCGTAGCGGAAATGGCTCTTGCCGGAGGCCTCGACAAGACCGTGAGCCATAAGCGCACCCGTGGAGACAACCGCTTTCACAATTCCGGAGTCGATCAAGTCGCAAAAGACGAGACCCATTTTTGCAACGGTGAGCGCGCCCGATAGAGTGAGCACGACGAAGCAATCTTTGTCGCGCGCCATCGCTTCGAGAACATCGGCGGCGTCACCGACCTGTCGTCCAGTGAAAGCCGTCCTACCCATCGCGTGGACAAGAGAGTCCACGGTGCGCGCTTTGGAAAGATCAAGCGGATGGGTCGGCGTGAGGCGATCCGCGATGGGATCGTGCAGAACGCGTTCGGTCACTCCCTTTTTCTTTGCCATTCACGTTCCTCGCAGGTAATGTATCACCTCCAAGGCATTATTTGCTGGCTAAATTCGCAAAAATATTGTGCGCCTGTAAATATCCAGAGCGCGGCAAGAGAAAATAGGAAATCTATCGTCGAGGATGTTTCATCGTGGAACTAAAAAGCTACACACTTGCTTCGCCGGAGAATTTCGGCGGCATTCCGGAAGAAAATTCGCGCTACGAAAGTTCGCGCGCGGTGATTTTTCCCGTGCCGCTCGAACGCACAACCACCTATGAGCACGGGACGCGCAACGGTCCGGGCGCGATGATCGCAGCCAGCCGCAACATGGAGACGTGGGACGAGGAGCTCGAGGTCGAAACGTATTCGAAAATCGGAATTGCGACGCTTCCTGCGATTGACACTTCGGAAGGAACGCTCGAAAAAGTGCTGGCCGAAATTCACACCACGGAACTCGCGCTGCTCAAGGACGGGAAATTTCCCGTGGCGCTCGGCGGTGAGCATTCGCTAACTCCGCCGCTTGTGTCGGCGGCGGCGAAGAAATTTCCGGGCCTTGCCGTACTGCAAATTGATGCGCACGCGGATTTGCGCGAGGCGTATCAGGGGAATCGCGCTAGCCATGCGTCGGCGATGCGGCGCGTGGTGGAGATATGTCCCGCGGTGCAGGTGGCGATTCGCTCGCTTTCGATTGAGGAAGCGCAGGCGATTCCGCACCTTCGCACGAAGATTTTTTGGGCGCGGGATATTGCGCGCGCGCGCAACGATAGCTGGATCCCACGCGTGATCGAACATTTGCCCGAGCACGTTTACCTGACCGTGGATCTTGACGGGTTCGATCCCGCGTACATGCCCGCGACAGGGACGCCCGAGCCGGGCGGCCTCGATTGGTATCAGGTGACTGCGCTGATTCACGCGGTGGCCGAGACGCGGAATATTGTTGCGGCGGATGTGGTCGAGCTGCTGCCGCGGGCCGGAGAGCACGCCTCGGATTTCCTCGCGGCGAAATTGGTGTACAAAATTCTGGGATACAAGTTCTGCTTGAACCAGAAACTCTAAACCCCGCTGAATGGCGTGGTTGACACGGAAGCGGCGAAGTCTCAGGCTGGCAACCGTGCGACTCATTCTATTTTGCCTGTTGGCATCCGCTTTCCCTCTTTCTGCAACGTGGGCGCAGGGTCCTACCGAGATTCCTGTCTTCAAGATCGTGCCGGAGGAAAGTGCGATTCACTTCAGCGTCAAGGCATCGGCGCCCGTCGACGGTACTTTTGACAAGTGGCACGCGACGCTGACATTCACGTCTCCCGATGTGACGACGGGAGTTTTGGACATTAGGATTCAGGCATCCAGTGTGAATACCGGAAACGGCATAAAGAACCGCAAGCTTAGAGGCAAGGATTTCTTTAACGCCAAGCGGGATGCGTTGATCACGTTTCGTTCAAAGAAGGTTATTCAGACCGGTCCTGACAGCTTCGAGGTAGGCGGCGACTTTACGTTGCGCGGCGTGAGGAAAGACGAGACGCTGGCGCTGACGATTACCGGCAAAGGGACAGGCTCAGGCAGAATTATCGGGACCATGGCCTTCGACCGCAAGGACTATGGGATGACCAAAGGAATTCCGTTCGTAAAAATCGCCGATCACGTCGAAGTGAGCGTGAACCTGAAGGCCAAACAGGTCAGCGGGCCTCGCTTGGTCTACAAGCAATAGCCGATAAGTGCCGGGAAGATTGTGGCTGGGAGAAGTTAGAACGCTACACTGGAGAAATGATTAGGTGGCTCCGGTGGCAGACGTAGCAGAACCATTGGGAGGAGGCTCTCCCTCGTAAGTGCTGGGCGCGCTTTCGCTCGCTTCGGCCTGCATCATTTCGGGGCTTGGTTCGACGGGAGGGGCGGCGATTACGGTGGCCGGGTCATTTACCAGTTCAGATACAGCCCCGGGCACAGGCTCCGAGGCCTCTTGGGGAAGTGCTTCCCGTTGGTTCGCCAAGAGGTCCTCGACCGCTTTGATGAGTGGCAGACCAGCAGCCGTCTTCGGCAACACCCGAGATACTCCCGCCCGCCGCGCCGCGAAATTCATTTCCGGGCAATCATGAATCGTGAATAGGATGATCGCTGCGGAAGGCAACTGTTCGGAAATATGCCGCGCGATCTGCAACCCGTCCATGTCGGGCATGGCGAAATCAAGAATGGCGACGTCGGGTTTGAATTCTTGCGCCTTTGCTATTGCGTCGCGTCCGTCTTGGGCTACGGCAACTTCCCACCCCGCATCACGCTCAAGCATGAGGTACAGGAGTTTTCGCACTAGCTCGTTATCGTCGGCGACCAGTATTCGCTTCCGCATCACAGGCAAAACGCTCCGAGTTTAGTGAATGTCGGATAGCCTACAGAGCGAGTTTTCCCCTGTAAATACAGTGAATCCCGTAGTGTAATTTTCCCACAAGCCGTAATCGTTGGCTCGCGACACGCGGACGTAGATAATGGCCTTTCGTCTCCGAGGCAAGAACCGATTTAGAACGCTCGCGGTATGGCTTTTGGTAGGTTCTTAAACGCGAGCGTCGCTTGGGGAATGCCGCGCGTCCGAGACGTTTGTGTTGCTTTTCCGGACGCGTGATGTGAGATAATCCACGTCATATGGAACCGCACAGACTGGGCGTTATTTATTACGACCACGGATTGCTGGCGTGGATCATCATCGGACTGATCGCCGGATGGCTGACGGGCACCGTGACACGCGGGCGAGGCTTTGGGTGTTTCGCCGACACCATTCTGGGAATGGTGGGGGCGTTGATCGGCGGATGGATTTTCTCCAAGCTCGGAATCACAGCGTTTGGATTTTTCGGGAGCCTGGCGGCCGCGTTCGTGGGCGCGGTAGTGCTTGTAGCGATCGCGCGCCTCTTCGCGGGCAGCAGAAACTGAGGAGCAACACGCGCATCCGCGCGCCGCGTCCGACGGCAGCCGGGCCCTACCGAAACAAACCCAGCGCCTGTAAAATTCGAAAACCGCAGAGCAACGCCGCGCGTCTAACTGCCTAGGGGTTGCACCGTTGACGTCACCGGAAAATTCTACCTACAGCACATCATTGGCGGACCTGGCACGCATCACACTCCGCGTGCTGGGCCGCAACAAAATGCGTACCGGCCTGACGATGCTCGGCATTACGATCGGCATCGGCGCGGTGATTTGTACGGTGGCGATCGGCGAAGGCGGCTCACAGCAGATTCGCGACCAGATTTCGTCGCTCGGCGACAACATGGTGTGGGTGGAAGCCGGCGGCCGCACCGTCAACGGTGCGCACACGGGAAACGACAACACCAAATCGCTGGTCGATGGCGATTCGGCCGCAATTGCCGAATCGACTCCGCTGATAAAAACCTGCTCGCCCAACGTGGACGGTCACGTGCAGGTAGTTTATGGGAATCAGAATTGGTCGACTCAATACACGGGAGTTGCGCCAAGTTTTTTGACCATCCGCAATTGGCCAGTGGTGGAAGGCACGCCGTTCACTGAACAGGATGTGGTGTCGCGCGCCCAGGTGACGGTGCTGGGAAAAACGGTGGCGGATCAGCTTTTCAGCGGTGACGATCCCGTAGGGAAGACGATTCGCGTCGGGGGACTTCCCTTTCAGGTCATTGGAGTTCTTGCAAGCAAAGGGGCGTCTGGTTTTGGACGCGATCAAGACGATACGATGATGATGCCGTACACGACGGCGCAGCACAAAGTGTCGGGGCAGGACTGGCTCGACGATATTTTCTGCTCGGCTGTTTCTCCGGAGGCGATCGATCCCGCGCAGGAGCAGATTACCCGGTTGATGCGGCAGCGGCATCACTTGCGTCCCAAAGAACCGGATGATTTCAATATTCGAACACCTACGCAATTTTTGGAAGCCCAGGAGCAGGCGAGCCACACGTTTACGTTGATGTTGGCGAGCATCGCTTCCGTGGCACTGCTGGTCGGCGGAATTGGTATCATGAACATCATGCTCGTTTCGGTGACCGAGCGGACGCGTGAAATCGGCGTGCGCATGGCCGTAGGCGCCACGGAGCGCGACATTCAAATGCAATTTCTGATCGAAGCAATTATCGTCAGCTTGCTCGGAGGAGTATTGGGCGTTTTCTTTGGCATTTTTGCGTCGCGCGTGCTGGCGTCGACCTTGCACTGGACGATGCAGATTCCGGTGCTGGCCATTGTAGTGGCCGCGGCGTTCGCCCTCTTCATGGGACTTTTCTTCGGCTATTATCCGGCGCAGAAGGCATCGCGGCTCGATCCGATTGAGGCGTTACGATTCGAATGAACTTCATCTGCTCCGGGGGATCTTGGCATTGAGCTCACCGAAACAGTCCGCGCCAAGCGCGAACCGCAGTACAAGGCTCACCGATTTGATGCACATCACCGTGCGCGTGCTGGCACGCAACAAAATGCGCAGCGCGCTGACCATGCTGGGCATCGCGATCGGCATTGGCGCCGTGATTTGTACTGTGGCGATTGGCGAAGGCGGCTCGCAGCAGATACGCGACCAAATTTCCGCTCTGGGCGACAATATGGTGTGGGTGGAGGCTGGCGGGCGGAGCGTGAACGGCAGACGTACGGGCAACGACGATACCAAGACGCTCACCAATGAGGATGCCCTCGCGCTGCCGGCGGAGATTCCCCTGCTGAAAGCCTGTTCGCCCAATTCCGACGGCCACATACAAGTGATCTACGGCAACCAAAACTGGTCCACGCACTTTCGAGGAACGGGAACGAATTTTCTCGAAATCCGCAACTGGCCCATCGATTCGGGAAGCAATTTCACCCAGCGCGATGTCGCAAGGCTGGCGCAGGTGGCCATCCTTGGCAGAACAGTGGTCGATCAACTGTTCCGTCCCGGGGAGGACCCGGTTGGCAAGAACATTCAAATTGGAGGCCTGCCCTTCCGAGTCATCGGCGTGCTTGCGACGAAGGGCATGACTCCTTACGGAGGGGACCAGGACGACACTCTTTCGATGCCCTACACCACCGCGCAACGCAAGCTGACAGGACAGCCGTGGCTCGACGATATTTTTTGCTCCGCCGTGAGTCCCGAGGCGATCGGTCCGGCGCAGGACCTTGCTGAGCGTCTGCTGCGCCAGCGGCATCATTTGCGTCCCACCGAGGACGACGACTTCAATATTCGAACACCGACGCAATTTTTAGAGGCTCAGGAACAGGCGAGCCACACGTTTACGTTGATGTTGGCGAGCATTGCATCCGTGGCACTGCTGGTCGGCGGGATTGGCATCATGAACATCATGCTCGTTTCGGTGACCGAGCGGACGCGCGAAATCGGCGTGCGCATGGCCGTGGGCGCCACGGAGCGCGACATTCAAATGCAATTTCTGATCGAAGCGATTATTGTCAGCTTGCTCGGAGGAATTGCGGGAGTGTTCGTCGGCGTGTTCGCGTCAAATTTACTCGCGAGCACTCTTCAGTGGACCATGCAGATTCCCATCTCCGCGATCGTGGTCGCAGCGGCGTTCGCGCTCTTTGTGGGACTTTTCTTCGGCTATTATCCAGCGCAGAAGGCGTCACAGCTCGACGTGATCGAAGCCCTCCGTTTCGAATAAGTACAGCTCATCTAACGTGTTTCCTCTTATCAGCCGGGCAAGCCGATGCTGTGGTACGATGACCGCTCACGCAAAGGAGCTTAAAGACCGCACTTGAGTAAAACTTCCCTGTGGATGATCCCGCTTGGCGGGCTGGGCGAATTTGGAATGAACATGATGGCCCTCCGCTATGGCGACGACATTCTCGCCATCGACGCGGGTCTGATGTTCCCCGAAACGGAATTGCTGGGCGTCGACGTCGTCATTCCGGACATTTCCTACCTCAAACAGAATCGCGCCGGCTTGCGCGCGCTGATTTTGACGCACGCGCACGAAGATCATATCGGCGCCGTTCCGTATCTCCTGCCCGAACTCAAGTGCCCGATTTATGGGACGCGTTTCACGCTAGCCCTGGTTCGCAAAAAACTCGAAGAGCACGGACTGCTCGAATCGGCGGACTTGCACGAAATCGCGCCGGGCATGACCGTGTCGCTCGGGCCATTTCAGGTGGAATTCGTTCAGGTGACGCACAGCACCATCGACTGCGTGGCGCTGGCGATTCGCACTCCGGTCGGAATCGTGCTGCACACGGGCGATTTCAAAATTGATCCCACTCCCGTCGACAATATCCCGTTCGATCTGCATCGTTTCGCGCGCTACGGACAGGAGGGCGTGCTGGCGCTGTTCGCCGATTCGACGAACGCGGAGCGTCCGGGTTACACGCCTTCGGAGCGCGCCGTGCGTCCGCGCCTGGAAGAGCTTTTTCGCGCGGCCCCGCAACGCGTGATCCTTTCGTGCTTCTCAAGCTCCGTGCATCGCATCCAGCAAGTGATCGACGTTGCCACGGAACAAGGGCGCAAAGTCGCCTTCATCGGACGCAGCATGGTGGACAACATCGAAATCGCGCACTCGATGAAAAAACTGACCATTCCGGACGGATCGGTCGTGCGTCCGCAGGACATCAAGTCGTTCGACCCGAAAAAAATCGTGATTCTCGCTTCCGGCAGCCAAGCGGAGCCCATGTCGGCACTCTCCCGCATTGCCGTGGACAATCACCGCCTGATGGCCATCGAGGAAAACGACACGGTCATCGTGTCACCGCGTATCATTCCGGGAAACGAAAAAGCGATCTCGCGGATGATTGATCATTTATTCCGGCGGCGCGTTCTCGTTTATTACGAGAGCGGGCGCTCGGCGCCGATACACGTCTCCGGACACGGCAGCCAGGAAGAAATGAAGCTGCTGCTGAATCTGGTGCGGCCGAAGTATTTCGTTCCGATTCACGGCGAGTACCGCCAGTTGTTTCAACACGCGGCGCTCGCGCATCAGGTCGGCTCCGTATCCGGTCAAATCATGCTGGTCGAGTCGGGGCAGCCAATCGAGTTCACCGCCGACGGCGGCGCGTTCCGGCGCGAGCCGGTGACCGTGGGGCGCGTGTGCGTCGATTCGGGTTCGCTCGAAGAGCTCGAAGAATTTGTGATTCGCGACCGGCGCCACTTGGCGGAGGACGGTATCGTGGTGCCGATCATCGCCATCAACAAGCACAGCGGCCGCATGGAAACACCTCCGGAGATTGTCAGCCGCGGCTTTTTGCCGTCCGACGACGGGCAGGAACTGATGGCGCTGGCCCGCGAGGTCATCGTGAAGACCGTCGAACAATCCAATTCCGAGGAAAAAACGGACTGGAGCGTCATCAAGGAAAAGATCCGCACCGATTTGAAGCGTTTCCTCAACAAGAAAACCTCCAAACGGCCCATGATTTTGCCGGTGATCCTCGAAGTCTGAGGCCCACATTTTTCGTCAAGCTTTGTCATTGGCAAACGCAACCGCGCTTTCCGGGGCACGAAATGCATGCGCCACGCCAACGACGATTCGGCCTTTCCTTGCTCTACGAGGATTTCGCTTTTTCTTGACCTTGTTGCGGCGCGTATGTTACCGTTAGCTGTGGCTAACGGTAATTATATACTTACGGCTCTGGGTGATCGTACGCGGCAGATGATGCTGCAACGGTTGCGGCGAAGGCCGATGACCGTCGGGGAGCTCGCCGAAAAGCTGCCAGTGACGCGTCCGGCCGTTTCGCAGCATTTGAAAATTTTGAAACAAGCGAGGCTGGTGGGTGAGCGACGCGAAGGTACGCGTCATTATTTCAATTTGAACGCGGAGACGCTGCTCGATTTGCGCACCTATTTCGACGCGCTGTGGGAAGACGCCATTGCCAGCCTGGCCCGCTACATCGCGAAGCAAAAACGCAGGAGAAAGCATCTGGGCAAATGAACTCCGAGCCGTTCCCTTCCCTCTGCTTCCGGCGCATTGGCGTTCACGGGTATCATTGTGAACCGTGAGATTCTCGATTCGCGAATATGGCGCTACGGACTTCGATGCGATTTACGCCATCGATCAGGCCTGTTATCCGGCGGACATCGCGTATTCGCGCGGCGAGCTGCGCTGGTATCTGAATCTGCCGGGCGCGGAATGCCTGGTGGCGGAAATCGGCGGCAGGGAGGGCGTGGGCGGACGCAAGAGCAGCGCGAAAGCTTCGCGCAAGAAGATCGCCGGATTCATCATCACCGCCCGGCAGGATGTGCACGCGCACATCATCACGATTGACGTGCTCGAACTTCACCGCCGAGGCGGCCTGGGCGCTTCCCTTCTTCGCCGGGTCGAGGCGCGTCTACGAAAAGGCGGCGCCCGCGAGGTGTGGCTGGAAACGGCAACCAACAACGAAGCCGCGATTGCCTTCTGGAACAAGCACGGCTATCGTACACGCGGCCGGATTCGCAACTACTATCCCGGAGGGCTCGACGCGTTCTCCATGTCGAAGGCGCTCGCCGGGGTCGCGGCCCAGGAGAACTGAGCACCGATGCACCTCTATCAGGCGATTATTCTCGCTATCATTCAAGGCATCACAGAATTTCTGCCCGTGAGCTCGACTGCGCATCTGATTTTGTTCCCGTGGCTGGCGGGATGGCCCGATCCGGGACTGGCGTTCGACGTAGCCCTGCACGCCGGCACGCTCATCGCGGTGGTTCTGTACTTTCTGCGTGACTGGCTCCAATTGCTCGCGGCGGGAATTGGGCTGCATTATCCTCGGCACGCTAGCTATGAATACGTGGAGCATCAACGGAAGATGTTCTGGTATATCGTCGCGGCCACAATTCCGGGCGCCGTGGTGGGATTCCTGTTTCAGCACAAGATTGAAGACCGCCAGGGAGAGAGCTGGTACATCCTGGCGATTGCCGCGGCGCTGATCGTCGTGGGCCTGCTGATGTGGTACGGCGAGTATGCGGGACGCCTGGACTGTCCCATGGAACGCGTAAGTTTTGTGGACGCGATGGCCATCGGCGTCGCGCAGGCATTCGCATTATTTCCGGGTGTGTCCCGTTCCGGAGCGACAATTACGGCCGGGCTTTTTCGCGGGCTGACGCGCGAGGCGGCGGCGCGTTTTTCGTTTCTGCTTTCGACGCCGATTATCGCGGGCGCGGCCGTGGTCGAGCTGCCGAAGCTGATGAAAATGCACCACGCGGGAACCTTGCCGATCCCACTCTCGATGATTGCCATCAGCATCGCGGTATCGGCGGTGGTGGGCATGATCGCAATCGCTTTTTTCCTGAGTTATCTGCAAGTACGCACGCTGAAAATATTCATTTACTACCGCATTCTGCTCGGTATAGTGATTCTGTTACTATTCTTCCACATGGGTCACGCGCGCTAGCGCCCACGCGTCCCCGTGCGATGCTGAGGCCTTCCCCCGCAGCCCAGGAGAAATTGTGCGCATATTCGCTATGACTGAAAATCGCCGCATCAACGAACTGGCCGGCTTTGTGGGTATTACGCTGGCTGTGTTGCTTGCGCTCAGCCTGCTTTCTTATTCGCCGCAGGACGCGGCATTCAATGTGGCGGCCGCCCCTCCTTCCGCAGGGCCGTCTCACAACTGGATTGGTCCCGTGGGCGCGCATGTCGCTGATCTCTTCTTTCAGGGCATCGGGTACGCCGCATTCCTCTTCCCCGTTGGACTGTTCGTGCTGGCGTTTCGGCGGTTTCGCAGCCAAAAAGTGAATGCGCCGATTGCGAAGACGGTCGGTTGCGCGCTGTTTATTTTTGCGTTGCCCGCCGAACTGTCGTTGACGGGTGTCCCCGAAGTCCGCGGCGCGCTGCCGCCCGGCGGAATGTTTGGCGAGCTGACAGCACATCTTCTGCGCGCCGCGTTTAATTCCATTGGCGCAAACGTGGTGGCATTGGCGTGCATTTTCGCGGCGTTGCTGCTGACCACGCACTTCACTTTTGCGGGGACGGCGAAATGGATGCGCGGGCCGCTCGGAGCGGAAGGCTTCCTGGGCAAGCGAATCCTGGCGCTGGTTGACCGCGTGAAGGACTGGCGCGAGGCGCGCGAGGCGGAGAAGCTGCGCAAACGCGTCGAGGAAATCAAGATTGCCGGCAGGCCAGCGGTGCCAGCGCAGCAGAAAACGAGAGTCGCGACGACCATACGGGATGCGGAAGAACTCGCCGCGGAAGACGAACACGAGGAGCGCGCGAAAGGCGAGATGCGCCGCGTCGCGCCTGTGATCACGTTCAGCGAGCCAGTCGAAGCCGCACAAGCGCCGCGAAAATCTTCGAGCGCCGAGCCGAAAATCGCCAAGGGAAAAACGATCTACCGGCTGCCTTCGCCGGCATTGTTGCGCGGAGCCGAGCGCAGTGAGCGCATGACCGAGCCAGAGTTGAAGGAATACGCACGCGCGATTGAGCAGAAGTGCGCCGAATTCGACGTCGCGGGGCACGTCACCCAAATTAACCCGGGACCCGTGGTCACCACGTTCGAATTGAAACCCGAAGCAGGAATCAAATACAGCCGCATTACCGGACTTGCGGACGACCTCTGTCTCGCATTGAAAGCCGAATCCATTTTGATCGAGCGCATCCCGGGAAAATCGACCGTCGGAATCGAAGTGCCGAATCCGCATCGCGAAACGATTGCGCTGCGCGAGGTGATCGAGTCGCCGGAGTTCTCGCATTCTTCAACGAAATTAGCGTTGCCGCTCGGCAAGGACCTCGTCGGACATATTCGCGCCGCCGATCTGGCGCAGATGCCGCATTTGCTGATCGCGGGCGCGACGGGCACGGGCAAGAGCGTGTTCATCAACTCTATGCTGATGGGCATGCTGTACAAGTCGACGCCCGACGAACTGAAAGTGGTGCTGATCGATCCGAAGCGCATCGAACTGGGACTCTACGAAGATATTCCGCATTTGTACACGCCGGTCGTCACGGATCCGAAGGTTGCGTCGAACGTCCTGCGCAACGCGACGAAGGAAATGGAGCGGCGGTTGAAACTGTTGGCGCAACGCGGCGTGCGCAACATCGACCAGTACAATCGCACGTTTGAGAAGGGCCAGCCGATGTCTCTCTTTGACGACGTCGAAGAGACCGAGCACAAGCCCTTGCCCTACATCGTGATTGTCATTGACGAGCTCGCCGATTTAATGATGGTTGACACGACGAACGTCGAGGAATCCATCACGCGGCTGGCACAAATGGCGCGCGCCGTGGGCATCCATTTGATCTTGGCAACGCAACGGCCTTCGGTGGACGTAATCACCGGCTTGATCAAGGCGAATTTCCCGGCGCGCATTTCATTCCGCGTGGCCAGCAAAGTGGACTCGCGCACGATTCTCGATACCAACGGCGCGGAATCGCTGTTGGGACGCGGCGACATGCTGTATTTGCCGGCGGGATCGTCGCGCATTCATCGCATCCACGGCCCGCTCGTCACCGAACAAGAGGTCGCCGCCGTCTGCGAATTCTGGCGCGACCAGGCCAAAGCGATTTACAACGAGGAATTGCTCAAACCTCCGCACGATGAAAATGCGGGCAGCGTTGAAGGCGGAGCAGACGGCGGCGAGGAAGTTGACGACGCGCTCTACCAGGATGCCATACGCGTGGTATGCGAAATGGGCCGCGCTTCCACTTCCACATTGCAGCG
>JBAUEX010000375.1:0-9652 GCA_049678845.1 Candidatus Acidiferrales bacterium
TCGTTCATCAGGTTAAGGCAGCGGACCATGCGAGCAGATCGATCGCGCGGTCCTCCATGAGATCGGTACTGGAGGCCGCACAGAATGTAAAGCATGGTGAGAGCCTTACGCTGCGTCCCGAAGCCACCGCCTCCGTCGCTCGCGCCTATATCGAGCATCGCCTCGACACGAGACCCGGCAATCAGAAGCTCTACTACATGGGGCCGATGTTTCGGCGGGAGAGGCCGCAGAAGGGACGGTATCGGCAGTTTCATCAGATTGGCGCGGAGGTGCTAGGGACGTCGGACGCTCCGGCGATTGACGCGGAGCTGATCCAGATGCTGACGGTAGTTCTCGAACGCTGCCAGATCGAAAAATACACGCTGCTGATTAATTCGATTGGGTGCCCCGACACGCCAGGACGAAAGGGCTGCAGGCCGAACTATGTGGAGTTACTGCGCGCGAAATTGCGCGAGCCGGGGATTTTCAGCAAGCTCGGTGCGGACAGCCAGAGA
The DNA here is from genome assembly GCA_049678845.1 of Candidatus Acidiferrales bacterium. Taxonomy (GTDB): domain Bacteria; phylum Acidobacteriota; class Terriglobia; order Acidiferrales; family UBA7541; genus DAHUXN01. Next base: position 495 of record JBAUEX010000375.1, read on the forward strand.
CGCGTGGAGACGAATCCGCTGCGCGTGATGGACTCGAAGCTGCCCGAGGAGCAGGCGATCATCGAGAAGCTGCCGAAACTTTCGGAGCACCTGTGCGCGGAGTGCCGCGAGCATTACGAGAAGCTCAAGAAAGAATTGAAGCTGCGCGAAGTGCCGTTCACGGAGTCGCCGCGGCTGGTGCGCGGGCTCGACTATTACATGCGGACGACGTTTGAGATTACGAGTCCGATTCTAGGCGCGCAAAATGCGCTGTGCGGCGGCGGGCGGTACGACGGGCTGGTCGAAATGCTCGGCGGGCCGAAGGGAATCAAGGGGATTGGATTTGCACTGGGCGAGGATCGCTTTATTGACGCGATTCAGGAAGCGAAAAAGATTCATGCGACGCGGCCCGTTGACGTTTTTGTGGCGTGGATGGGCGAGCGCGCGTATCCGACGGCGGTGCGTCTGGCGCGAGTGCTGCGCGGAGAGAAACACACGGTCGAGTTGCCATCCGAGGAGACGAAGTTTCGCAAGGCTCTTGAACGCGCGGATAAAATGGGCGCGCGGTACGTTTTGATCATCGGCGAGGACGAAATCGCATCTGATATGCTGACGATTAAGCGCCTCGCGGACGGCAAGCAGGAGAAAATCTCGGAGGAGGCGCTGGTGGATTTTTTTCGTCCAGCGGTGCTGACGAAGGAAGGGCCGGGAAGCTGAGGCGGATTTGCGCGGAAGACGCGCAAAGGAGGCGAAATGATAGCAGGAGCGAGCCGCGAAAAGCTAAGCGTTGTGGGGCGGCCGGAGAGCGGCGAGGCGGCGCCATACTATTTCACTTATATCGACCAGGTTGAGGGCGACGATGTTTTGCGCGTGCTCGAAGGGCAACTCGAAGAGCTGCCGGCATTTTTCGCGACGATTTCGGAGGAGAAATCAGTGCACCGCTACGCGGTCGACAAATGGAGCATCCGGCAAGTGCTGGGCCACCTTAACGACACGGAAAGGCTTTTCGCATTTCGCGCCCTGTGGTTTGCACGTGGCTTTGAGACTCCTTTGCCGAGTTTCGATCAGAACGTTTCTGTCGCCGGCGCCGAGTCCGACCGGGTTGGATGGGCCGCGCACGTTGAGGAGTTCCGGCGTGTGCGCCTCGCGACGCTTTCGCTTTTCAAGAATTTGCCGGCCGACGCGTGGATGCGAAGCGGAATCGCCAGCGAAAAACCATTTACGGTGCGCGCCGTGGCGTTTGTCGCCGCCGGGCACACGACGCACCATGTCAGAATCTTGCGTGAACGATATCTATAGGAAGATGACTTCGATACATCGCGGGGCACTATTCGCGAATCACTTTCTTTCATTAGCTTCCATTTGCAGAACGGCTCTTTTCACACGGAAAGCCGTAGGGGAGATGCGAATTGTTTGATTCGTTGGGTGATCTGAAGCGGACGGGATATTGCGGGGAACTGCGCGTCGCGGACGCGGGGCGCAACGTGGTGCTGATGGGCTGGGTGCACCGGCGGCGCGATTTGGGGCAGCTGATTTTTCTCGATTTGCGCGACCGCGCGGGAATTTGCCAGGTGGTGTGCAATCGCGACCAGTATCCGGAGGCGCACGCGAAGGCGGACGAAGTGCGTCCGGAATATGTGGTGGCGGTGGAGGGGCGCGTGTTCCGGCGGCAGCGGCCGAATCCGGAGCTGGCGTCGGGCGACGTGGAAGTGATGGCGATGCGCGTGCACATTTTGAATAACGCGAAGACGCCGCCATTTCAAATCGAGGACGACACGAACGCGAACGAGGAAACTCGGCTGCGCTACCGGTATCTCGATCTGCGGCGGCGCAAACCGCACGGCAATATTGCGTTGCGGCATCGCGTGGTTTTCGAGATTCGCAAGGCGCTCGATGATTTGGGATTTTATGAAATCGAGACGCCGATGCTGACGCGCTCGACTCCCGAGGGCGCGCGCGATTATCTGGTGCCGAGCCGGATTCATCGCGGGCAGTTCTACGCGTTGCCGCAATCGCCGCAAATCTTCAAGCAGATTTTGATGATCAGCGGGATGGACCGCTATTTTCAGATCGTGCGGTGCTTCCGAGACGAGGATTTGCGCGCCGACCGTCAGCCGGAGTTCACGCAGCTCGACTTGGAAATGTCGTTCCCACGCCAACAGGATATTTTCGAGGTGATCGAGCGCGTGATGGAGCGCGCGATCGGAGTGATTGGCGCGATGGTCCGCCGGCCGTTTCGACACATGCAATATAAGGATGCGATACGGCGTTACGGTTCGGACAAGCCCGACTTGCGCTTCGGCATGGAATTGCAAGACGTGACGAAATTCTTCGAGCCGGCGCGCGAGACGTTTGGCTTCGAAGGGAATATCTACGCGCTGGTTGCGCAGGGCGCGAGTGCGTGGTCGCGCAAACAGCTTGACGAACTGGGCGAGTTGGGCAAAGGCGCCGGAGCGAAAGCGATTTACACAATCAAGGTGACGCCGGAGGGAGTCACGTCGTCGCTCGACAAAACTTTAGGCGCGGAGGCGGTGAAAAATCTGGCGAAGAGTCTGGGAGCCAAACGCGGCGATTTGATTGTCGCGCTGGCGGCGAAAGAGCCGATTCCGGGCACGGATTCGGCGGCGCTCGTGGCGGGACAAGTGCGGTTGCGGCTTGCAGAACAGTTAGGTTTGGCTAACAAAGACCGCTGGGAATTTTTGTGGGTTACGGGTTTTCCGCTTTTCGAATGGAGCGAGACGGACAAGCAGTGGGTGAGCGCGCAGCATCCGTTCACGGGGATTATCGAGGAAGACTTGGAAAAACTCGAAAGCGCGCCGGGCGAAGTGCGTTCGAAGGGCTACGATTTGGTGTTGAACGGCGTGGAGCTTGGCTCGGGCAGTATTCGAATTCATCGCCAGGATGTGCAGGCGCGTCTGTTCAAGGCGCTGGGACTTTCGGACGAGATGGCGCGGCAGCGATTCGGATTTTTTCTCGACGCGCTGACGTATGGCACGCCGCCGCATGGCGGAATCGCGCTGGGGATCGATCGCATGGTGGCGCTGTTCGCGGGAGAAAAGTCGATTCGCGAAGTGATCGCGTTCCCGAAGACCACCGCGGCGCAGGATTTGATGGCCGAGTCGCCGAGCAACGTCGACGACGATCAGCTCGACCAGTTGGGGATCCAGGTTAAGCCCAAGGAAAAGCCGACAGCGAGCGGAGCATAAAGGCCGACAGACTGATGTGGCGATTCCTGATTTACTTGTCAACGTGGAATCATAACCCAGGCAATAAAATGGTGCGGTGTGGAGTCGCCACAGTTTCACTTTTCTTCGGCCTAATCCTATTTGGCGAGAAATACCACGTGTCCGCCGATGTCTTTGTCGCTGGTCTTATGCTGGTACTGATATTTGCCCTGCTGACACTCTTTTTTGGTGCCTTGCGTGTGGTGCACTACTGCCGGAGGGGACGCAAGGCCGATAAGCCCGGGCATTAGGGAGCCGGAGGCCTTGTAGGGGAAAGGACCTGGCCTGTTGGCGTTTTTGAAGGCCTAACGATGAGCCGAATACGGATACTGCCGGAGAATGTGGCGAATAAAATTGCGGCCGGGGAGGTTGTCGAACGGCCTGCGTCGGTGGTGAAGGAGCTGGTCGAGAATTCGCTGGACGCGGGCGCGAAGTCGGTGCGCGTCGAAGTGGAATCGGGCGGCAAGCGGCTGATTCGCGTTACCGACGACGGCAGCGGCATGCTGCACGACGACGCGCTGCTGGCGTTTGAGCGGCACGCCACGTCGAAATTGCGCACAGCGGACGATCTGCTCTCGATTGCGACGCTGGGATTTCGCGGCGAGGCGCTGCCTTCGATTGCGGCCGTGTCGCGGCTGACGCTTGAAACGCGCGCGGCGGAAGAAGAGCAAGGAGCGCGCATCGAATTCGCTGGCGGAAAATTAATCGGCGTGAAGCCCGCGGGCGTGCCTGCCGGGACGGCGATCAGCATCGCGGACCTTTTCTACTGCGTGCCCGCGCGGCGAAAATTCCTGAAATCCGAGACGACAGAGCTGGGCCACATCGCATCGCTGGTGACGCATTATGCGCTGGCGCATCCCGACAAGCATTTTTTGTTGAAGACTCCCACGCAGGAAATTCTTAACGCGACGCCGGTCGAGACGATGGCGGAGCGCCTGTATCAGGTTTTCGGGCGGCAGGCGGCCGCGGAAATGGTGGAGATGCAGCCGGCGGAAGCGCCGATTCGCGCGGCAATCACCGAGCCGGAAATGGATGCGGGCGACGAGACGTCGCGCATTCGCGTGTCGGGATTCGTTTCGCGTCCTGAAGTGCAGCGGACGAATCGCAACGGGATTTATATTTTCGTGAACCGGCGGCTGATTCGCGACCGGCTGGTGCTGCACGCGATCGGCGAAGCGTACCGCAACATTATGCCGGCGGGCGCGTTCGCGGCGGTGCTGCTCTTTATTGGCCTGCCATGCGCGGAGGTCGACGTGAACGTTCATCCGGCGAAAGTCGAGGTGCGCTTCCGGCATTCGCAGGTGGTGCACGATTTTGTGCGCGACGCGATTCGCATGGCGCTGGCGAATGCGCGGCCCGTGCCGAGTTTTCCCGCAGGCGCGGCTTCGGCAACTTCTGCGGCAGCAGCTGGAGCGGGGGCCAGCGCGCCTTCGTCAGCAATGGGCGCGGGAGGAGCGGCGAGGTTTGCGCCGAGCGTTGCTGGAGATGCAGCGGCAGAAACGGGGAATTTTGCCGGGCCGCCGAGGGCAATCATTCCAAACGAAGTGATGTCGCGCGCGCCCGTCGACACGCTGCCGGGAGAGTTCGAATTAACGGGAGCGCCGGAGCGTCCGATTCCGCAGCGGCTGAATTTCGAAACCATGCAGGAGATTATTTTGCCGCGTGGCGCGGCAGCGTCCGCGGACGCTTGCCGCGAGCCGGCGGTGAGCGAGTCGGAATCGGCGGGCGCGTTGCCCGGGCCGCAAAGCATTGGCGATTTGAAGCCGCTTGGACAAATCAGCGCGAGCTATATTGTTGCGGTGAATGGGCAGGGGCTGTGGATCGTCGATCAACACGTGGCGCACGAACGCGTGCTGTTTGAGAAGCATCTGGCGGCGCGGCGCGCGGGAGAATTGGGAGGGCAGCGATTGCTGATGCCGATTGTGGTGGAACTGGCGCCGCACCAAATCGTGATTTTCGAGCAGATCGAGGAAGAATTGCGCGCGAATGGATTCGAGGCGGAGTTGATGGGGCCGCGGAGCGTGGCGATTGCGGCGGCTCCGGCGGGAATTGCGAGCGGGAATGCGGAGAAGCTGCTCGCGGAAATTTTGGATGGCGTGGCCCGGGAGTCGCAGGCGATTTCGCTCGATTCGCTGCAATCGCGCATTGCGGCGTCCACGGCGTGCCAGGCGGCGATGAAAGTGAACATGCCGCTCGATCAGACGAAAATGGAATGGCTGCTCGCGGAGTTGGCCAAGACGGAGTATCCAATGAGCTGCCCGCATGGCAGGCCCGTGGTGCTGCGGTATTCGGTGCGCGAAATCGAGCGAGCGTTCAAGCGAATTTGAGAGATCCGCCGATGCACCGCTTCTGTGGGACTTGAAGCAAAAGCAGATTCCTCGTCGCGCGGCTCCTCGGAATGACAGCTTTGCAGTTCGGGCTACGCGTGAGAGGCAGACAGGTGTCTACTGAAGACCCGACGACAATTGTGCGAAAGCTGGTGATTGCGATTGACGGGCCGGTGGGGTCGGGGAAGAGCACGGCGGCGCGGCGCGTTGCCGAACTTCTGGGGTACACGTACATCGATACGGGCGCGATGTACCGCGCGGTGGCGCTGAGGGCGCTGCGGCAGAAACTTTCTCTGGATGCGCACGATGAGCTTGTTGCTCTTGCGGCCGCGTCGCGAATTGATTTGCGTGCGCAGGATGGCGGGCAAAATGTGCTGCTCGATGGCGAGGATGTGACGCAGGAGATTCGCACGCCGGAAGTGTCGCAGGCGGCGTCGAAAATCGCAGTTATCGAAGGTGTGAGGCGCGTGCTGGTTGCCGAGCAGCGGCGCGCGGGCGCGAAGGGCGGCGTGGTGATGGAAGGGCGCGACATTGGCAGCGTCGTTTTTCCCGACGCGGAACTGAAGATTTTCCTTACGGCGTCCGATGAGACGCGCGCGCAACGGCGCTGGCGCGAGCATCAGCAGAAGGGCGACGCGATTGATTTGACGCGGACGCTCGAAGAAATTCGCGAACGTGACCGTCGCGACGCCGGGCGCGAGCATTCGCCGCTGGTCCGCGCGGAGGGCGCGGTGCTCGTTGATAGCACGGCGATGGAAGCCGAGGAAGTGGCGCGCCTGATTGCCATGCTCGCGCGAGAGACCACAGGGAACCAGACGGGCCAAACTGTCAGTTAGGTTGCCGCGAACGAAAAAGCGGCATCGAGCCGCCGCAGTTCAAAAAAAGCGCAAGGCGCACAGGCTGAAGCCTGTGCCACGGGCACGCAAGTCCCCCACGATGTCAGCGTTGGCCAAGTGGTTCGCCACGGCGAAGATTCAGGGCGCCGGATCCTGATGAATTTGGCGCGGTTGACAGGCAGGCTACCCGCCATGCGAACGACGTGCGGCCGGTACCGACGAAGGGAAATCGAAACCAAGGTCAAGAGTCGCAGAACTTCAAAATGCGAAGCTCTGCACTACAGCGGCAAAACGGCGTCGAGCCGCCGCACTCCAAACAGGCGCAAGACGCACGAGCTGAAGCCTGTGCCACGGGATTAGCTGGAACTCGCCTTAGTTGGGACTGGACATGGAGGAGAGAAACTCGGCGTTGTTTTTCGCTTTGGAGAGGCGGCCGAGCAAGAGTTCCATGGCTTCGACGGTCGAGAGCGGGCTCAGGACTTTGCGCAGCACCCAGATGCGATTGAGTTCGTCGGCGGGCAACAGCAATTCGTCCTTACGCGTGCCGGAGCGATTGATATCGATCGTCGGAAACACGCGCTTATCAACGAGACGGCGGTCGAGATTGATTTCCATGTTGCCGGTACCCTTGAATTCCTCGAAGATCACGTCGTCCATGCGGCTGCCCGTGTCGATCAATGCCGTGGCGATGATGGTGAGCGAGCCGCCCTCTTCGATATTTCGCGCGGCGGCGAAAAAGCGGCGCGGGCGCTGCAAGGCGTTGGCGTCGATACCGCCGGAGAGGACTTTTCCGGATGGCGGCGTGACGGCGTTGTAGGCGCGGCCGAGACGCGTGAGCGAATCGAGCAGAACGACGACGTCGCGCTTGTGCTCGACCAGACGTTTGGCCTTTTCGAGGACCATTTCGGCGACTTGGATGTGGCGCTGCGGCGGCTCATCGAATGTGGAACTGATGACTTCGCCCTTCACGGTGCGCTGCATGTCGGTGACTTCTTCCGGGCGCTCGTCAATGAGCAAAACGATAAGGGCGATCTCCGGATGGTTGGTGGTGATGGAATTGGCGAGCGACTGCAGCATCATGGTTTTGCCGGTGCGCGGAGGCGCGACGATCAGGCCGCGCTGGCCCTTGCCGATGGGGCAGAGCATGTCGAGAACGCGTCCGGTGAGATTTTCCTTGGTTGTTTCGAGGCGGATGCGCTCCTGCGGGTAGAGCGGCGTCAAATTGTCGAAGAAGATTTTGTTGCGCGCCACTTCAGGATCCTCAAAGTTAACCGCCTCGACTTTAATCAGCGCGAAGTAGCGTTCGCCGTCTTTTGGAGGGCGCACCTGGCCGGAAACGGTGTCTCCCGTGCGCAGGTCGAATTTGCGGATTTGCGACGGCGAGACATAGATATCGTCGGGGCCGGGCAGGTAATTGTATTCGGGCGCGCGGAGAAAGCCGAAGCCGTCGGGGAGGCATTCGAGAACGCCCTCGGAGAAAATCAGGCCGTTCTTTTCGGTTTGCGCGCGGAGGATCTGGAAAATCAACTCCTGCTTGCGCATGCCGCTGGCGCCGGGGATATTGAGTTCCTTGGCGATTTTCGCCAGGTCGGTGATGTTGCGGTCCTTCAATTCTGCAAGACTGATGCTCATCTGATCTTTCCTTAGATTGATTTATTCGATTTTTGCTTCTACGCCTAATTTTGACCTGAGGTTTCTCGGGCGCGGGAGCACTCGGGATGTTCCTCGGGCAGGTGAACTTTCGAACCAGCCGGAATTCCCCCTCCGGCTTAAAACTTCATTTCATCTTCGTGGAAAAACCGAAGGCCTAATTGGTGAATTCGTTGTCCTGCGGCGCGCCGGCGTCAAATTCGGGCGCGACTTCGGGAACCGGCGCGGGACTGGCCGTCAAAGGCCGCTCGAGCGCCAAATACAGCACTTCGTCCATTGTGTCGACGAATTTCACCGACATCTGGGCCTGAATTTCAGGCGGAACGTCGGCCAAATCCTTCTCATTGTCGCGCGGGAGAATCACGGTGCGCAAGCCGAGGCGATGCGCCGCCAGTAATTTTTCCTTCACGCCGCCGATGGGCAGCACTTTGCCGCGCAGCGTGATTTCACCCGTCATGGCCAAATCGCATCGAACGGGTATGCGCGTGAGCGCGCTGGCAATGGAGGTGCAAAGCGTGATGCCGGCGGAGGGGCCATCTTTCGGGATGGCGCCCTCGGGCACGTGCACGTGAATGTCCAGATGACGATAAAAGTCCTTTTGCAGGCCGAAGAGATGACTGCGCGAACGGACGTAGCTCATGGCGGCTTGCGCCGACTCCTGCATCACGTCGCCGAGCTTTCCGGTGAGCGTTAGGCGGCCTTTGCCTTGCATGAGCGTGGCTTCGGTGCGGAGGACTTCGCCGCCGACTTCGGTCCAGGCCAGGCCGACCGCGAGGCCGACTTCATTCTTCTTCTCCGCGAGCATGTCGCGATACTTGATGATGCCCAGATAGGAATTTACGTTGGCTGGCGTGACGTCGACGGTGGCGGATTTGCCTTCGGCTACGAGCTTGCGCGCAACCTTGCGGGAAATATTCGCGATTTCGCGTTCCAAATTGCGGACGCCGGCTTCATGTGTATAGTGACGAATCAAATGCAGCAAGCCTTCGTCGGTGAAAGTGACATTTTCCTCGGCGATTCCCGTGGCTTCGCGCTGCTTGCGGACCAGGAACCGCTTGGCGATTTGCATTTTCTCCTGCTCCGTGTAACCCGGGAGCCGGAGAACTTCCATGCGGTCCTGAAGCGGTTGCGGAATCGTGTGC
>JBAUEX010000376.1:0-3442 GCA_049678845.1 Candidatus Acidiferrales bacterium
GCTCGATGCTGGCGCTTGCGGGGATGGCCACGACGTCTGGGCGCGGCGTCATCACTTCCCTGACGCGCTTGTCGCTGAATTCGACGACCTGCTCGATCAGGCGGGCTTCATCCTGCTCGAGGATGCCTTGTTCCGTGGCCGCGTCCACAATGGCTTCGATGGCATCCTGGCCGTCCGGGGAGGCGCCGCTATCCGGCTCGTCGGAAATATGCAGCAGGGATACGGCGAATTCGAGGATGGCTTGAATCGGCCAAACGAGCCAGGCAAAAAGACGAATGACGGGCAAAATTGGAATAAGCCACCTGCCCCGGGTTCGCGCAAGGAGCAACGCGGGGAAAAATTGCATTCCGACAATGACTTCGAGGCCGAGGAAGAAAATCATCTCGGCGACGATTTGCCAGGTTTCGCCGGCGAAGAGAATCACCGCGCGCGCGGTGAGGACCGAGACGACGACGAGCCAGAGACGCGCAAGAAGAGCAAATGTCCCGCCCGCGCGGAAGCGAGCGATTCTGAGTCGCGGCTCGATTTCGGCTACGTAGGCATCCAAATTCGCATGCGCAGGGCCAACAACCACGCGGCCCAGTTGCCGGTAAATGCGGTCGAGATACGCGAAGACGGTGAGGCCCGCGGCGAGGACCAGAATTCCGATGGTGTAATAGAGCAAACCCATTTCTTATTGAATCCCCAGTTGGCGGCGCAGACGCCGCTCCAGACGTTCCATTTGGCCGCTGTCGCGCTCGTGATCGTATCCCAATAAATGAAGAAGGCCGTGAAGCATGAGAATGCGCATTTCATCATCGAACGCGCGGCCGGATTGTTGCGCGTTGCGTCGCGCGACGGCAGGCGCGATGGCAATATCGCCCAAATACGAACCATTGCGCGAGTGTGAGGGCCGCAAGCCGCGCGCCGGCTTAGAGCCATTTCGTGCCATACCTCTTCTTGTTGCAACGGCTTCCACTGGGAACGAGAGAACGTCCGTGGGCTTCGCTTTGCCGCGATAGGTGCGATTCCAGCGCGCTATTTGCGCGTCCGTGACCAAACATACGGTGGCCGCGTCGGGCGAAATACGCAGGAGCTTCGCGATTCGAGTGAAGAATTGCTCCAGCGAAGGAGAAGCAACGGATACACGTCTCTGGCGGTTGATGACCATGAACTGGGAACTACTCCGCGGTACCGCGGCGGCCGGACTCGCGGGAATGATTGTTAGCCGCAGCACGATTGCCGTGCTGCCCGCCGTCATATTCCTCATAGGCCTTGATGATGCGCTGCACAAGATTGTGCCGCACTACATCGCGTTCGTCGAAATGGATGATGGCAATGCCCTCGATTTTCCCGACCACGTCGAGCGCTTCGATGAGGCCGGAACGCCGTTCGGTCGGCAAATCGATCTGCGTAACATCACCAGTGATCACGGCCTTGGAATTAAAGCCCAGACGCGTGAGGAACATTTTCATTTGCTCGCTGGTGGTATTTTGCGCTTCGTCGAGAATCACGAAGGAATCGTTGAGCGTGCGGCCGCGCATGAAGGCGAGAGGCGCGACTTCAATGATGTCCTTTTCAAGGAAACGCTCAAGTTTGTCGGCTTCGAGCATATCGTGGAGCGCGTCGTAAAGCGGTCGCATGTAGGGATCGACCTTCTCCTGCAACGTGCCGGGCAAGAAACCGAGACGCTCGCCCGCTTCGACAGCGGGGCGGACAAGGATGATGCGGTTGACCTGCTTGGTGAGAAGCGCGGAAGCGGCCATGGCGACGGCTAGATACGTCTTCCCTGTTCCGCCGGGGCCGATGGCGAACACCATGTCATATTGCTCGAGCGCTTCCATGTAGCGGCGCTGATTGGAGCTTTTCGCGGTGATGGGCTTCTTGCCAAAAGCTCGCGGACGAGCATGCTCGACCGCACCGCGCATCGAGAAATCCGGTTCTTCATGAGCCATGCGTAACATCGCTTTCACATCCGCGCTTTCGATTTTCCGCCCCTCGCGGATTAATTCATTGTAGTCATTCAGGAACTTGGCGGCGCGGCTCACTTCGGCTGGATCGCCTTCGATTTGCAAGTCGCTGTCGCGCAGTTGCGTGGTTACGTGGAGAGTCGACTCGAGGAGCTTGAGGTTCTCGTCGTAGGTGCCGAATAGATCGGCGATGCCCCCCGACATCCTGACGGTTTGTCTCATCTAGGTGGGTAGATGCTGATACGCCGCAGCACACTCCCATTTGCGCTGCGAGGAATACGTTACCGCAGAGGGGCGGCGTGGTCAAGACAGCCTTATCTATATTGTTTATTATCAGTCAGATATAAGAACCGCCAGCGCGATTTACCCGGCTTCACTACTGCTTGCCGGCGGGAAAGGCGACCTTTGGCACCGCCCGCTCAGCGGGAGACGCCGCGAAGTAAGCATCGTTGCGCTGGAAGCCTGCCCAACGCGCGAAAGTGCTATTGGGGAAGGTGCCGATGAAAGTGTTGTAGTCCTGAATCGCGTCATCGTAACGCTTGCGTTCGACGGCGATGCGATTCTCGCTTCCGGCCAATTCATCCTGCAGCTGCAAAAAGCTCTCATTGGACTTGAGCTGCGGATAATTCTCGGTGAGCGCCAGCACTTTGACCAGGGCATTATCCAGCTGTCCGTTGGCGGCGATCTTGTCTGTCGGAGTCCGGGCATTCATCAAGTTGGCGCGCGCGTTGGCGACGGCGGTGAATACCGTGACTTCCTGCGCAGCGATCCCTTTTACGGTTTCCACTAGATTGGGGATCAGATCGGCGCGGCGTTCGAGCACCACGTCCACCTGCGCCCAGTCGGATTTGACTGTTTCGTTCTTGCGCACCATCTGGTTGCGCGCGCTGATGTACATTCCGAATACAACAACAACAATCAGGACGATGACGCCCAGCACCGCCCAACCCTTCTTCATTTTGCTCCTCCAAGAACGCCGGCGCGCACTACCGGATGCCTTCGAAGCGGCGGTCCACCAGGTTGGTCATGCGCTCGACCAACTCCACAAATCCGGAAAGAGTATCCTGAGCGTCCACCTCCGAGGCTTTTTTCTTGCCCTCGCGCACATCGAGAATCGCGCGAAACGCCTCCGGGCTGCATTCGACAAGAGCCGCCGCGCGGTCGACGACTTCGCGCTTCGACGCCGGGGCAGGCTCGCCGAACGCGAGAAGCGCGTGGCGAAATAAGGTGACGAACGCCGACACCGAGGCGTCCATGAGGCTGACCACCAGGCGGTCCTTCGGCGGCACAGACAGAATCCCTTGGCGCAAGCGCACCAGATTGGTGCGCATCTCGCGTTCCACCTGCAATTTGTGCAGGTTGGTGGGAACGTTGAGCATGGAGAAAAAATCCTCGCCGTAAATCATTTTGTGATTGGTCTTCATATCGAGCAATTCGATGGCGAAAATATCGGCGGAGGCGCGCAGCTCCTCTTGAGTGAATACCTGTGGCGG
>JBAUEX010000377.1:0-6799 GCA_049678845.1 Candidatus Acidiferrales bacterium
AAATCATGCGGCTTCACTTCAATGCCGGCCTGGTTACACTCTCTGCCTGTGATACCGGTGTGGGCAAAGTAGAAGGTGAGGAAGGAATCACCAATCTCGCTGAAGCGTTTTTGGTAAGTGGCGCGAAGGCGGTCGTCGCCAGTCTTTGGAGTGCCGACGATACGTTCACCTCAGCCTTAATGAAAAACTTCTATGCTCACTTGGCGCAAGGCGAGGACAAAGCGACGGCTTTGAGAGACGCGAAGCGCGATTTGCTGGCAAAATACGGATCTCAGGTTTCGCCCTATTATTGGGGAGCATTCGTGTTAATCGGAGACGGCGGATCGCCGCTTCCACTGCACTAGCCATGACCCTCGACACCAAGGCGCGAGAAAAAATCTATAAGCGGGTGTGCGAGCTCGTCGAGCGAAGGCATTTCGATCCCGGAATGAACGGAGCCAACTGGGAGGAATTGTCCGAGGCTAGGAAGGACAAAATCCTGCGGGCTGGCACTGATGAAGAGTTTGAAAAACAGATACAAGAGCTACTGAACGAACTAAAGACCAGCCACACAGGGTTTCGACACTCCAAGAGTCCGAATATTCCCGGACGCCATGCCATTGCCGCCACATTCATGCACTGCGACTTTGACGGTGACCAGCGCTGGATGTTCCAAGACGTTCACGAAGGCGGCCCAGCGCATGTCGCAGGCTTGCGTCCAGGTGACATACTGCTTCAGGTCCGAAATCGAGAACTGAAGCCGCCCGAGCCGCCGATTTTTCCTTTGGGAGACGATTCCCAGTATGTAGTGCAAAAGCCAGACGGCAAGCGGGTCATGGGGACATTGAAGGTGCCGTCACCACGGTCAAAGAGTCGCCCTGTGATCGTTCCCAAGGCCCTCCTTTGCTCAGAGCTACCAGACGGCGTCGGTTGGTTGAAGGTGACCATGTTTCCGGGAGCCGTAGGGATCGATCTCGCTCACATGCTCGATACCGCCATCGCACACTTGAAGGATTCGATGCGGCTGATTGTGGATCTTCGCGGGAACACTGGAGGAGGAATTGGTGCATTGCGGCTCATGAGTTATCTAACGCCCGGAAAGAAGGAGGTTGGATACAGCCTCACGCGTGCGCGTAAAGAGAGGGGATATGCACGCGAGAAGTTGCCGAGATTTGGCCGGATACCTTCGCATAAGCCGACTCTCTTATGGCTGGCACTGCGATACGGCTTTATCGACAAGTCGATTCTCGTCGTAACAGAGGGCCTCGGTCCGCAACGATTCCACAGCCGCGTCGTGATCCTCGTAAATGAGCACACATCCAGCGCGGGCGAAATGGTTGCCGCGTTTGCGGAGGAGAACCAGTTGGCAACAATTGTCGGCACAAAAACACCAGGGCGGCTATTGAGCGGACGAACGTTTCAGGCCGGTTCGGGTTATATTCTCGGCTTACCTGTGGCCGCGTATCTCACCTGGGAAGGAAGAATGATCGAGGGCAGAGGAGTATCCCCAGACATTCCTGTCGAATTGTCAGCCGACAAGCTTGCCGCGGGTGAAGATACCCAGATGCAAGAAGCGATCGAGATCGTAAGAAGCATGTAGTTGTTATTCTGTCTTTTGCGGGGGAATCGAGGTAGACATGGGCACACTCTGGCAGGACATCCGCTATGCTCTCCGTATGCTGCGAAGGTCTCCGGGCTTCACGGCAATCGCGGTATTGACTCTAGCCCTCGGCATCGGCGCTAACACCGCCCTGTTCTCCCTCGTCAACGGCGTGCTGCTCAATCCACTTCCCTACCCGCATCCCAATCAACTGGTCAGCGTCGCTAGCATGGGTCCGGATTTTAGCCAAGGCTCGATCTCCTATCCGGATTATCTGGACTGGGTGAGCTACAACACCACTTTTTCTTCGCTGGCAGCCTACCGCCAGACCACCTTCAACCTCTTCGGCCAGGGCGAGCCGGAGCACGTCTCTGCCATGGAAGTTTCCACCACTTTTTTTCCGACCCTCGGCGTCACGCCGATTCTCGGCCGCAATTTCTCCGCTACTCAAGACCAACCGAATGGCCCGCCTGCGGTGATCCTCAGTGCCGGCTTCTGGAAATCCAAGTTCGGCTCCTCGCCCGACATCATCGGCAAGACTCTCAACCTCGACGGCTCTGACTACACAGTCGTCGGCGTGCTTCCCGCGAACTTTTACTTCTGCTGTAAGAACATCAATTTCTACTTGAGCGATGTTTACCTGCCCATCGGCGCAGACAAGAATCCATGGATGCAGACTCGCAAAGTCCATCCCGGAATATGGGGCGTCGGAAGCATCAAGCAGAGCGTCACTCTCGCGCAGGCGCGCGACGACATGGACCGCGTGGCCCGCAACCTCGCCGCCGCGTATCCTGACGTCGACAAAGACCTGGGTATCGGCGTCATTCCGCTCAAGCAGGAAATGGTGCAAAACATTCAGCCCTTCCTCCTCGTTTTGCTCGCCGCCGTTGGATTCGTTCTGCTCATTGCCTGTGTCAACGTCGCCAATCTTTTGCTCGCGCGCTCTTCCGCACGCGCCCGAGAATTCGCCATTCGCGTCGCGCTCGGCGCCAGCCAGGCCCGCGTCATTCGCCAGTTGCTCGCCGAAAGCGTGCTCCTCGCTTTCGCCGGAGGCGCGCTCGGCTTGCTTCTCGCTTCTTGGGGCACTAGCGCCGCGCTCAGCGTTCTTCCCAGCACTTTGCCGCGCGCCAATGACGTGCGTATTGACCCGCGCGTCCTGCTCTTCACTCTCATCGTTTCACTTCTCGCGGGAATTCTCTTTGGCCTCGCGCCCGCGCTCAAAACTTCCCGTCCCGATTTGCATGAAGCGCTGAAAGAAGGCGGCCGCGGCGCGAGCGGCGCGCGTTACCGTACCCAGGGCATTTTCGTCATCGTCGAAATGGCGCTCGCTGTCGTTTTGCTAGTCGGCGCCGGACTCACCATTCGCACACTCGCCGGCCTGTGGAGCGTCAATCCCGGCTTCGACCCGCATAACATCCTCAGCTTCGACATCGGCTTTCCGCCCTCGGTCACTAGCGGCGACGCAGCGCAAATTCGCGCCGACATGCGCCAGTTGACCGACAAGATCGCCGCCATCCCCGGCGTTCGCGCCGTCTCGCTCGATAATGGCGCATTTCCCATGGATGAAGAATCCGATTTGCCCTTCTGGCTCGAGGGCAAGCCAAAGCCCGCGAACGAAATCGCCATGCCCGCCGCGCTGTGGTACCTCGTCGGCCCCGATTATCTGAAAGTGATGAAAATTCCTCTAATCCGCGGCCGTTTCTTGACTGCGCAGGACGACGCCAATTCCCCCGGCGTCTGCGTCATCGACGAAGATTTAGCGCGAAAATATTTTGGCAACGAGAATCCCGTCGGCAAGCGTCTTGATTTCGACCTTATATACAAACGGCTCCAAATCGTCGGTGTGGTGGGCCACGTTAAACAATCCGGCCTCGACGAAGCCGCTGGCACCGAGGAGTTTTACATGTCGACGCTGCAGCTTTCTGATCCGGCCATCAAGGTTTTTCCGCGCGCCACCGGCTACGTTGCACGCACCGAAGGCTCGCCCGATGCTTTTGCCGGAACCATTCGCCAAGCCGTCCAGGACTTCAACGGCAAAGCCGTGGTGTTCGACACGGAAAGCATGGACCACATGATTTCCCAGTCGCTTGCTGCGCGCCGCTTCACCATGATTCTTCTCGCGGTCTTTGCCGGACTCGCGCTGCTGCTTTCCAGCATTGGAATTTATGGCGTGATTTCTTACGTCGTGGGCCAGCGCACGCATGAAATCGGCGTTCGCATGGCGCTGGGCGCGCAGCGCAGCGACGTGCTGAAAATTGTTCTTAGCCAGGCCGCTTCGCTCGCGCTAGTGGGAGTGCTCATCGGCCTCTCCGCGTCCGCCGGCTTGACGCGCCTCGTGACCAAAGTAATCTACGGGGTCAGCGCTCTCGACCCGGTCACTTTCATTTCCGTCGCGGTCGTCTTGACGCTTGTCGCGCTGGCTGCGTGCTACATTCCGGCGCGGCGCGCGATGCGCACCGATCCTATGGTGGCCTTGCGACATGAATGATGCTTTGCATCTACCGGAGGACTAACGGATAAGAATTCCACTCCAGACCTGCCTCCCGAATTTGAAGTATGTATGTGCCAGGACTTACCGACGACATTCTCAGCACAACTCGAAGGGTTGTAACACCTTTGCTGAGCTTGGCCGTACCAATCGCGGTCACGAGCGATTCTCCCGATTGCTTCGCAATACGAACCTCGTATTCGCCCTCGCTGCTTCCGAGTGGCAGCAAAATGTTCAAACGAGATGCCTCACGACTTACTTCGAGTGGCTTAACTCCAGGATTTGGCTCGACGCCGCGCGTCGCAGACCGATTCCTCAAATCGAGCACAGCCACTTGAGTGAATTGGTTCCTGTTGTGCCATCGAACCAACGCCCATCCCCCCACTGAAGCGCAGATCAGGATGCTGGCTGCGATTGCGAGCAGCGTGCGCCTTCGACGAAGCTGATGCGCTTTTTGAAACTGAGAAAAGTCCCGGTAGCACGGACTGCAAGAGCCCAAGTGATCCAGCCACTTCTCAGCTTCCGCAAGCGGCACCCTATGAGACGCCATGCCTTTCAAGACCTCGGAAGGCGGGCATCCGACGCGTTCGGGATTTGGGAATTCACGCAGTAATCCGTGCCCCAACGCGTCAAGGACGCGCTTTTCGTCTTTCGCGGAATATCCCTCTGCTTTCAATTCGTGCCTTCTCTTTGCAAACTTTATCTCTTTACCAGGACAAAATACACATTCGCACCTCAACCATGCCGTTTGAGCTTCAACAGGCGAACGATGCTTTGTCGCGTCTTCTCAATTCCGTATTCGAACTTTTTCCGTGCTTGATCCTGCGTCATCCCGAGCCGCTCCGAAATCTCCTTCCAAGAAAACCCGTACTGTCGCGCCTGCCACACCTTTTTTGTCCAGGGGTCCATCCGGTCCGTAATCTGCTTGACGGTGATCGCTCGTTCGAGTTCCTCCGCCCACTCTCCGTTCTTGGCGGTTTCAATGCGCTCCAGATCGATGCTGGACGAAACCAGTTCAATTGTTTCCGCGCGCTTCTGTTCACGGAGTAGCACCCTCGTGAAGCGATGGCGAAACGCGCCGATCAGATAGTTCTCTAGATCCAATATCGGAGGACGATGAACTTGATCGCGCTGGCGCGTTCTCGAGACGGAGCGGAGGAGTCCTTCCCACACTTGAACTGCAAACGCTGGACCATCAGAGCCTAGTCGCGCCGCATTGAACTCTTTCTTAGCCTGGGCGAGGGCACGGGGCCACGCCGCGCGAGCCGCCGATAGCAATTCCTCGTCTGGCGCGCCGGACGGCTCATCGTTTTGTTCGGGGGTCGGAAGCAGCACCCAATCGCCGTACGGGTCCGGTTTTTCCATTGGCCTAGGGCACCTTGGGCGCTAGGGAAAATTAGCCACTCCGAGCGTGCCACCCAGCTACTAAAGTGTCAATAAGCCGAGGACCGGATTGATTGTGTCCTCTCAGCTATCGCAATTCCATCGAAGGCACGATGGGTTCGCGCTCGTCCGCGAAAAGCAGTGGGCCTTTTCTAATCTCCGTTTCGCGCCCGTACCAGCAGATTCCAATTGTGACCCCCGCGAAAATCGCGAGCAGGATCAGGAAAGGAACCAGACTCCGCGAAGATAGCGCCAGATGTTCCACGCTTGCGAGGCCCGGCGAGAAGAACAAAAAGGCAAGAAAATATAGAGCCAGAACTATCCCAACATTGTGCTTTGCCGAAGAATACGAGCAGGTGAATGGAATCTTGCGAAAGCCCATCAGCGATACTTCGATCAGCATCCACGAGGTCACCAACAAGAACGCGGCATGCTCCACTCCTAACCTCGCGCCCCAGGAAGCAGAATAAATCACCGTCACGAGTGCGACCGACGGCGCGAGAAAGACCAGCATCAACCTCCTCGCCACATGCTGCGCCGCATCACATTTTCGTTCACCGGTCGTGCGAAAAACCCAATTCGCGCGCAACTCCGCTGGTACGCTAAAAACGAAGATGAAACCTGTGAGCACGAAAAACATAATTGCTGCTTGAGCCGAGAGTAGTGTCGCTGCGGGTGCGTGCGCCACTGCGCGCACCCCATCCCATCTGCTGCTTACATCCTGAATGGCGACGGCCACTCCCAATCCAGCGAATCCCGCCAGCACAAGCGCATGGCGCTGGCTTCGTGCCAGCGTCTTCACAGCGAAACAAAAGCACGCGCGCTCGTACGCCCGCCGTGGCGCAAAAGCGTTGAGACAATTTTCCCTGAACTGGCTTAACTTTCCTTGCCCATCAGTCGCAGCCTCCGCCACTTCAGAGACGTGCAGAAAAAATCGCTTGTAACTCGCAATGTAGAAAAGCAATGATGCTCCTGCCGCAACACTTAGCCCGAGCATCCCACGAATCGCCAACGCGTCAAAATTCGCACCGGCGTGCGCCGAAGATAATGCCTGGTACAAACCAAGAAACCATACCGTTGGCAACCAGCGCACGAATGTGTACCCGTTTCCACCGGCGTTCCTGACCAGCGCGCCTATCTTCGGCGTGAAGAAAAGGAGCATTACCAGCACAATCACCGCGGCGAAGCGCACTATAGTCGAGATTTGCCGGAAGCGTCGGTAAGGCAGCACGGTCATCAGCAGTCCCGCCAGTGCGAGGAAAGAAAAAAACATAAATGCGCTTCCCGCGACGGTAGCCGCAGCATGAGCTGCTACAAACCGCATCCACAAAACCGTTCTGGCCTGATTC
>JBAUEX010000378.1:0-4611 GCA_049678845.1 Candidatus Acidiferrales bacterium
ATCCTTAGCCTGACCATGTTCGAGAAAATCCCGCTGGATCAACTACTTGCACAAACGATCAGCGACGAAATTCAACCGGTTTCCGATAACCAATTGATTTTGTTCGCATAACGCTGGGACACTACTGGCTTGAAATATAGATTCACTGACGCCCCAACAACCACGGCTGGGCTTCTATCGAGCAGAACGCCTTTGAGGGTTGCGCCCGATTGCGCGTGGGCGAGAGGGATGCGAACAAGGCGAGGCTGGAAATGAAAGCCAAGGCCCGAAACGTGGGTAAGGCCAGATCAGCACTGTCCCAACTGTGGCATTGTCGACCTTGACCGAGCGCGGCGAAGCGATTGTATCACCTCGACCGGACGCAGACTGAGGCAAGCGCCTGGTTAACGCGACCTAAGGCGCTAGAGCATTCCCTCCCAGTTTGCCAGCCGTTAGAGGCTCGGCTAGAATGGCCACTTCGAAGAATTAGAATTTTGTCGCAAGGAACGATCAAAGCAGATGAGCGAGCCGCGCACAATCGAGAAAACGGAGAAGAGCGCCGGGATGGGCGAAATCCTACTCGAAAACACGCTGAGCAACCATAAAGAGGTTTTCGTGCCGCTGCATCCGGGAGAGGTTCGCATGTACACATGCGGGCCGACCGTATACGACTACGCGCACATCGGAAACTACCGGACGTTCGTGTTTCAGGATATTTTGCGGCGCTTTCTGCGCTCGCGCGGCTTTCGCATGAACCACGTGATGAATTTGACCGACGTGGACGACCGGATTATTCAAAACGCGGCGGAAAAGGGCGTCAGCATTTTCGATTACACGGCGAAATACATTCAGGCATTTAAAGAAGACATGGCCGCGCTGAGCCTGGAAACGCCGGAGCATCTGATTCGCGCGACCGATCACATCGACGACATGGTGGCGCTGATCGAGAAGCTGGATGCGAAGGGGATGACCTATCGAAGCGACGGGTCGATCTACTACCGCATCGCGACATTTCCGGATTACGGCAAGCTCTCGAAAGTGGATTTGAGCGGGATCCAAGCCGGCGCGCGCGTGGAGGTCGACCGCTACGAGAAAGCGGATGCGCGGGACTTCGCGTTGTGGAAATCGCCGAAGTCGGGCGAGCACTTCTGGGATACGCGCATCGGGCCGGGACGTCCGGGGTGGCACATTGAATGTTCGGCGATGGCCATGAAATATCTGGGCGAGACGCTCGACATTCACACAGGAGGGGTGGATTTGACCTTTCCGCATCACGAAAACGAGATCGCGCAGAGCGAAGGCGTGACCGGCCATCCGTTTGTCAAATACTGGCTGCACGCGGAGCATTTGATTATTGATGGCGAGAAGATGTCGAAGTCGCTCGGGAATTTCTACACGCTGCGCGATTTGCTGAAGAAGGGCCACAAACCGTCGACGATTCGCTACATGCTCGCTTCCGTGCCTTACCGGCGACAGCTTAATTTTACAGGGGAGAGCATCCAGCAAGCGGCGAGCTCGGTGGAGCGGCTGAGAAATTTCGTGGTGCGAATCAAGGAAGGAAAGTTTCCAACGGGCGCGAATCCGGGAGTGGTTGCTCGGGCACAAAAAGCCGAAGCGGATTTTGAGGCGGGGCTTGCGGATGATTTGAATACAGCCGTCGCGCTCGCGGCGATCTTTGATCTGGTGCGCGATGTGAACACAGCCATCGACCGCGGCGAATTCCACCAGCCGGATGCGCCGCATGTGCTGGCAGCGATGAAGAAATTCAATGCGATTTTCGCCGTGATCGAGGATGACGACGCGGCGAAGGTGCGCGCGCTGGGATTTGAATCGCGCGAGTCGGAGATGAGCACAGCAGAAATCGAGTTTCTGGTTGCCGAGAGGCAGCGGGCGCGCAAGGAGCGAAACTTCAAGCGCGCTGACGAGATCCGCCAAGAACTGGCCGAACGTGGTATTCTTCTCGAAGATACCCGCGAAGGCGGGATCCGTTGGAAAAAAAAGTGAAAGTGCAATTCGAAACTCCGACCTCGTGGCACAGTGTGCCTTCCCGCCAGAGGCCCAGCCTGTTTGGCGTTGACTAACAACCCTTCCTCTATTTGCAAGCCGTCGCCGATGAATTTCGCGGGCGACGCAAAGAAATCCAAATTCAGGAGGAAGAAATGAAAAAAGCTACGGGTTGGAAACTGCCTCGGTTGGAAACGAAACTTCCGGGACCGAAGGCCAGGAAGCTCGTTGGAAGAGATGCGAAATTTGTTTCGTCATCGTATACGCGCAGCTATCCGCTGGTGGCCAAGCGCGGACGCGGAGCAGTGATCGAAGACGTCGACGGCAATCGCTTTTTGGACTTCGCCGCGGGAATCGCGGTGGTCGCGACGGGACATTGTCATCCGGCTGTTGTCGCCGCGATTCAGAAGCAGGCTGCGCAACTGATTCACATGTCGGGCACGGATTTTTATTACGAGAACATGGTGGAGTTAGCGGAGAAGTTGGCGTCCATCGCGCCCGGGAAAGACGCCAAGCGCGTTTACTTCGGCAATTCCGGCACCGAAGCGATCGAAGCGGCGATGAAGCTGGCGCGCTATCACACGAAGCGTGACAAATTCATCGCGTTTTATGGATGCTTTCACGGGCGCACGATGGGCTCGCTGTCGCTGACCGCGAGCAAATCCGTTCAGCGCAAGGGATTTGGGCCGCTGCTGGGAGGCGTGGCGCATATTCCGTATCCGAATCCGTATCGCGATCCGGGCCAGAGCGAGGAGTCTTCCACCGAACAGTCGCTGGAATTCCTCGAGGATCAAGTTTTTCACCGGCTGACGGATCCGGCCGATGTGGCGGCGATTTTTGTTGAGCCGATCCAAGGCGAAGGCGGATACGTCTCCGCGCCGGCTGCGTTTTTGCGGGAACTCCAGAGGATCTGCCGCAAGCACGGGATTCTGCTTGTCGCCGACGAAGTGCAATGCGGGATGGGCCGAACGGGGAAGTGGTGGGCGTCGGATCACGCGGGAATCGATCCGGATATAGTTTGTGTGGCCAAGGGAATCGCGTCGGGCATGCCGCTGTGCGCGACGATTGCGCGCGCCAGTATCATGAACTGGCCGCCGGGCGCGCACGCTTCAACGTTTGGAGGCAATCCGATTTGCGTGGCCGCGTCACTCGCGACGATTGATCTGGTCGAGCGGAAATACATGGCGAACGCGATGAATATGGGTGAGTTCATAATGGAGAGGATGGCCGATTGGGGCGAGCGCTATCCGATTGTTGGAGATGTTCGCGGCAAGGGGTTGATGATTGGAATCGAAATCGTGCGCGACCAAAACACGAAAGAGAGAGCGCCGGACCTGCGCAATCAAACCGTGGACCGGGCGTTTTACAAAGGGCTGTTGATTCTTGGGGCGGGCGAGAATTCAATACGCTTGGCACCACCGCTTGTCATCGACGAAGAACAGGCAGAATATGCTCTTCGCACGCTGGGGCAGTGCATCGAGGAAGTGCAGCGGTCGCGTTAGCGAATTTGACGGAGGACGATTGCCTCGTATTTTGGATGTCGGCTGCGGCCAGCAAAAATATCCGGGCGCGCTTGGCATTGATATGAATCCGGATACCGCAGCCGATGTCCTTTGCCATTTGGATGAAGGCTCGCTGCCGTTTTGCGACAACGCGTTCGACGAAGTTCGTGCGACGCATTTGATCGAGCACGTCGACAATATTATTCGCACGGTCGAGGAATTTCACCGCGTGACGCGCGCCGGCGGGACCATCGTGCTGATTACGCCGCATTACACGGACTTCAGTTCTTTTTGCGACCCAACTCATAAATGGCATCTGAATAGTTTTTCGTTTCGGTATTTTTATCCGGAAGGAATCCACGGCCACGATCACTGGTATTCTCGTGTTCGCTTGCGACAACGGCGGCTTCGCGTGCGGTTATTGCAGTTGTGGCGGTATCTGGGATTCGAATTTCTGGTCAACCACTCGGTGCGTTTCCGGCGATTCTGGGAATTTTATTTGTGCTATGTGGTTCGCGGAAAAGTGATGGAATTCGAACTGGAGGTTATAAAATAAGAAAGTGCCGCTGATTTCGCGAGCGATTTTTGGCTGCGTGCGCTTCGCGGCGCGTCATGGGCTGGCGGAATCGCGCGGTGAAGAGCCGGCGAAAGAGGCGGCGCGCCGGACTGGAATTCACGGCGAGACATAAGCGTATTGGTATTCGCGAAGGCACGGATACGTTTTGGGAGCGCGGAATTACCGAATTCCCGACGACAAGAGAGAAATTGATTTGGTGCGCTACGATGGTTCGGTGCTGGCTTTTGTCGAAGTGAAGACGCGGATCGGGACGAAAGAGCATGCGGGCCAGCCGGAAGAAGCTATAACGGCAGAGGAGGGAAGGCATTTGCAGTGCCTGGCGAAGCGGTTCATGGCCGAGCGGCGGGCTCGCGACGTTTCCTGGCGGTTCGACCTTGTGGCGATTGAAAGCCGTGCCGGGTGTGCGCCGGAGGTTTGTCTGTACAAAAATGCTTTTGCCGCAGGGAATTGAAATTTCACTGGTGAGAAGGAGTAAAGATTGCCCGATCTACGCAAGGATCCGATAACAGGCCGATGGGTGATTATCTCAAGCGATCGCGGGAAGCGGCC
>JBAUEX010000379.1:0-7844 GCA_049678845.1 Candidatus Acidiferrales bacterium
GAACATTCCCGCTGCCGTCAACAGAGATAGACCCGCACCGAGAAAACTCAGCACTGCCAAAATTGTCACGCCCGTGGGACGCGCCATGTCTCACCTCCGTGAGGATGCGTTCCGCAAATTGAAATCAATTTTCTCTGAAAGTTTTGAAACAGGGCCGCAAACTGCGCACAAATTACATTTGCGCGCGCGGATTAGCAAGCGAATTCCGAA
The DNA here is from genome assembly GCA_049678845.1 of Candidatus Acidiferrales bacterium. Lineage (GTDB taxonomy): Bacteria > Acidobacteriota > Terriglobia > Acidiferrales > UBA7541 > DAHUXN01. Next base: position 211 of record JBAUEX010000379.1, read on the forward strand.
TCTTACGAGATCAATGCCGCTTTCTTTTTCTCGCGCGCGCCGCGCCAGTAAAGCGCAAGCCCCACGAGCACGGTGCCGACCGTGCCGCCGATGACTTTCGCCAGAAAACTGAATTTGTCGGTCGCCTCCCCCGGTGGAATAAACGATAACGCGATGCCCAGAGTCGTAATCAAAAAGCCCAGCCCGCCCGCAATCCACGCGCCTACGATGCCGCCCGGAATCAGTACCACGTGCTCGTTGCTGCGCCGGTCTTTGCGATACGCCAGCTTGATGGCCGCCGCGTACATGTATAAAAACGGAATGAAATACAATATCACCGCCGCATCCACCACCACCTGATACGCCGTCGCCGCCGTCGCCTGAATCTGCGCCAGCAGCAAAATGATGCACGACAGCACTGCCTGCACGATGATCGAGATATACGGCGTGCGCCAGCGCGGATGAATCTTGCCGAATGCCTTTGGCAAGTAACGGTCGATCCCGACTACGAAGGGCACGCGCGCGATTCCCGCCACCGTCGACCCGATGCCACCCGCATTTCCCACCGTCACCAGCAGCGCGGCAATCACGCCCACGAAGCCGATTTTCAAAATCGTTGAACCCAGGGTGAGTGCGCCAAACACGCCGCTGATCGGATTCACTTGCTGTGCCGGAACGAGCACCAGAACGGCAATCGTCCCCACAATGTAAATGAACGCCACCGCCGCGCCCGCGCCCCACACTGCTCGAGGCAAAGTCTTGCGCGGATTGCGCACCTCTTCGCTCATCGCGGAGACCAGCTCAAATCCGGCAAACGCGAAGACCATCTGCGGCCAGAAATTCACGGTGGCCTGATTCCACACCGGCATCATATTTTTCAGCGTGAAATGCGTCGCCGAACCGTGCGTCACCCAAATCCAAACGGCGATGCCGATCAGTATAAGCATGGGCGTATACGTTCCCACGCCGCCCGCGTTTTGCAGCCATTTCCCGATATTCAGTCCAATGATGTTCAGAAAAACGGCAACAAACAGCAGCACGAACGAGCCAATCACCAAAAATTCGCGATTCGTTGCCAATGCCGTGTGTCCCGCGCCGCCCACGTATGCGCTCATGGACGCGCTCGCCAGCAGCAGACCCGGAAAATAAAACACCGTGTAAATCCAGTACGTCCATCCGGCCAGGAATCCGTGGAAATCTCCGAACGCTTCCTTCGACCAAACGTACAGCCCGCCCTCGTCGGGAAAGCGCGAGGAAAGTTCGTTGATCACAAATGCGCTGGGAATGAAAAACAGCACTGCCGCGATAATCCACAAGCTGATCGATGACGTGCCGTTATACCCGGCGGCCGACAGCCATCGCGGGCCCAGCACCGTCGCGATATTGAACAGCAGCACGTCCCAGAATCCCAGGACGCGCCTCAATTGTTTTTTGGGATCGGCTGTCGCGCCAGAACCCATCACTCTGCGCTCGATGCGGTGACGTCTAATGCGGGGATCAATTCATCTTGCAAACGGAAATTCCGAAGAAACGGTTCCTCCGACTTTTCGAACTCCGGCCACGTGCCGAAAAATCCCACGCCCGCATCGTGAAGAAAAATGACGCGGTCGGCCAGCCGCCGCGCCAGGTGCGTATCGTGCGTGACGACGATAGACGTCTTGTGAAACGTTTCCTTCAGCTTCAGGATCAGCTCGCCCGTGTGCGCCGCCATGATCGGATCGACCATCGTCGTCGGCTCATCGTAGAGAATCGCTTCCGGATCCTGCGCCAGCGCCCGCGCAATGGCCACCGCTCGCTTCGTGCCCGTGCTCAGTTCGGACGGCACTCGGTCGGCGAATTGCGTCACTTCCAGCATTTCGAGCAACTCGCTCACACGCGCATCCACAGCGTCTCGGTCCGCGTTACCCAACGACACCATGGGAAAGGCAACATTGTCCGCCACTGTGAGCGAATCGAACAGCGCTCCGGATTGAAAGACCATCGTGACCCGTCGCCGCACCACGGCAAGCTGCGCCTCGGTAAAATTCGTAACGTCCGCGCCGCCCACAATAATGCGGCCCGCATCCGCCTTCAGAAATCCTAAAATCAATTTCAACGAGACGGATTTGCCCACGCCGCTTCGTCCCAAAATCACGGCCGTCTCTCCGCGCTCCATGTAAAAACTCACGTCGCGCAGCACCACTTGCTCATCGAACGCTTTCGAGACGCCTTGAAATTCGATGTAATGTTCGCTCACGATGCCGCTTTCTCTCCCAAACGCTCGCGCGCCTCGTCGTAGTCCTCCGGCGTGTTCACATTCTTGAACAGGCGGCCACAAGGGTCAAAGGCTTTCCATTCCGCAAGTGCAATGCTGGCCAAAGTCAGAGTCGCCAGCCCGTCGGTGATTTTTCGCACTCCGCGCTCGAGGGCCTCGGCAATCGCAGGCCGCGCGCTCTTTCGATACATCGCGCACAGCGGTTCGAACCCGCGCTCGTTGAGCGCCATTACCACATCGGCGGACGACTCGACCGTCTGCGCGATCAGGAATTCGAGCCATTCGCGCGTCAAGAATGGGAGATCGCAGCCCACGATCAAGTTCCATTCGCACGTTGCGATACGCAACGCCGTGGAAATGCCGCCAAGCGGCCCCAGGTTTTCGCTATCGTCCGGGACCACGCGAATTCCAAGATTTGCGTAAACTTCCGGCGGCCCGATGATTATCGGCGTAACGCCCGGTTCGCCCGTGAATTCCAGCAAGCGCGCGACATGCATCACCAGTGGCTCGCCTCCGAACGCAAGCAACCCTTTCGTCCGCCCCATGCGCGAACTTCGTCCTCCCGCCAAAATAAATCCGCCCACCAGTTCGCGATTCGTCATTCTTATTTTCCCGGGCGCTCGATGCCCAGTTCGCGCAGTTTTTCCTGCAAGCTTTGCCGGTGCAGCCCCACTGACGCCGCCGTCCGTGAGACGTTCCAATGATGCTCCGTCAGCTTACGCTTCAGAAAGGCCACCTCGAATTTTCGCTTGGCCTCGCGAAAATCAATTTCGTCCAGAATTTCGTCGGACGCTCCAGCGCTGTGCCGCGCTTGTGAGTTGCCGCCTCGCCGAACTTCCTCCGGCAAATCTTCGAGTCCAATCGTTTCGCCCGCACAAAGCACCAGACTGCGCTCCAGCGCGTTTTTCAACTCGCGCACGTTCCCCGGCCAATCGTAATGCAAAAGCGCCGCCGCCGCTTCCTGCGAAATCCGTGCCGCGCGATTGTGACGCGCTCCAAGCTGTACGAGAAACGCTCCTGCGAGCAGCGGAACATCGTTCTTGCGCGCGCGCAGCGAAGGCAATTCCAGCGTCACCACGCGGAGACGATAATACAAATCCTCGCGGAACCGTCCCGCGCCGATCTCCTCCGCAAGGTTGCGGTGCGTCGCGCTGATCACTCGCACATCCACATCAATCGAATGCATTCCGCCCAGCCGTTCAATCTTGCGGCTTTCCAGCGCGCGCAGCACTTTTGCCTGCGTCACGGGATTCATATCTCCGATTTCATCGAGAAAAAGCGTGCCGCCCGAAGCCAGCTCGAATCTTCCTTTCTTGGTTTGCGCCGCGCCCGTGAACGCGCCTTTCTCGTACCCGAAAAGTTCCGACTCGATCAGATTCTCCGGCAGCGCCGCGCAATTCACGGCGATGAACGCCTTCCCCGCGCGCGGCGAACGCTCATGAATTTCCTGCGCCAGCAAATCCTTTCCCGTGCCGCTCTCGCCGCAAATCAGCACGGTCGTATCCGTCGCCGCCACGCGTTCCGCGAGTTCGTACACGCGCCGCATCGGCATTGAAGCGCCGCGCATGCGTCCAAACTCTCCTTCGGCAATCAGTTGCCGCCGCAACCGCGTGTTATCCGCTTCCAATTCCACAATACGCAGCAGGTTTGCGATGCGCTGCCGCAGTTCATCGATGTCGAAGCCCTTCACGATGTAATCGTTCGCGCCGCCGCGCAACGCCTCAATCGCCGTTTTCGCCGTATCCAGCGCGGACACGATTAGTATCGGCTTGTCGAAACCTTCTTCGCGCATCGCGCGCAGAAATGAAATGCCGTCCTCGCCCGGCAGCACCACGTCGAGCAACACCAAGTCCGGATTCTCGCGCGCCAGCAATTCGCGAGCGGCCGCCGCCGAATCCGCTTCCACAACGCGATACGTATTTTCGAGCGCCCGCCGGAGACCGTAACGCGCTGCCGGCTCATCATCCACTATTAGTATCGTTCGCATCGCCATCACTTCCCTTCTGTTAAATCGTCGACTCCCGCCTCTGCGGCGAACCCTCCGCCTTTGGCGAACGGCGCCGAGGCCTGCCTGCCGCGGGCAGGGATCTGCTTCTTCTTTCAACCGTTCGCGCCAACCGGCACGGTAACAATAAATTTCGTTCCGCCTCCATCGCGCACCGGACTCTCCCAGGAAATCGCGCCGCCCATTTCCGCCACGCGCCGGGCCACAATCGCAAGCCCCAGCCCCGTGCCGCTCGGCTTGGTCGTAAAAAACGGCTGAAACAACTTCGCGCCCACGTCCACTGGGATGCCAGGTCCGTCGTCCATAATCTCCACGCGCATTGTGCCGCCGCATCGCCTCATCGACACGCAAACTTTCCCGCCGCTCTGCGCTTCAATCGCGTTCACCACCAGGTTCGAGATGACGTCGGTCCAAGCCTCTTCCGATCCCGCGACAATCGTTTCACTCCGAATGTCGTCCGCCGCGAATTCCAGACGCACATTCCGCCGTTCCGCGTCTCGCCGCAGCAGCGATACGACTTGCTCGGTAATCGCCGCAATCGCAATTCGTCCCGTGCCGTCGCTTTCGCGGATTCCCGGCCGCGCGTAACGTAATAGTTGCGTCAGCTTGCTGCTCAAGCGGTCCATTTCGCGCACGACGATTTCGCAATCCTCGCGCACCCGCGGCGTCAGATTCCGCTCCTCGAGCAGCGCCTGCAAAACCGTCTTCATCGAGCTGATCGGATTCCGCAAATTGTGCGAAATGCTCGCCGCCATTTGCCCCACCAGCGCCAGCCGCTCCCGTTCGCCAAGTTGGCGCTCCAAACGCAGCTTTTCTTCAATCAACCAGCAGTGATTGATGAGCGTCGGCAATTGCTCGGCAAGAAATTCCAGCGCCACCGTCGTTTCGCCCACCAGCACCGCTCCCGTCGAGCACGCTTCCAGCAGACCAATTTCTTCGCGGCCATTTTTCAGCGGAAGCTCGACGCAATGCCCCAGCCCTCCCGGCGCCCGCAGCGGCGTCCAATCAACACTGCGCGGCAGCGCCAAACGCACCACCGACAAACCAAACTCCTCGCGAATCCTCGCTTCCGCCGTCGAAAGCAATTTCTCTACATCGCCGTTCTGCGCTTCCGCCTGCAATTCGCCGAGCAGCCGCTGCACGCGGTCCATGCGCTGCTGAAACGAACGATAGAGCGTGCCCCCAATCACCCGCTCCAACGGCTCAAAGAAAATCACCAAAACAAAAAGCAGCACCGCCGCCGTGGCTTCCGGAGGAAGAACTGGTTCCAGCCAGCCGCTCACCCGCCGCACAAGCGCCAGATAGAGCATCGCCAGAAACGCGGCGGAGACGGCATACACCAAATTTCGCTGCATGCCGATTTGCAGAAAGTTGGAGCGCAGCGCGAAGTAGCCCAGCACCGCGCCTGGAATCAGCCCGGCAACAATCACAGCCGTGCCCAATTTCACCAGTGCGTTGGGCCCGTCCAGCGCGCTTAGTCCGTATGCATAGAAAACAAGCATCGCCAAAATGCCCAAGACGCCGCCAAGCAAAATGTGCAGTCGGCGTGAGGATGAATCGTCGCTCGCTCTTGACACCCGCATCTCAAGCCATGCGCTCGCCGCCAGTGCGAGGCTCAGCCAGATTCCATAAAAAGTCGCGGCAAACCCGCCCAACCACAAAACGTCCAGACTCGGTCGGGCCAATATTTGCGGGACAATGCGCGCCAGAAAAAACGCCACTGGTAGATAAAACGCCGCCACCAGAATTTTCCGCCCCGCCCCGACGCGAATCGCCGTTGCCGTCGCCTCGTATTCCACTTCTGCGTGCACAAGGAACCCCGGCAAAAAACACAGCCCGCATAGCACCAGGCCCATCGCGAATATCCCTGTGCTCACAGGCGGGCTAACGTAATGAATCGTTGCGTTGGTCGCCAGCAATGCCCCGGAGTAGAAGAAAAACATCGCGAGGATCAAGAAGAAGAGCACGCGTTCAAATCGGCGCGGACGCCGGTGCCCCAGGATCAGCGCCAGCAAAAACAGGTACAGCAGCGCCCCCGCCGTGAACCCAATCAGCCGAATGTAGAAGAGTGCAGGCATGGTCGCGTTGGTGTCGAAATTCTACCCGCACCACTCATCGCACTTCAATGCCCAACTGTCGGACAAATCCTGCACCATGTAACCAACTGTTTATACACGAGATATATTAATGATGAGCGATCATAAGGAAACGTGTGGATCTCTGGACGTGTCGTGAAATTCCTTGACAGTCGTCGCGAAACGCCATATATTAGCACTCGTCGTCGAGGAGTGCTAAATGCGTCCCGCATCTCAACTCGCGATAATCCGGAAGTCTCTTAGCGGAGGTTACGAAAAATGGCAGTGAACATTACCCCGCTGCACGACCGTGTGCTCGTGAAGCGGCTCGAAGAAAAAGAAACCGTCAAGGGCGGCATCATCATCCCCGACACGGCAAAAGAAAAGCCCCAGGAAGGTGAAGTTGTCGCCGTCGGAGCCGGAAAACTCGAGAAAGGCCAGCGAGTTCCCCTCGACGTAAAAGCCGGCGATCGCATCCTGTTCGGCAAATACAGCGGCAACGAAATCAAGATTGACGACGAGGAATATCTCATTCTCAAGGAAGACGAGATCCTCGCCAAACTCGGCGGCGCTGCAAAAGCCGCTTCCAACAGAAAGTAACGTCCCCGCGCGGAGCGATCCGCCGGGCAATTTCATTCAAGAGAAATTAGAGGAGGACTCGTTCTCATGGCAAAGCAAATTGTGACTGGCGAGAATTCGCGCCAGTCGATTCTCCGGGGCGTCAACATTCTGGCTGACGCCGTCAAGATCACGCTAGGCCCCAAGGGGCGCAACGCGGTCATCGAAAAGAAATTCGGCGCGCCGATCATCACCAAGGACGGCGTCACCGTGGCGAAAGAAATCGAGCTGCCCGATCCGCTCGAAAACATGGGCGCCCAAATGGTCCGCGAAGTCGCGTCGAAAACTTCCGACGTCGCCGGCGACGGCACCACCACGGCAACTGTTCTGGCTCAGGCTATCTTCCGCGAGGGCGTGAAGACGGTCGCGGCCGGCGCCAGCCCCATGGCCCTCAAGCGCGGCATCGAGAAGGCCGTTGAAGTCGCCATCGACGAAATCAAGAAGCTCCACAAAGACGTGAAGGGCGACATGATCGCGCAAGTCGGCACGATCAGCGCCAACAACGACAAGCAAATCGGAGCCATCATCGCGGAAGCAATGAAGAAAGTCGGCAAGGACGGCGTGATCACCGTCGAGGAATCCAAAACGATGGAAACCACGCTCGAAGTGGTCGAAGGAATGCAATTCGACCGCGGCTACCTTTCCCCTTACTTCGTCACCGATCCCGAGCGCATGGAATGCGCCCTCGAGGATGTCCGCATCC
>JBAUEX010000380.1:0-5292 GCA_049678845.1 Candidatus Acidiferrales bacterium
TATCTCGGTTGTAATTGTGGCGGGGGCATGTGGGATTGCGGCAGGGACTCCACTCGCGATCCTAGGTGCTATTGGCAGGGCCGCTCAAGACGGCGTGATCATCAAGGGCGGTCTGTATCTGGAAAAACTCGCCGAAGTCGATACCATTCTTCTCGACAAGACCGGGACGCTGACCTACGGCACACCCGAGGTTGTAGAGATTCGCCCCGCTAACGGAGTGAGCACGAAATCCTTGCTCGAAGCTGCCGCGATTGCGGAATCCCAATCCGAGCATCCTGTCGCAAAGGCGATTGTGGGCAAGGCCTCGCAGATGGGCATTCGCTTTCGCCGGCCAGACAAATTCGACTACACACCTGGAAGGGGAATCGTTGCTGAACTTGACGGCGAAGAGATTATGGTTGGCAGTTGGATGCACCTGCAAGATGAGGGAATAAAGCACGCAGGCGAAATGAACGAGACTTCAGACGGAGGTGTGCTGGTCACACGGGGCGGACACTTGCTCGGTTCGATCGAGGTTGCTGATCGTCTACGGCCGGAGGCGAAGAACGCCGTTCATCAACTGAAATTAATGGGCCTTAAAACCATTTTGCTCACGGGAGATTCAAGAAGAGTTGCCGAGGCCGTCGGGAAGGGATTGGGAGTGGACGAGATCTCCAGTGAACTGCTGCCCGAGCAAAAACTTCAACGCGTACAAGAGCTACTGGCCCAAGGCAAGAAGGTCGTAATGGTGGGTGATGGGGTAAACGATGCACCGGCTCTTGCACAAGCGACTGTCGGCGTGGCGATGGGGTCAGGGACCGACGTTGCGCGCGAGAGTTCCGATATTGTTTTGATCGGCTCAGACCTCACTGAATTCGTCGAAACGGTGCGCATTGCGCGGCGCTGCCGTCGCACCATCATGCAGAACTTCGCCGGAACGCTGATTGTCGACAGTGTTGGCGTCGGCTTGGCGGCGTTCGGCTTTCTGAATCCGTTGCTGGCGGCTTTCATTCATGTCTCTTCTGAAATGACGTTCATTCTGAACTCGGCCAGGCTACTTCCTCCCGTGTCGTCGGCCAACAAGCTTGTCCAGGGACTTTTCTCCCATTCACGGGCAACCACAAACTAGGAACAAAACACATCTGTTTACTTCGTCATTACGCGTTCTCCTCAATGCTCAGAACTCTAGGCGCAATTGGAATGCGATCATGCGTGGCGTGCTATCACCGCCCAAACCAACGCCGAGTAGGCCAGTCGGGGGAGAGGTCGTGTACGTAAGCGCGCCAAACCCAGTCTGCGTAGTAGGCTTCCCCGGAATGCCAGCCAGCACCATGCTCGGAAGTCCGAAATTGGGGTGGTTGAACACGTTGAAGAACTGCGTGTCAAACCGCAGCTTCACATGCTCGCTCAGTAGAAACGATTTCGTGAGATAGAAATCACTCCACGCAAAATTGGGACCGCGCAGCGCGTTACGACCAAGGTTCCCGAATTGACAATTCTTCGGACTGTCGCCGCCAGAGCACGCTCCGGTACTCGGGTCCACGGCCGAGACAAACGCATCGGGATTGAGCCACTGAACTGTGCCCGGCTGTGTGACACCTGGAATGGGATTGTGTTCGTCGAGGGGTACGCCGGGAACAACGCTTGCGAATTGGGGTCCGCTGCCGTTCACGATGCCATTTCCATTTGCCGAATAGGGCGTGCTCAGTACGGAGAAAGGAATCCCGCTGTGCCAAAACACGGTTCCCGATACTTGCCATCCGTTCAGTGCGGAGCCAAGGAGCCGGTTGTGAACCTTGACCGGTAATTGATAGACATATTGAGCATTGAGATTGTGCCGGATGTCATAGTCGCAGGGACCATAGTCCCGCGCTAAATCTCCTGGGAAAGGGGACAGGATTCCTCCTGCCGAGAACTGTAGGAATCCGCCGTTCGAGACGGTGTCCATACACCGGCTCCAGGTGTAGTTGATTTGTCCCATCAGGCCATGACCAATGCGCTTCATTGCGGACATTTGCAATCCGTTGTAGTGACTATTTGCGCCGGTTGAGAATTGCGTCACGGCCCCGAACCGCGGATCAGCCGAGCGAGCGTACGGAAACGGCGCAAAGCAGCCGTCGCAGACCGTTTGATAGCCGTTCACCTGCGTCAGATACGGCTGGTTTACCGCGCGGGTGCCGACGTACTGCACGTGGATGCTTCCTGTAGTTCCCAATTCGTGTTCCAGGCCAAGACTCCACTCCATGAAGTACGGTGCTCGAAGTTGTCCATTCGGTACCGCCGTAATTGCGACCGGAGGAAGACAGGTTGCGGGATTGCCTTCTGCAGATGCGCAGGAAAGCTGGCCCTGTGTAAACCCGGAACTAAACGTCTGATTGGCGGCCACGGTTGCGTCAACCGCACTGTTAGGAACTCCGGGCGCAATCGCTGTGCCGCCGACAGTGCCGAGAAGGCCACCCTGGAAAGACTTGACGTAGGGTGGATTCACACCTACCACATCGGCAATGCTGCCGGGCAAAATGTCACTGAAAATTCCGAAGCCAGCACGCACCACCGACTTGGGCTCAAATTGCCATGCGACCGCTGTTCTCGGTTGCAGGATTGCCAGGGGTGTCGAAGAAAACACGCTACCGAGGCCGGTCTGAATGGCGGCGTTCAGCGGCTGATTCATATCATGCGCGATGGAATCGAAAGAGCCGCTCAGACGAGCAATATGCTGATGCGGATTTAGTGGATTGGAGTTTAGCGTGTCCCGTATTCCGAAAGTCCACGTCAGCTTCTTGGTCACTTTCCAGGTGTCCTGCGCATACAGGTCGAGATTCAGGAAATTAAAGGGTTCGTTCGCAGACGTGGGGAAAGCCTCCGTCGCTGTGGATGCGACTCCATAAATGTATTGTGGCAGAGTGCTGTAAGTCACAGTCGGAACCGTTCCCTGCCCGAAGTCAAAATCATTCAGTCGGAGGATTCGCGTATTAGTTCCAAACCGTAGTTCATGTGTCCCAATGCTCCATGCGAGGTTGTCGTTGATAAAGAAACGGGAGGCGCGTCTGCCCTGGACCCATGTGTTGTCTAATCCGCCGACCGTGGTAAAAGGCGCGTTCGCACCGCTGCCTTGCAGTACGATCGGGAACGCGGCGAGCGTTTTCTGAAAATCACTGGGGCCGAACAGGCTCCCGTACCAGGAAAACGCCGGATTGAAATAATTGACTAGATTCTGCGAAAAGACGTGGGTATATCCTGCCGCAAACGAATACAGTGGTTGGGGCGAAAGAGCGTTGAACAAAGGGTTGATAGGATCGGTGTACGCGGCCTGGAGTCCGTTGTCGGTTTGAAAACGAAACCACGCGGTGTTTCTCTCATCGATGTTGTAATCGATTCGAACCGTCTGGACCTGCTCATGATCATCGCTCGAATGAGAGACGCTCTGGCGATTCGCGCAACCGTTCCCATCATTCCCAATTGCGGGCGAACCTCCGCCAACATCGAACGGACAGCCCAGTACGGCGAGAGGTGCTCCGCCGGTATTGCCATAGAGTGAAAACATCTTCTGGTAGAACGGCACCGACTGCGGTGACGGCTGATACACTGACCCGGTGACGGAATCGGTGCCGCCCAGAGGGAGTTGATGCAAAACGTAGTTCTGGAATTCTGGGGTTGGGACGGTAGTGGCTGTCACAATTGGAAGCGCAATGCGAACCCACTCGCTATCAAAAAAGAAAAACAGCTTGCCGTGGATAATCGGCCCTCCAACGCTCCCCCCGAAGTGATTCACGGTCGAGCGCGGTTTATGATTTCCTGGTGTGGCATTTGTGAAATAGTCGGCTGCGTTGAACTTTGAACCATTCCACAGCTCGTAGAGGTTTCCGTGAAACTGGTTTGAACCTGACTTGGTAACATAGTTGATCTGGGACGCCCCGTAGCGTCCCTGGTCAACGGCATAGGAAAGCGTGTTGACCGTTACTTCCGATATCGAGTTCAATCCGAGAACGAGGTTTGTTGAGAGTCCGCTGTTCAGATTCGTCAGCGGATCGTTCGTTTCTAGACCATCGACAATATAGCCGTTTGAGAGAGCGGGCAGTCCATTGAATTCCACGTTGCCGTAGCCATTCGTTCCGCCAACGAAGTCATTGCCGCTGCCCGCCGTGTTGACGAGCGCGCCTGCGGCGAACTGAAGGGGGTAGGTTAAATCGCCTCCTGGATTGGGGAGGTTCTGCAGCGCCGGCGCATTCAGGTTCGTAGATGTGTTTGGGTTTTCTGGGTTGATGAGAGGAGCTGTGCCGCTTACCTCAACCGTCTGATTTGATTGAGCCACCTTGAGAGTGAAATTGACTGTCTGTTTTTGTCCCAGACCCGAAAGTACATTGTCATTCTGCTGCGGATCGAAGCCTTCTGCTTCCACCTTGACCGAGTAAGCACCGGGGTTTAGCTGTGGAAAATTGAACCGGCCCTCATCGTCGGTCTTGGCGGTGCGCTGTAGAGCGGTCTCGCGATTTGTGATCGTGACCGTAGCGCTCGGAATGGCGGCGTTGGTTGCATCAGTTACCTGGCCAACAATTGCACTGGTGGTTTCTCCCTGCGCGAGTGTAACCATAGGATGAAGAGACAAAAGTAAACCCAAGAAGACTGATCTAGTAATGGTGTACATCTTTCTCTATGTCTCCAGAGATCACACATGTTAACTGAGGTTAAGTACATAAGTAAAGCGGCGTAAACCTGAGCTTACGACGTGGCCAACAGGGCGAACTTCCTTGACCATTCTCGGGGAAGGTCCTTGGTTGCTACGAGTCTTTAGTACCATCAGCGAATTCTCTTGCCGCATACCGTACAACACCGTACAGAATCCTGCTGCAAGATCACAAGCCCGCTACTACTATCGTGCAAGATTTGCTGTAATAGCTCTCAAATTATTTCTCAGACGTCAGGAAACCTTTGGCGGTTCTCTCGCGTCTAGCAAGCAGATGAGATGAGTTTTATAGCCATGCGCACTTGGAAATCCGCCTCTCAGCTCCCCCGAGCCAAGAGAACCCAGGCAAGGACGGATAATCGCAAGCCAGAACCATTCGCGCTTGCGCCTTCACTGGGTCTGAGGCGTTCGGCGACCGAGTACACAAAATCGAGAGCCGGTACGCGCGCAGACTCCCTCCAATGCGGGGCGTAACGCCAGAGGCGTCGCCCTGACGTTCCCAAATCGCTTCCGGCCTCGAACGAGGCCGGAAGGGTCAACTGATTGCAGTGATTTTAGTTAAAAAACTCTGGTGGGCCCGCTAGGATTCGAACCTAGAACCAACAGATTATGAGTCTGCTGCTCTAACC
>JBAUEX010000381.1:0-2620 GCA_049678845.1 Candidatus Acidiferrales bacterium
AAATCATAGTTAAAGACCACGGCTCGATTCGCGTCGAAGGCGATTTCGAGATCGTCGATTCGCAAGGGCGCGTCTTCGGGCTCAACGGTCGCACTGCGATTTCGCTCTGCCGTTGCGGCCACTCAGCGAATAAGCCATTTTGCGATGGCTCCCACAAAGAATGTGGCTTTGTAAGCCCGATCGAGGCCCGCGATCTCCCGCCCGTTCCGCCCCCGAAAATGTAGTCACAGCTCTGTCGCCCGTGCGGATCGATCTTCCCCAGATATCTGCCGCGCCGGTAAGAGAACCTTCGCGTTTCAGTTCGTAACAATTTTACCCGCTATACATTCGCTCCCTTCCGAAACACCTATGCTACTGCCTCTGCTAACTATAGTAACCGGCTTGTTATAAGTGGCTTATAAAAATACTAGTACTGTGCCGGAACGGCCAGTCGGTTGCTCTCTAACCTCCGTCTAGATACGGGATTTGTGTGTCCATCGGGGGGCCATTGCAAAGGCCAGTCGGACTGCTGAAGATCATCGCGCGGTCGAAGTGGGGCATCGTTTGGTTCTTCGTTGGTGCCTCGTTCCTGATATTCCTGTGGACACTTCGCCATACCCATCTTTATCCGGACCCGCTCCTCGAGCGTTATCTGCAGCTTGCTAGCAGCGTCCTGGCATTCACGTTTGCCGCAAACGCCCTGGTGCGCTTCCGCGGCATGCATGACCGCATCACGCTTATCCTTGCCTTCGCCTTCGGACTCGCCGGCCTCATCGAAATGGGAGCAAACCTCGCTCCCAGGTTGGCGGGTCCGTCGCTCACCGTCCCGTTGGCGTGGATGGTCAGCCGGACGTTACTTGCGATCCTGCTTGTGGCGGCGCTGCTTGTCGACCGCAACCTCCCGCTTTCCCGCGAGCCCAACAAGGAAATCGCCTGGGCGCTGCTCATCGTTGGCGCCGTTTCCTATCTCACCAGCGTTGTCTTTTTTGCGGTTCCGGCAACGCCGAAGATTTATCCGCATGCCTTTATCCCGCGCCCGTGGGACTTGCTTCCCGCCGCAATTTACCTCGTGGCCGCAGTGGGGTTCTGGAAGCGTCTCGCGCATCTCGATTCGCTGCTCGACCATGCACTGTTCCTTTGCTGCGCGGCAAACGTGGCCTGCCACGTCGCCATGAGCCAGTCTTCCATGCGTTTCGATGCGGCATCGGGCGCCGCACAATTCTTCGAAGCCACGGGCTACGCGATCGTTCTGGCCGGCGCGCTTCTGGACAACGCCAAACTATTCGATCAGGTCAGCCACCTGGCCATCAGCGATCCGCTCACCGGTCTCGCCAACTATCGCCGCTTGCTCGAGGTTATGGAAGCCGAACTCCAGCGCGCCCAGCGCACCAGCCGCGGGTTTGCCGTGCTGCTCCTCGATCTGGACGGCCTAAAAAAGATAAATGACAACCACGGCCACCTGGTCGGTAGCCAGGCACTGAAGCGCCTGGCCAACGTGCTTCACTATCACTGCCGCGGCATGGACACCGCTGCACGATATGGCGGCGACGAGTTCGCGCTCGTCCTCCCGGAAGCCGAGGAAGCCGTGGCGGTTCAGGTCGCTCATCGCATTCGCAAACGTTTGCTCGAGGACGGCCTCGAGCCGCGCATTTCCGTCAGCGCCGGCGTCGCCGTTTTTCCGCGCGATGGCCTGACGATCGAAAAGCTCTTGCATTCAGCCGACAACGCACTCTACGCAATGAAAGCCAATCGCAATTTGGAAGATGGGGAAAGTTTGCCGGACAATACTCTCGGCAAACAGGGGGCAGGGGAATGGCCATCGGCGGAAAAAGGAAGACGAAAAACTATCAGCTAGAGCGGTGCGAACCACGCTTGCCCATGCAAGTCGGAGTGCGCATCTCCGGGAATACGTTCATGCCCGGCTTGGAGTCGACCTTCACCGAAAACGTCAGTTCGCGCGGTGCTCGCGTTCGCAGCGTCAGACGCTGGCGCATCGGCGAAAGCATCTCCGTTCTGTCGCCCGAGGGTGGCTTCCGTTCGCTGGCGCGCGTTGCCTATTGCGAATCATCTCCGACGGGCTACACAATCGGAGTGGAGTTCCTCGAACTCGAAGGCCAGTGGGTCCTGGCCTCGGCGTCGCCAACTGTCGCCTGAGATTTCTGAGGCGTGTCTGGGAGAGATTGTAAGGGGCCTTACGCCGCTCGTCTTTCCTTGTTCGAGCTTCTCCTATTGCACGAATCCAACATTCGGGTCAGGCATCGCTGGGCCCTCCGGAATTGTTCCGAACTGCGCTTCATACCGAGTGATGTTTTCTCCGAGCGCCCGCAGCAAGCGTTTCGCGTGCCCGGGACTCACAATCACGCTGCTCACCAATTTCCCGTGCGGCACGTTCGGGAAAATATAAATGAAGTTGAGCGTGAACTCTTCCGCGTTGTGATGAATCATCGCGAGATTGGTGTATTGCCCGACCAGCTCCTTTTCGTCGGCTTTGATCTGTACTTGCTGTTGCTGCGGCTTTGGCGCTTCGGTCATTGCGTCCTCCCCCCCGCGTCTCCCGCTCACTATAGCAGAACTCGCCCGCCCGGATGGACGACCCAAACGGGATTTTTCTTTGCTCGACACTCCCTGGGACGGAACCCTG
>JBAUEX010000382.1:0-9759 GCA_049678845.1 Candidatus Acidiferrales bacterium
GCGAATGTCGTCGAGCACAAGGATCCCACGGCCGTGTGTGGCGACAGTCAAATCGTGCTTGTCTTTTACAAACTGCACGTCGAACACCGGCGCGGTGGGGAAATTGGATTTGAGCGGCTGCCAGTGATCGCCGCCATCAGATGAATAGAAGAGGCCAGTATCGGTTCCGGCGACAAGGAATCCGCGCTTGTTGGGGTCTTCGCGCACGACGTGCGCCGGAGAATTATCCGGCAGACCGTCGGTGATTTTTTGCCACGTAGCGCCGTAATCCGATGTTCGATAGACGTAAACACCGCGATTATCGAGTTCGTGCGCGTCATAGGTGACATACGCCGTACCCGCGTTAAACGGCGACACGCCCACCTGGTAAACGCGCGCCCATTCCGGCGCTCCGGAAATATTCGGAGCCACATTTTTCCACGACTTGCCGCCGTCGCGCGTCACCTGCACCAGGCCGTCGTCGGTGCCAACCCAAATTACCTTCGGATCGGTGGGCGCAAGCGTGATGGCGAGAATTGTGTCGTACGTTTCGGCGCCGCTGATGTCGTGCTGCACCGGGCCGCCGGCGATTTCCTGTTTGCTCTTGTCGTTGCGCGTCAAATCGCCGCTGATGGGCGCCCACGTCTTGCCGCCATCGGTAGATTTGAAAACAACGTTGCCGCCGATATATACCTCGTTCGGATCGGTGGGCGAAACGGCAATTGGCGAAGTCCAATTAAAGCGGTATTTCAAATCCGCGGGCTTCACTTGCTCGACGCCCGGCAAATAGGGCTTGATGGACTGACTCAAATGCGTCTTAAGGTCAAGGCGCTCGATCGAGCCGTCCTGCGAGTCGGTGTAAATAATGTCGGGATCGCTGGGAGCGACCACGGCGTATTCACCGTCGCCTCCGACAACCGTATACCACGCAGCATTGGCGACGCCCCTGCGGCTCAAATCGGAAGAAGGCCCGCACCACGAGCTGTTGTCCTGCAAACCGCCGCAAACAGAGTACGGTTGCCGGCTACTTGCCGAGACCATGTAAAACTGCTCGATGGGCATGCCGTCGAGGAAACGCCACGTCTTGCCGCTGTCCGTCGATAGATACGCGCCGCCGTCAGTGCCCATGATCATGCGGCCGGGATTTTTCGGATCGATCCAAAGAGTGTGATGATCGGAGTGGACGCCGCGATCGGCAACAAATGCCGTCTTGCCACCGTCGGTGGATTCCATCATGTTGAACGACATGAAGTAGACTTTATTTTCGTCGTCCGGAGACACAACGAGTTTCGAAAAATAAAATGCTCGTACGTCGAGAGCATGATTGTCGCTCACCGCAGTCCACGAATCGCCCATGTCGGTTGATTGCCACAGCATTCCGTGCTTGGCGGCAATGAGCGCATAAATGTGATTCGGATTCGAAGGTGCAATCGCGACCGCGCTGCGTCCCAGCGGGCCTTCCGGCAACCCTTTCGTCAGCTTCTTCCATGTGTCGCCGCCGTCGGTCGAACGGTAAATTGCGCTATCGGGTCCGCCGTCCATCAGCGTCCACGGATAACGGCGAAACTGCCACATGCACGCGAAGAGAACGCTGGGATTCCCGGGCGCCATCTCTAGGTCGGCGACGCCGGTGGAATCGTTGACGTAGAGAACTTTCTTCCATGTCCTGCCGCCATCGGTGGTCTTGAAAACGCCGCGATCCGCATTGGGTCCCCACGCGTGCCCGAGAGCGCCGACAAAAACCGTGTTCGAATCGTTCGGGTCGACGAGAATATCCGTAATTTGTTGCGTGCCCGCCAGGCCCATGAATTTCCACGAATTTCCGGCATCGGCGGAAAAATAAACGCCGTCGCCGTCGATAATGTCGTTACGAATGTTGCCCTCTCCCGAGCCGACCCAGACGTAGTTGGGATTCGACGGGGCAACGCCAATCGCGCCAATCGACGCGGTGCTTTCGTGCTCGAAAATCGCTTTCCACGTCAAACCGCCGTCGACCGTTTTGAACACGCCGCCGCCGCCCGCGCCCACGTAGTACACATTCGGTTCGCCGGGAACTCCGGCGACGGCGGCCACGCGCCCTCCCGCCGCGGCGGGGCCCAAATCCCGGAATTTCAGATTGGCGAAAACGTCGGGTGCTTTTTCATCGGATGTTTTTTGTGCCTGCGCGAACACGTGCATCGCCGCGAAGGTCGCGAGAAGCAGCACCGCGAGTCCGGCGCAAATAATGCGAGCCTTTGCCATCATTCATCTCCTTTAACAAATAAAAATTGATTGTGGTTCAAAACTGAAGTGCTGCGGTCGATAAAAATCGCAAATGAAAATCATAGTCGAGATGCACGTCGATTCGCGAACGGAATTATACGCAAAATGCAAACGGACGCGCAAAGTTCCGGTTGGCAATATAGGGGACGTATCGCGATGGCTGAGGGTTCCGATTTTTTGAAAGAAATCTGGAATCGGCTAAGTTTCGTCGATGGGAAAATCGAATTGCACGAGTTTGCGCTGGAATCCTTTCGTCTTCATTGCGCCGTAGATAATTCCCGCCGCCATCCAAATTGCGCCCGCGACTTTCGCCTGCCAGCCAAGATGCAGCCAGATGAAAAGACAAATCAAGAAGCCCAGCGCCGGCGGGACCAGATTCGTCCAGAACTTTTTTTCCTCGCGAACGTAGTAGCGCACGAACGCTGCGGCGTTCACCCCCATGAAGGCGAGGAGCGCGCCGAAATTGAGCATTTCGGCGCCGAGCGTGTAGCTGATCGTGAAGGCTCCGGCAAGGGCGAGCGCGCCGATGAGCAACACGTTATTGCGCGGAACATGATTCTTCGCCTCAATCGCGCCAAAAAACGAGCGCGGCAGCGCGTTGCTGCGTCCCATGCCATAGAGCAATCGCGCGGCGCCGAGCTGCGAGCTCATGCCCGAACCGATATTTGCGACGAGTAACGTCAAATTCACAAGTCCGAAAAGGAAAATGCCGCCTACTCGGCCTGAGATGTGAACGAACGCTGTGTCCACATCAGGAAAAGGCTGCGAGGGGGGCCAGACGAGCTGCGCCAAATAAACTTCGATGGACGCGAGCACTCCGGTAACAACGCACACAAACACTGTGGCGAGCAAAACATTGCGGCGAGGATTTTTGACTTCCTCTGAAAGTGTGGAAATGCCGTCGAAGCCGATGTACGTGAGCACCGCGATCGAAGTGCCGCGAAAAAGCGCCGAGGAGGAGAACGTCCGGGAATCGTAAAACGGATGTGTAAAGAAACCAGGGCCAAAATATGGAAGATGATAAATGTAGCGGAGCGCCTCAACGACAAAAATCACGATCACGATTCCCATTCCCGCAGCCAGAAACGCATTGATTCGCGCCGAGGTTTCGACTCCGCGAAGATTCAGCCAAGTGAAGAGCAGCGCGAAGAAAATCGCCCAGAGAAAATAGGGCATCTGCGGGAAAAAGTTCTGCGCCGCCTTGCTGCACCAGATCGTGCAAATCAGCGGATTCAAAATGTAATCCATCGCCATGCTCCACCCCGTGATGTAACCCAATGCGGGATGAAGCTCGCGGCCCACGTAAGTGAAGGCCGAACCGGCGCTGGGGTAAACGCGCGCCATACGGCCATAACTGATCGCGGTGAAAAGCATCGCGACCATGGCGATCAGCATCGCCGTCACCACGTGACCGCGCGCCGCGTTGCTGACCACACCGAACGACGGCATGGGCGCCACAGGTTGAATGATGATGATGCCGTAGAGAATCAGGTCCCACAGGCCCAGGGTACGGCGAAGTCCGATGCCGCGTCCGGAAGGTTGTGATGGCTCGCCGGGCATTAGTTATCGGGTCTTAGGCGTTTGAGATGGAAATAATGGCAGCGCAGCCAAAGCGGCGACGAGAAAATTTGAGCGCCAGGACAACACTGCAGAGAATTTCGCGATGGCATCAGCGAATCACCTTGGCAGGTTTCGCGGCTCCGCCGTGCACCGGCGAGATGGCAAGGATCAGCGGAGCGATGTTCCAGCCGCTGATTTGCAGTTTTGCTTTGCCCGACAATTTGGTTTCCGCGCGATAGCGGGCAGTGAGCGTTTTCGTTTCGCCCGGCAGCAGCTGGAAATAATTGTCGCTCCAGAAAACTGGCAGGACTTCGCCGCCGTTTTCTTCTTGAATGGCGAGACGTACCTGAAAAGCCAAATGCACGCTTGGATTGCGCAAATGCACGCTGACCTTGGGCGCACCGTCTTCGGCAGGCTCGTGGGTCGCGCTGGCCTCGAGCTGCGCGCCCGGCAAACGAGCAAGCATTGTAAAATCCGGGTACGAAGACACTTTGGTTCTCTGATCCGTACTCGAATCCCATTTGAAAATTGGCGGCTTGTTCGAGAGCCAATAGAAATTGGAGCTGAGCAACCGCCCGTCGCGGTTCTCCAAATCCAGATTCAAAAAATACGCTTGAGGCGCGGCCGTCCGCGGAAAGCGCGGGATTTTGAATGCGCGTGCGCTGAAATCAGCAGGCACAGTTAAGACGAAGCGGCGCGAGAAGATTAATTTCAGGTCGAAACTGTACATCTTCGCAGAAACGATCAATGAAGGAAAGGCACGGTAGAAGCTATTGACCACCACCACGCTGCGATCGTCGTAGGAATATTGCACGTGCAGCAATTCATTCGCTTTCTTCGCGCCGAAATATCCGCCGGCAGGCTGCAAGTAAAAATCGTAGAGATGCCAAAATAAAGATGGCCAGGCATTGTTCAACATCCACTGAATCACGCCGGTCGATTCGTACTTGTTACGCGCGTAGGCCTCGAACATCGCGCGCTCGCCTTCGTATGCCATTGCCTGCGACTTTCTTTCGTAATCAGCAAGATTTTTCGGCGCGCCGTACATTTGCGTCATGGCGTCGTTGAATGCGGAGAGTCGTTGATATCTTCCACTGGCGCCGTGGAAATGCCAGGATTCATTCGGCGGCCATATTTGATTGGCCGGCATCATTTTTTTTAAGCTGTCTTCGACCACTGGCGCGGGGCCGGGACTCGTCTCCGTGTTGAACCCATATGCGCCGCCGCGCTTCACATCTTCGAGCCAGTACGCTGGGGGAACGTAATCATACGGGCCGAGCATCTTCACACCGGAAGGACCGGTCACTGAAGTTTCCCGCTGCGACGCGGAAGAAATATAAGGATTGGGCCAGTTGGCTTGCTGCAGAACGCCGATGTAGGCACGCTCCACGTCCGCGGGCGGCGGGTTGTCGCTGCCATTCAACCACACCAGCAAACTGGGATGGCTGCGCAGTCGCAGAATTTGCGAGCGCAACTGCTCCGTGGCGTTTTCAAGATCGGACGGCTTCCACTTGCTCCACTGCTCCCAGAAACTGCAGCAGCACCAGCCGGCCATCACCAGCACGCCGCGCTCGTCCGCGCGGTTGAAAAAATCATCCGGCTCGAGCTTCCCTTCCAGACGAATTGTGTTCAGGCCCATCTCGCGGACGTAATCGAATTGCGCTTCAAGGCGCTGGTGCGATTCGCGCATCAGCATGTCTGGCGACCAGCCGCCACCGCGAATCAAAATATTCTTGCCGTTTATATGGAAGAGCAGATAATTCTGCGGCGTGAACTCGGAAGTTATCTCGCGAATTCCAAAGTGAATTCGCTGTTCATCGGAAACCGTTCCCCCGATGACCGCCTGCACCGTGAGCGTGTGAAGATTTTGCGGGCCGAGCCCATGGGGCCACCAGATTCTCGGATGCGCTATGCGCAGTTGCGGAAACTGCGCCGGCGTGAAGTTGATGGTGCGTATCTCAGCGGGATTGAGATTGACTGGCTGCTCGAAATGCACGGCATTATTATTTGCGCCTGAGATTTCGCCCCGCAGAACGGCGCCGACCGGCGCGCTGGATGCATTGTGTACTTCCACCATGACGATGAGGTCCGCTTCGTCGAGCGACGCATCCGTGAAATGCGTGACCACTTGCGGATGGCGCACGGCGATCGCGCCCGTCGCCGCAAAATATACGTCGCCCCAGAGACCCATGTCCTTGTCCGGAGGCGCCGGATTCCAATCGACCCAATTCATCGCCAAATCGTTTTCCGTGGGTGCGAAGGTTTCGACGGCGATGGCGTTCGTTTGGCCGGGCTTCACGAATTGCGTCACGTCGAAATCGTAAATGCGGTATGCGCCGGCCACATCCTTAGCGTCGGCGAATTGTTTCCCGTTGATCCAGATATTCGCACGGTAATTGATGCCATCGAAATGCAGCCATGCCGTACGTCCGGCAAAATTCCGCGGAATCGTGAATTCTTTGCGATACCACCATGAGCAGGCAAACGGACTGTCCTCAGGCATCGGCAAATTTGCGAAGTTCGCACCGATCGGATACGTAGTGCCCGGAATTTTGCGGAGGTTCATGCCGAAATCCGGATCGGGATACGTGCCGTCGGCGACAAGCGCGGCCACAACCGTGGAAGGGACGCTGGTTGAATGCCAGCCGGTTGCCTGAAAGCCGGGTACGGAAATCTGCCCGCCTGTTGCGCCGATTTGACACGACGACCGTAATTGCCACCCGGCGCGCAAATGCAATCGCGCGTCCACTGTTTCGGGAGTTTCTGCCAGAACAAGCGGCGGCACAAAGGCGGCGAAAACAATTGCAATAACGCAAAGAAGACAAGTCCTCACGCGGCCCTCAGACATCGCACTCCTTTAGCTAAACACAAACCGCAAGCACGCACCGACGGTCTCTTGGGTGACCGCCGAATCTTACTCGAACTTGAAGATGAAGTTCAGTTTAAAACTGAAATCCCCGGCGCCCGGCCGGGGAAAAGAAAAAAGGTCTGCAATTTGCGCCCAGTTCGATAGAATCCGGCGCGGTTGAGTTGCAAGGAGGCAAAATTGATGCGGTCGAAGATAGAAATCCTCAAGCGAATATTCTCGTTGAAGTCCACCAGCATTGTAATCAGTATGATCGTATGCGCCGCCGCGGGGGTTTCCACGCAGGCGCAGCAAGATCGTTTGCAGAGTAGCGATCTTTATCGCTTCCACGACGTAGCGCAGGCCGCAATTTCGCCTGATGGCGCGAAGATTGCTTACACCGTGCTCAATTATGACAAGCCGGGCCGGCCGTATCCGCAACTCTGGATCATGGACACCAACGGCGGGAAAACCGTGCGCATTGGCACCGCAGATTCCGTTTCCTCTGGCGCCGTGTGGTCGCCAAACGGGCGCTGGATCGCCTACATCGGCGAAGCGCAGGGAAAATCGGGAGTGATGGTCGCGCGGCCTGACGGTTCGGATGCCACGTTCCTTGCCGAGGGGACAGGAACGAACGCGCCGATACCGGGGCAAGGCAACGATATTTCGTGGTCGCCCGACGGAAAGCAAATCGCTTTCGTTTCCGCGACGCCCGGCCCGGAAACAACCGAGGCGTCTGGCGACCCAATGGTTTTCACGCGCTACCTGTGGCGCCCAACGGCGGGCGAAGGAATCAAACCGTGGAATGATAATCGCCGGTTGCATATTTTTGTAGTGGATGTGGCAAGCAAACAGGTCCGTCAGCTTACCAATGGAGTGTACTACGAGCATTCGATCGATTGGTCGCCGGACGGCTCGGAACTTTTGTTTTGTTCGGACCGCTCGCCCTACGCGGATCAATTTTTTCATTACAACATTTACGAGTTGAAAGTTTCCGATGGCACGATTCGCCAGCTCACGACGATCGAAACGACTCAATACCACCCAGCGTGGTCGCCGGATGGAAAGAAGGTCGCGTTTCTCTCGACGAAGCGCGGACTGACGGATCGCGAAACCACTATGGAGGACACGCACGTTTGGGTGATGAACGCGGACGGCAGCGAGCGTCACGAACTGGCGTCGATGGTCGATGACCGCCAGGGTGCGCCAGTGTGGGCTCCCGACAGCCGGTCGGTTTATTTCACGGCGCAACAGCGCGGCAGCGTGCATTTGGAGCGTCTGTCGGTCAATGGCGGCGAACCACAAATGATTGTGGACCAGCGCGGCTCGGTCGGCTCGTTCTCCGTCAGTAATTCGGGAACAATTGCTTATGCTTTCACGAGCCCGCATGACATGGCCGAGCTGTTTTTAAAAAACGGGGGCGCATCCGAGCAACTGACCGACGTCAACGCAGATATTTTGGGCGGGAAGAAACTGGGCAGCGTGGAATCGTTCGATTTCATCAGCAACGACAACAAGTACACGGTGGAAGCGTTCCTGGTCGAGCCCCCGGACATTACTCCTGGCTCAAAACATCCGATGATCGTCAACATTCACGGCGGGCCGCACGGCCAGAACGGGCCGGCGTTCAACTTTCGCGATCAAGTGTTCGCCGCGCGAGGATGGGCCGTGTTGCACGTGAATTACCGCGGATCGACGGGATACGGACAAGCGTTCGCCGATGCAGTATTCGGCGATCAGAACGGCGACGAGGCGCAGGATGTTCTCTACGGAGTGAGCGCAGCGACCCGGCGATATCCGTGGATCGATCCGGAGCGCATGGGAATCGAAGGCGTCAGTTACGGCGGACTACTCACCTATTGGCTGATCACGCAGACGCGCGAGTTCAAAGCGGCCATTCCGACGGCGGGAATCACGAACCTGATCAGCTACAACTACCTGACCTACTACAATCAATATGAGCAAATGGAATTCGGCGCGCTGCCGCATCAGGATGATTTGATGGACATCATGTGGAAGCGGTCGGCACTGAAATATGTGGCGCAAGTGGCGACGCCGACGCTGATCATGCATGGAGCGAACGATCCCGACGTGCCGATTCCCGACGCGGAGCAATTTTATATTGCGCTGAAAGATGTGGGCGTCGAAACGGAATTCGTGATGTACCCGCGCGAAGGGCACGGCATTCGCGAAGTGAAACATCAAATTGACGACATGGACCGATCGATCGCATGGTACGAAAAACATTTTCCGGATAAAAGCGCAGCGGTGCCGATTCCCTAGTCTGACGCGAGAAAAACTTTTCGATTTGCCGCGGCGGAGTAAAAAAAACCGCTTTTCCCAAAAAGGCTTATCCTAGACTGACCTGTCAGTGTAGTCGCAAAAAGAGTTAACAGGCTAGCCAGAGCGTCGCGGCTTTTTCTTCGCACTTTTCCCCTTGACTATTGACAGGAGAGGAGTAGATTCCTGTCGATAAGTAAGGGGAGCCTGCGTGAGCAAACCAACCGACCTGGTCCAGGGAACGCTGGACCTTCTAATCCTGAGAACACTGACGCACGAGCCGATGCACGGATGGGGCATCGCGCAACGCATCCAGATCGTGTCGAATCAGGTGCTGCAAGTGCGACAAGGGGCGTTGTATCCGGCGTTGCACCGTCTGGAACAGCAAGGGTGGATCCGCGCCGAATGGGGCGATTCAGAAAACAATCGGCGGGCGAAATTCTATTCGCTGACAAAGGCGGGACGAAGATATCTGGAAAAAGAGCAGGCGAATTGGGAACGTCTATCGTCGGCCATCGGCCTTGTTTTAGACGAAGCGCGAAGTTAAGGAGGTTTTCATGCGCTGGCTTGCGAAAATTTCGCTGCGTGTCCGTTCTTTATTTCACCGGCGCGCCGCGGATGAGGAGCTTGACGAGGAACTGTGCTCACATCTTGAACGCCAGATCGCCGCAAATATTTCGGCGGGAATGTCGCAGGCCGAGGCGCGGCGGGCGGCGATGCGGGAGTTTGGGAGCGTCGAAAGCCTGAAGGAGGAGTGCCGGGACGCGCGCAAAACGAATTATCTTCACGACTTCGTGCAGGACCTTCGCTACGGCTTGCGCATGTTGCGAAAG
>JBAUEX010000383.1:0-1685 GCA_049678845.1 Candidatus Acidiferrales bacterium
ATTCAGCGCGGCGTCTTCAGCAGCGTGGCCGCGCTCAAGCAGGCGATCCGGCGCTTTCTCGACGGCTGGAACGACCACAGTCCCCCCTTCGCCTGGGTCAAGACACCCGAGGAAGTCCTCATGCCCCACCGTCAACGTATTTCCGAGTCACAGGACTAGCGCACTTGGCGATGGGGCGCTCGGGCAGCTGGGCAAGCATCTCCCCGATTACCGTCTCAAACGTGAGTGGGATGACTCGGTCGCCGGCACACATCGGGCAGACAAGCACCATGGCCGCCGCAATAGTCTCAGGGCGCGGATACCCTCGTCGGTCCGCGAGGGGACCGTCAGGTCGAGTCTGGGTGATGTCCCCCATTTCCAGGCGCCGCGAGCCGCACTCAGGATCAATGTCCGATCGCGAAGCCAGGAAATGATTTTCTGGCATCACCTGGATCAAGGTGTCTGTGAACCCGGGGATGTCATTGCTCCGGGCAACCGGTGCCGCCTCGTCGGTGGTGGTCAGTGTGAGTAGGTCTCCGCGGGCCAGCGGTCGATGACCAGGGCTATCGCGGCGATGAGGCCTGCCGCACCCGCGCCGAGCAGGGCGCATAACCACCACGCGAACTCAGGCTGCGGCGGTGGCACTGGCATCGACATACACAAGTTTGCGACGCTCGCGTTGACGGGGAGCGGGCAGCTGCCACCGCTGGGGAGCCAGAACTGCGCCTCCCAGAGGCCAACACGTACGCCTACGGCGATGGCCATCACCGCCAAGGCGAACGCGATCTTGCGCCTCACTCGGCAAGCCTAGCGCTACCCGTCCAGAAGGGCGACGATCTCCTCGATCTCTTGGCTGTGCTCCTGTTGATCCATGCCGAAGCGCGCAAGGACACGCAACTTGGGTGCCCGCGATCCATGCGAGAATCGGGGCGTGCGCTGGCTGGTGAGGCGTCGATGGTGGCTTCTCGCAGGCGCCTTCGCGCTTATGTTTCTCGGCCTGGTGCAATCCTGGACTTTCCTCAGCTGGATCCCGGTGGAGGCGTTGTTGTTTTTTCTCTTCTTTGCGCTCGTGGCCCTCGCAGCCGGGCACTGGGCGCCTCGCCGTCCAGGCCCACACTGACCCACTATCTGGACGCCTGAGCCGTCCTGACCAACGACCCCCGGCGATTGCCTCAGTCTGAATCCCGGGGCAGTGCGAGTTCGGCAGCCGCAAGCAAGGTTGGGGCGGGACCCTTTGGTCGCACCGGGACGCCTGCTCCCTCAGGAGGAGGCTGCCCCTCGTCATAACCCGGAACAACCCTTCGAGGACGCCGAAGGCTGAGGAACGCTCGAATGAGACGCGTGAGCGGCCCTAGTTGAACGGGTCGCATCGACGCGGCCCACACAGGCACTTGGGTATCGCCGGTCGGGAGATGGTCGCTCACTTTCGCAACGATCTTACGCGGGCGGCGCGACCCCCCTCGAGCTTCCAGACGTGATTCGCTCACGCCACCGGCCATCCCACGGGCGTGGGTGGGGGTTCGCACCGTCACCGACGGCGAGGGTTCAATCGGCGAGGCGTGTGCGTCCGTGCAAGGGCGATCCGTCGACGAAAACCTAATTGCGGAAGAAGTCCCCGGGGCGGGCAGCTTGCGGCTCCTCGCGGGCATCGGACGGGAGCTGCGGCCTGTACCCGTGGCTCGACCGGACCGCGGCGGGAATGGCAC
>JBAUEX010000384.1:0-6475 GCA_049678845.1 Candidatus Acidiferrales bacterium
GAATCACGGGCATTACACCGGGCAACGTGCAGAGATAGCCCACGCCCAGGCAAACGACTCCGAGTACAGGGAAAACGAGCTTTGCGCTTAGTTGCACGCCGCGCAGCCCGCCAACGATGAGGCCAATCCCGGCAATGATGAGTCCCGCCGCGGGCAGATACAGCTGCCAGCGCCATGCGCCTGTCTCAGGAAAAGGAGAGAGCCAGCCGCCGAGGAAAAGCAGCGTCGCCAGGCAGGAGACGGTAATCATATTCGCGTATTCGGCCATGAAAAACATGGCGAACTTGAAGCTGGAATATTCGGTGTGGAAGCCCGCGACAAGTTCAGTTTCGGCTTCGGGCAAGTCGAAGGGGACGCGATTCGTCTCCGCAATCGCGGCAGTCAGATAACAAATAAAGCCGAGAATTTGCGGGATGATGTGCCACTTGGGAAAGAAGTGGTACCAGTGACCGGACTGGCCGCCGACAATATCGTAGAAATCGAACGAGCCGGCGATGAGCAGAACGCCGACGACGGAGAGGGTCAGCGAAACTTCGTAACTGATCATTTGCGCAGAGCTGCGCAGCCCCCCCATGAGAGGATATTTGCTGTTCGACGACCATCCGGCGAGGACGACGGCGTAAATGCCGATGGAACTGATGGCGAAGAGCAGAATCAGCGCAACGTTGCTGTGAGAAATGACAAGTTGAGTCGGCTGACCAAGAATAGAGATTGTCGCCGGGCCAATGGGAATCAACGCAAGCGTGGTGAGCGCCAGCGCCAGCGCGAGAAACGGCGCGAGGACGTAGGAAAGCTTGTCCGCGGCGGGCGGAACGATGTCTTCCTTGAAAAGGAACTTGATGCCGTCTGCGAGCGGCTGCAACAGGCCGTGCGGGCCGACCCAATACGGGCCCCAACGCGACTGAATGCGAGCGACGACCTTGCGCTCGAACCAAGTGAGATAGGCGAGCGCCGTCATCACGACAAATAGCGCGATGGCGATTTTAATTAACGAGACCACCAGGACTGGGTGGTGGGTGACGAACTCCACGGTCTTTCCTTGGACTCTTTGGTTGAGTTGAGCTTCGAACAGTAACGCCCCAGGGTTCCGCTGCTAAACAAATCGTCCTGCGAAGAGAAGACCAAATCCCCTGCCACATCGTAAGAACCGTCCGTTGCAGCCGGCGCGGACGTTGCTTGCTCCGTGCCTCCGGTCAGCAGGCCGGCGACGGAAACATCGTAACCGCGCACGTTCTGGCGAATTTCTTCGAGAACTGCTTCGGGCGTGCGGTGCTTCATCGCCGTGCCGAGCCCAAGCTGCGCAAGCTGGTGAATCAAAATGCGCAGCAAATCGAAATCGCTGCGCGGGCCTTGCGCATCCACGGCGCGGCGCACCATCTGGACTTCACCCGCCGTGTTCGTGAGCGTGCCGTCTTTTTCATAAGTGGACGCAGCGGGCAAAATCACGTCAGCGCGCTGCGCCGTTTCCGTCATGAACATATCCTGCACGACGAGAAGATCGAGGCCGACGATTTTATCGGGGGCTCTCAGTCCGAAGGTTTTCAGCGGATTGGCACCCACGACGTATAGCGTTTTGAGCTTTCCCTCAAGCGCCGCCTGCATCATTTGGCGCGCGTTCATTCCCGGCTTCGCGGGAATTTCTTTGCCCCACAGCTTGCTCCAGCGACCGCGCTCGTTTGCGTCGGAGAGCGGCGCATGGCCCGGCAGGCGATCGGGGAAGATGCCCATGTCAGCAGCGCCGCGGGAATTCGAGTAATCGCCGAGGACCATGTAACGCGTCTGGCCAGAAAGACCGGCACCGAATTTGACCACATCGCGCACGCCAGCGCCGCGAACATTGGCGCCAAACAAAATGACGACGTCTTTTTCCTTGGCGAGCGAATCCTTCAGCTTGGCAAGTTCGCCGGTGATTTTGCCGTCGAGGTCGCTGCTGCCCGTGGCGAGCCAATGTATCGCGCGCGCTTCGGCTCCGGCGGGCACTTGAACAAAGTGCGCGGCTTGGCGGCTAAGCTTGAGCGGGCCAGCGTGAATGATGTAAAGGTGCGCGGCGTGATGGCGAACGGCGGAACGAATCTGCCAGGCGACGAGAGGATTTTGCTGCGTCGCATCGTTGGCGATCAGAACGATGGCGGAAGCGCTGTCGATTTGCGCCATGGTCGCCATGGAGTCTTTCGCTTTCGGCCCCAGAGCAGTTGCCAGGCCCGCATAATCGGCGGTGCGGTGATGGTCAATGTTGTTTGTGCCGAGCGACGCGCGCGCAAAGCGATTCAGAAGATAGTTTTCCTCGTTCGTCGTGTGGTTTGAGCCAATCACGCCCATGGCCGCTGCGCCGTGCGCGCCATGCGCCTGCTTCAGCCGCCGGACGATTTCCTCGATAGCGTCTTCCCAGCTTGCGGGCTGGAGCGTGCCGCCTTTGCGGACGAGCGGTTGGCGAATGCGCTCTGCGCTGGTGGTGAAGTCGTAGCCGAAACGGCCCTTGGCGCACAAAAATTCGCCGTTGATTCCGGAATGGTCGCGATTGTTGGCGCGAAGAATCTCGTTGTTGCGAATCGAGAGCGTGGCCTTGCAGCCGTTCGAGCAATGCGCGCACGCCGTGCCGAAATATTTCATCTCCCACGGGCGCGTCTGATAGCGGTACGTGCCGCTGGTGAGTGCGCCGACGGGGCAAATGTCGATGCACGCGCCGCATTCTTCGCAGGCGAGCTGACCGGAATCATTGGGAATGATCACGGAAGTGACGCCACGCGCGCCGACGCCGAGCGCTTTCACGTCCATGCCTTCATCGCAAACGCGAACGCAACGGAAGCACAGGATGCAGCGTGGGGCGTCGTAATAAACGATGGGCGACCACTTTTCCTCGGGATAGTGCAGCTTCTCTTCGATGAAACGGCTGTGGTCAATGCCGTAAGTGAACGTCATGTCCTGCAATTCGCACTCGCCGCCCTTGTCGCAAACCGGGCAGTCGAGCGGATGGTTGGTGAGGACAAACTCGAGCATGTCCTTGCGCGATTTGTGGACCGCGGGCGTATCGGCATGAACGACCATGCCTTCTTCCGCGACGAGCGTGCAGGCGGTCGCCATCT
The DNA here is from genome assembly GCA_049678845.1 of Candidatus Acidiferrales bacterium. Taxonomy (GTDB): domain Bacteria; phylum Acidobacteriota; class Terriglobia; order Acidiferrales; family UBA7541; genus DAHUXN01. Next base: position 3,084 of record JBAUEX010000384.1, read on the forward strand.
TACGCTGCTTCTCGACCTCGACGAGGCACATGCGGCACGCGGCCTGCAGCGCGAGTCCGGGATAGTAGCAAAAAGATGGGATTTCGATGCCCGCCTGCTTCGCCGCTTCAATAACGAGCGTGCCCGCGGGAACCGACAGCTTCTGGCCGTTGAGTGTGAAGTTGATCAGCTTTGTTTCCGTTTCCGCCATAATTCCTTTGCGATATTCGTTTCTTCCTACGAGCCTAGCGCGCCACGGTCAGCACGTCAGCTGGCTTATGCAAACACTTGCCGCGCAGGTGATCTTCAAATTCGTTGCGCCATTTGCGCACGATGCTCATCGTTGGCAGCGCTGCCGCGTCGCCGAGCGCGCAGAGCGTCATGCCCAGGATGTTTTGCGACACTTCGTCGATCAGCGGGATATCTTCCTGCCGGCCGCCGCCTTCGTGGAAGCGATCAAGCAACTTGCGCAGCCACGCGGTGCCTTCGCGGCAAGGAATGCACCAGCCACAGGATTCGTGCGCGTAGAAATGCGCGATGCGGCGCGCGACATCGACCATGCAGGTATCTTCATCCATCACCACCAGGCCGCCAGAACCGAGCATCGAGCCGATTTTCGCCACGGAATCATAATCCATGGCCACATCGCATTCGTCCGCGTTGAGCAGCGGACAGGAAGTGCCGCCGGGCAGCACCGCTTTCAATTTCTTGCCATTGGCGATACCGCCTGCGACTTCGTTGATGATGCGATTCAGATTGAAACCGAGAGGCAGTTCGTAAATTCCCGGGCGATTGACGTGGCCGGAAATCGAATAGAGGCGCGTGCCGCCATTCTTGGGCACTCCGAGGCTCGCATACCAGTCGCCGCCCTTGCGGATGATGAGCGGCACGGTGCTGAGCGTTTCCACATTGTTGACGACCGTGGGGCACTGATACAGGCCGGCGACAGCGGGGAAGGGAGGTTTGATGCGGGGGTAGCCGCGCTTGCCTTCGAGTGATTCGAGGAGCGCGGTTTCTTCGCCGCATTCGTACGCGCCCGCGCCCGTGTGCGTGCAAAGCTCGAAATCAAATCCGGTGCCCAGGATATTTTTGCCGAGATAACCGGCCTTGTAGGCTTCCTCAATCGCAACGTCGAGAATGTCGAGAATGTAGCGATACTCGCCGCGGACGTAGATGTATCCCTGATGCGAGTCAATCGCTTTCCCGGCGATGACCGTGCCTTCGATCAAAGCGTGCGGGTCCATTTCCATCAGCGGGCGATCTTTGCTTGTGCCCGGCTCGCTTTCGTCGGCATTCGCGGCAATATATTTTGGCTTGGGAGAATTCTTCGGGACGAAAGACCATTTCATTCCGGTGGGGAAGCCGGCACCGCCGCGTCCGCGCAGATTCGATTTTTTCATTTCGTCGATGATTTGGTCGGCGGTCATTTCCTGGAGGGCTTTTTCGAGGGCCTGGTAGCCTTCAAGGTCGCGATAGACTTTCAGCGAGCGCGAATCGCGGACCCCGAAGCGTTGGCTGATGACGCGCACTTCGCCGGGCGCAGGTTCGTGGAGCGAGCCCGAAATCACGGGAACGGGCGCCGGTCTTTTGCCGGCGGCGAATTGATCGAGAATCGCATCCACTTTTTCGGGCGTCAGATTCTCGTAGAAATCGTAATTCACCTGCATTGCGGGCGCGCCCGAGCAAGCGCCCATGCATTCCACTTCTTCGAGCGAGAAGATGCCGTTCGGCGTCGTCTGGCGATTGCCGATGCCCAGGCGTTTTTCAACGTGCGCCAAGATCTCGAAGCCGCCGCGAAGCTGGCACGAAGTGTTGGTGCAGACCTGAACGTGATTCTTCCCGACGGGTTTGCGATGGAGCATCGAGTAATACGAAAGCGTTTCGGTGACCTCGGTCATGTTCAGGTCGAGGCGGCGGGCGATTTCGTCGAGGATTTCGTCGCTCAAATGGCCGAATTCATCCTGCGCGTACATCATCATGGGGATCAGCGCAGAGCGCTTGACGGGATAGCGCCCGGCAAGCTGGTTGAATTTGGCGTCAAGCTGAGCGGGAACTTGCATCAGCGGTCCACTTCTCCCAGAACGATATCGATTGTGCCGATGCTGGCGACCACGTCGGCGATCAGTTTGCCGACCACCAGGTGCGGCAATGCTTGCAGATTGACGAACGACGGCGCGCGCATTTTCACGCGGTACGGGCGGTTCGAGCCGTCGCTGACCACGAAAAAGCCCACCTCACCGCGCGGCGATTCGATCGCTTGATAGACTTCGCCCGGCGGCGGCGTGATCCCTTCGGTCCAAATCTTGAAGTGATAAATCAGGCCTTCGATGGATGTCTTCATTTCCTCGCGCGAAGGCGGCACCAGACCGCGAACTTCCGCGCGGAAGGGCCCCTGCGGCGGGATTTTTTTAATGGCCTGCTTGCAGATCTTGGCGCTTTCTTTTATTTCCGCGACGCGCACTTGATACCGGGCATAGACGTCTCCGGCGGTTTGCGTCTGGACCTTGAAATCAAATTCGTCGTAGCTCGAATAGGGGAAATACTTGCGGACGTCGTAATCGCTGCCACTGCCGCGAAGGGATGGGCCCGAGACGGCCATGGCGATCGCGTCGTCGAGCTTCAGCACGCCGACGCCTTGCGTGCGAAGCTTCCAAATCGGATTCTCCGTGAGCAAATCTTCATATTCCGCGACGTGCCCCGGCAAAGTGTCCAGAAACCTGGAGATCCATTCGAGATAGCCCGGAGGCGGCTCGAGCGCCAGGCCGCCAATGCGGAAATAGCTGGTCATCATGCGCTGGCCGGAAATGGCTTCGAGGATTTTCAGGATTTCCTCGCGTTCGCGGAAGCAGTAAAGGAAAACGCTCATCGCGCCCAAATCAATGGCGTGTGTGCCGAGCCAAACGAGGTGCGAAGAAATGCGCGTTAGCTCCGTTAGCAGGACGCGAATGTATTGCGCGCGCTTGGGCACTTCTATGTCGGCGAGCTTTTCAACCGCAAGGCAGTAGCCGAGGTTGTTAGACAGATTCGCCAGATAATCAATGCGATCGGTCAGCGGTATGCACTGAGAATACGTGAGATTCTCGCAGTTTTTCTCGATGCCGGTATGCAAATAGCCGATGACGGGCTCAGCTTTGAGCACGACTTCACCGTCGAGCTCGAGTATCACGCGCAACACGCCATGGGTCGACGGGTGCTGCGGGCCCATGTTGAGGACCATGGTCTTGTTCTCAATTTTGGCCCCGGTAAAGGGCGTCCCGACGGTGGCGGACATTAGCGATAGCCCTCGACGGGATAGTCTTTACGGTGCGGGTGGCCTTCCCAGTCGTCCGGCATCAGAATGCGTGTCAGATTTGGGTGGCCTTCGAAGCGCACGCCCATCAAATCCCAAATTTCGCGCTCGTGCCAGTTGGCTG
>JBAUEX010000385.1:0-3795 GCA_049678845.1 Candidatus Acidiferrales bacterium
GTACCTACGACGCGCAATACGGCCGCAGTGGCGGCGGGCAAGTCAACGTGGCCACCAAGTCGGGCACGAACAATTTCCATGGCGACGCTTACGAATTCTTCCGCAACAACGTTCTCAACGCCAACGAAGCTTTTAATAAGGGTGCCGGCCATGCCAGGCCACCGTTCCGCTACAACGACTTCGGCTACACCATCGGCGGCCCAATCTATATTCCCGGGCACTACAACACGAACAAGAACAAGACGTTCTTCTTCTTTTCGCAGGAGTTCCGCCGGACGCGGGTACCCACGACCGTCAATCTGGCCCTTCCTAATTCGCCAGAGCTGACCGGGGACTTCACGGGAATAACCGGAGTAGCGTTGAATCCGGCGTCAGCGCCTGCCGGCTGCATCACGGGCAACATGATCAGCCCATCCTGTTTCAGCGCGAATGCCAAGGCTTATATTGCGAACGTCTATTCGAAGTTCACTCCCAATAGCGCGCTGAGCCCCACAGCTCTCACCGAGAACTTCATTGTTCCGGTAAGCGCTGCCAACGATTTCCGCCAGGAAATCGGGCGCATTGACGAGAACATCACGAGCAAGATTTCAATCTTCGCCCGCTATATGCAAGATAAAGTTCCGACCACTGAGCCGGGCGGCCTGTTCGCGGGAAGTGGCCTCCCGGGGATCTCCTCTACTGCGAGCAATGCGCCAGGGCGCAACCTGGTAGCGCACGTTACGATGGAGCTTTCGCCGTCCGTCACGAACGAAATCGAAGTCGGCGATACCTGGGGAGCGATCAACAGTAATATCACTGGCCTGATCACAAGCCCTGCCTTTTTCAGCGCCCTGAGTTTCACGGGTGGCCTTCCTTTCACCGACCCGTACCATCGTGTGCCGGGCGTGGGCATTACGAACGTAACCGGCGTCGGGATTCCGGTTTCGCCCTACTTTGAAAGAAACGTCGACAAAAGCGTTTATGACAATGTTTCCATCACACACGGCAGCCACACCATCCGCACGGGAATGAATTTTCAGTACATGAAGAAGACGGAGAACGCGGTCAATCCTACGAATGGCAGTTTCTTATTTCAGAACAAATATGGTAATCCCGCATTTGCCAATTTCCTGCTGGGGAATGCCACCTCGTTTTCTCAGGCGAGCCGGGACATCATTCCGAGCTTGCACTTCCCTAACATTGAGGCCTATGTCCAGGACGATTGGAAGATTGTGCGCAATTTCACGGTCAATTTAGGCCTCCGCTACGCCTATTTTGCGCCGCCTGAGGATAATAATCAGATTCTCGACAATTTCTCACCGCAGGCCTTCAACCCGGCCAACGCACCGGTAATCGACCCGGTCTCGGGCAACTTTGCGGCGGGCCAGACCGTGAGTCCGCAGACCTATTCAAACGGGATCATCATCGCCCAGAATGCCTGCAACCCGAACCTGTATTTCAAGCCTCCGGTTGCCCCGTTCGGCCCCACCTGCTCGCCCTATGACCTCCGCGTAAACCCTACGTACAACACTTTCGCGCCGCGCCTGGGTTTTGCGTGGGATATTTTTGGTGACGGCAAAACGGCTCTGCGTGGAGGATTCGGCGTTTACTACGACCGAACCCTGAATGGCATCGAGGAGCAAAATTCGTTTGCCAATCCGCCGTTTGTGGGCACTGTCAGCACGGCAGAACCGACGAACCCGGCCGACATCTTCGACAGCCCGACGTCAGGTACTGCAACCCCTCCGACCGGGCCCGCGAGTCTCCACGCGACAGGAACGCCGCAGTTTCAGGTGCCCTATCTCGATCAGTGGAGCCTGTCGGTTCAACGTGAGGTTGTTCCCAATACGCGAGTCGAAGTGGCATATGTCGGAAATCGCGCGAATCACCTTCTTGGTAGAGTTGACCTAAACCAGGTGCCTCTGAATGTTCGCCTGGCCAATCCGACGGTGGAAGCCAATGCGTTACGTCCTTATCTGGGCTACAACGTCATCGACAACATCGCGCCTTTGTTTCGCTCCAACTACAATTCGCTGCAGATATCTGCGAACCGGCAGGTTGGCAGCGGACTCAACTTCGGCGTGGCGTACACTTGGTCCAAGACGCTGACTAACAATCCCACCGACCGCAGCACCGCACCCTACGACACTTACAACTTTGGCGCGGAGTATGGCCCGGCCAGCTTCAGCCGATCACAGATTTTGGTGATCAACTACGTCTACGACTTGCCCTTTTATCGCTCGCAGGAGGGCCCGGTGGGCCATGTACTGGGCGGTTGGGAGGTTTCGGGTATCTCGGTCTTTGAAAAAGGACTCCCAACGACAATCACGCAGTCCAATGATCCGTTCGACGCCTTCCCGGGCGGCATCGGCATTGATCCCAGCCCGGTCTCTCCTCGGCCGGATATGGTCGCGGGCGCGAGTTGCTCCGGGCCGGGGACGGTGGCGCAATTCATTAACACCTCAGCTTTCATGGATGCAGTTGGGCATTTCGGCAATGCCAGCCGCGGCGTTTGCACGGGCCCCGGTCTAAACAACTGGGACATCGCCGCGTTGAAGAACATCAAGTTCACGGAGCGCTTCAACATGCAGTTCCGGGCGGAGTTCTTTAACGCGTTCAACCATGTGTCGTACGCTGGATTCAATAGCAACAGGGACTCTTCGTCGTTCGGCCGGCTGACTTCGGGTCACGACCCGCGCATTATCCAGCTCGGCCTCAAGTTGTATTACTAGTCCGTTGCGGCAGCGCGGCGCTTTTTCCTGGGGACGCCCTTCGGCGCGTCCTCAGATTGGCGTAGAATTTCGCTGGTGGTCCCGCTTGGCCTCTAGACTTGCATTCCTCGCACTAGTGGCGCTTTTGGTCCCCGCGAACATGCCCGCCGCGGTGCAACGGAGCGCGCCCTCAGCGCCGTCTCCTCAAGCTCAGTTGCAATCGCTGCTCGCCGAAGGTGTGCAAGCACTTCAGAGTGGCCACAGCTCTGACGCCGAGAAAGATTTCCGCCAGGCCCTCGTTCTCGCGCCGCGCTCGGTCGAGGTTCTGAACGATCTGGCGATTTCGCTCGTCAAGCAAGACAAGTTGGCCGATGCGGTTCCCCTGTATCGCCGCGCTCTGGCGATCCAACCCGGCGATCCGGCCACAACTCGCAATCTCGCTCTCGACTACTTCAAGCAGCAGAACTATGCCCAAGCGCTTCCCTTGTTCGAATCGCTTAGTAAGCGCGACGCGCCAGATTTTCAAGCGGTTGATTTGACCGGCCTTTGTTTTTTCGGTCTCAACCGCTATCCGCAAGCGGCGACGTATCTTGAGCAGGCGAGCAGGCTGCAACCCTCCGATTTGGTGACGCTTTACATGCTCGGGCAAGCTTACTTGCGCACTGCGAACTACGAAGCTGTCACTCAAGTCTTTGCGCGAATCATGGCCATTAACCCGAGTTCCGCCGAAGCGCACGTCATGATGGGCACTGCCTACGACAAGACATTTCACTTGGATAAGGCTATTGCCGAGTACCAGGCCGCCGAAAGAGCCAATCCCGATTTCGCGGGCGTCCATTCCGGACTCGGCTTGCTCTATTGGAAACAAGACGATTTCGCCAGGGCCGAAGCCGAGTTTCGCGAAGAGCTGAAGCGTTTTCCAACAGATCCGGTTTCGAACTGCTTACTCGGCCAGATAGCAATGCTTCGCGACGATCCCGGCGAAGCCCGAACCTTGTTTCAGGCAGCTCTCGCCGCGAACCCGGAGTACAAGGAAGCGCTTTTCGGACTTGGCAAGACTGAAATAAAATTGGGCGAACCAGCGCGCGCGCTGGCCCCGCTTCGC
>JBAUEX010000386.1:0-13955 GCA_049678845.1 Candidatus Acidiferrales bacterium
GCGGCGGCGCCTTATTCCTTGCCCGGGAGTGTCCACTTATCGCCTCGCGGACACTAAGCAAGTGTCCACGAACCTATCATCTTCAGCTTGTGCAACCTTGTCGAGACGGTCGTCGGAAGACGCTTACCCAGGTGCCGTCGACCTTCACGTACTTGTAGAGTGTGTACTTTGAGATTGCGGTAGTGCCGTGTTCCTCTCTTCGCCTAATACTGCGCGGCGGGCGATTTCGAGGATTTCTTAGGGAAGCGTTTTGGTAAGGACCCTAACCCACTGAACACAAAGCAATGGCGGAGAGGGTGGGATTCGAACCCACGGTAGAATTTCTCCTACACACGCTTTCCAAGCGTGCTCCTTAAACCGCTCGGACACCTCTCCGTGGAAGTGGCGACTCAGAAGCCTAGCAGATTGAGCGAGGGGCGGCAAACACGATGGAGGGCACGCGGTGGCGCGAATTTCCTTACATCATCCAGCCGCCCGAGACGCTGATGACTTGTCCGGTGACGTAATCAGCCGAGTCGGAGGCGAGGAATCTGACAACGGCTGCGACGTCTTCCGCCGACGGAGGGCGGCCCACGGGAAAGCGCGCATCATGCATCCGGCGAGCTTCTTCCAGAGAGAGCTCCTTGTCGTCAATGTTCGGAGGGTTGACGACGTTGACGGTGATACCGTTCTTAGCTTCTTCCAAGGCGAGGGAGCGCGAGAATGCGACGACTCCCGCTTTCGCGGCCGTGTACGCTGAAATTGTGGCTTGGCCGAAGGCGCGTTCCGCTCCCACTGCGCCGAGATTGATGATGCGTCCCCAGTGCTGTCGACGCATGGCGGGGAGCACGGCCTTGCTGGTATAAAAAACGCTCATCAGATTCGAATCGAGGACGCGTTTCCACTCCTCGAGCGTGGTCTCAGCGACGGTGCCCCAATTGAAGATGCCGACGTTGTTGACGAGCACATCGAGACGTTGGAAGCGCTCGAGCACCGAACGCACGAGCGACTCCGAGCGCTCCGGATTTGTGGCATCGGCTTCGACGGCAAAGCATTCGCATCCGACCGACTGCAGTTGCCGCAATGTATTCTGCGCCGCCGCTTTATTCGAGCGATAGGAAAGCGCGATGCGCGCGCCTTCGCGTCCCAAGCCCAAAGCGATGCCTTTGCCAATGCCCCGGCTGCCGCCCGTGACCAGCGCCACGCGCTTTCCAAGTTCCACGAAATTTCCCCCAGCAAATAATCGAGCGAGGAAACATTACCGAATTCCTCGCGCATTGCCAAGCAAGGAAGAAAACAAATCCGCGACGCGGGCAGTCGACCCTAGCGGAAGCGGGCGACGATTACGGTCATGTCGTCGGCCTGCTCAGGGGAGCCCGCCCACTGCTCGACGGCGGAAAGCAATCCGTCGGCCAGGCGCTCCGCGGGAACATCGCGGAGGCGCAATACTTCGTTCGCCAGACGCGAAGTGCCGAACTCCTCACCATAAACATTTTCCGGTTCGAACAAACCGTCACTGAAGCCGACGAAGAGGGAGCCGGGCTCAGCGGGAAGGGTCACTTGCTTGTAAGCGACGTTATCGAAAAGGCCGACTACCGTGCCGCCGTCATCGAGTTTCTTGACGGTATTGCCGTGAACGAAGAACGGCGCGCAGTGGCCCGCGTTTGTGTAGGAGAGCGAACGCGAGGCGGCGTCGTATTCGGCGTAAAAAAGCGTGGCGTAGCGATCGTCGGAGGTATTCAGAAAAAGATGGCGATTGAGCGAGCTGACCACTTCGGCGGTGGTGCGATGGCCATTGACGAGCGCCAGGCCACGAAGGGCCGCCTGCAGGCTGGCCATTAGAAGCGCGGCCGAAATTCCCTTTCCGCTGATGTCGGCAATGGCCAGACCCAAGCGCGAAGAACCGAGGTTCATGAAATCGTAGTAATCGCCTGAAACGACGCGCGCGGCGCGGCAGACGGCGGCCAGTTCGAGGCCGGCCATCTCCGGCAACGCGCGGGGAAAAAGTTGGGTTTGGACTTCGCGCGCGATGGCGAGCTCGTTGTCGAGTTTTTGGCGCGCGCGTTGCTCTTCGATCAGCTCCGCGATCGAGCCGGTCATGGCATTGAACGATTCCGCGAGCACTCCGAGTTGATCGCGCTGGCGCACATGAATGCGATGGCGGAAATCGCCCTGACGCACGTGCCGCGTGGCTTCGTAAAGATCATCGACGGCAACGGTGATGGTGCGCGTGAGCACAACACCTGTCGCCAATGCAGCGACTTCGAGAACGAGAAAGAACACGCCAATAAGAATCAAAATAATGACGAGCGGGTCGCCTAACAGACCCAGAGAGGCGAACAGACGACTGGTCATCACCGAAGGCCGCAGCGAGAAGGTGGCGGCGATAGGCATTGTGTGTGTGGTTGGCTCATCGTGGCTGAGCAGCGTGGCGTTCAGCGTGGAACCGCCGGAGATTTCGATGTCGTACCAGCCGCGCTTGGGCTGCAGCGGCCGGACGCTCGCAACCTGCCCAGCGCGCACGAGCCGGCTGCCGTCTAGGTTCAGAACGTCCGCGACGGGATCAGCGGCGACCGCGGGACGAAACGTGGTGAGCCGAATTGGGCCGAGATCGGGGGCGATGGCACCGAGCAGCGCGGCGCTGACGGGCACGCGAACGTAAAGTTCGCCTTCGTGAGATGGCGGCCGGCTGGCCACCACAGCTTCGATCCACAAATTTCCCGCGGATTGTGCGAGTCCTGTAAATCCGGGTACGGGCCGCGCGTTTGATCCAATGGCAGCGGCGGATTCAGGCAGATGAACTTCAAGTCCGGGAAGCCGCTTGCCCGCTGCGGTCAACATGGCGGCGATTCCGGGACGCCCGAGCAATGCGCCGGAGTCGACCTTAATACCCTTTGCCGCGTCGCTCTCTATCGTCTCGTCGAGAGTTTCCGCAATATGGGAGACTTCGGTAACGCGTTCGTTCAGGTCGTCTTCTAGCAGGTGCGCCCCGAGTTGGAAGTAAAGCAAATAGCCAGACAGAGTAACCATGGCAAGCAACAACACCACAGGAACCACAGCGATGAAAATGTAGGCCACAATCAAACGATTGCGCAGGCCCCACAGCAGTCGTTTGCGCGCCCACCGCAGCAGACGAACCATCAAGTATCCGGCAGCGATGATGAACAGGATGACTCGCCACGCGCCGAGGAACGACAGGTAGCGACCCAGCGGCATCGCCCAGATTAGAACGAAAAAAATGAAGACAATCATGGCGACGCGGTCGAGCAGTGAAGTGGTTCGCCAAAAGGCGCGGAGGCGATGAAACGACGGCACGCGTGACCTCGACGCGATTCGCAGAGTTGAGCCTGGGCAATAAGGGCAGAATCGCGCCCTCTAATCTAGACTAATACTGGCTCAGGAAAGAACAGGTATTCGCGGATGCGGCCGCCGGTCGGTATGCGCGCCGGGTCGCGCAAAAACTCCGACATGAGTTACGAATTCCGGCAAGTCTTCCGCAAATCAATCGCGGCTCGCTTACTCTGGCTATTTACTTCATGCCAGGGCCCCCTGTCGCCGAGACGGAACCGGATGCGCGCGCAATATCGAGCTGCACGGTGCTGTGCCTACGGCCGTAGCTGAAGTAGATCACCAGGCCGATGACGAGCCAACTGAGAAAAACCTCCCAGGTTAGCAGGTGCAGCGAAACCATCATCAGCAGCGAAACTGCCATACCCATGATCGGCACAAACGGCACCCAGGGCACTCGGAACGGGCGATGCAAATCCGGCTGCTGTTTACGGAGGATCCAAACTCCGCCGGAGACGACCGTGAAGGCGAAGAGCGTGCCAATGCTGGTCAGCTCGTCCAGCTTGCTGATCGGCAATGTCGCTGCAAGCAACGCCACACAGATTCCCACGAAGATCGTTGAAATATACGGCGTGCGCATTTTGGGATGAACTTTGCAGGCCCATTTCCCTAGCAGACCGTCGTGAGCCATGGTGAAAAAGATGCGCGTCTGGCCTAAGAGCATGACTAACATGGTCGAACTAAGGCCGCCAATCGCACCAATCTTCACCAGAAAACTGCCCCAGCGAACGCCGGTGACATCGATGCCCAGGGCAATCGGGTCAGCCACATTCAACTGGGTATACGAGGCCAAGCCGGTAAGAACGATAGCTACCAGAATATAGAGCACAGTGCAGATAATCAGCGACCCGAGAATGCCGATGGGCATGTCGCGGGAGGGATTTTTCGTTTCCTGTGCCGCCGTGGAAACGGCGTCGAATCCGATGTATGCGAAGAAAATGATGCCCGCGCCGCGCAAAATGCCCGTCCAGCCGAATTCACCAAAGTGACCCGTGTTAGGGGGAATGAAGGGATGCCAGTTGGCGGTGGCGATGGCGTGATGCGCAGAAAGAAACGCGATGCCGAGTCCGATGAAAACCAGCAGGACGGATACTTTGACGATGACGATGGCGCTGTTGACGTTTGCCGATTCCGTGATGCCCTTAACGAGGAGGGCGGTGACCAGCAAAATACCGATGAGCGCGACCAGATCAAAGTGAGAAACGGCATGCGGCAGCGAGGACATGATCCCCACAGCCTCATGCGGCAGGGACATCGCTGGCTCCCAGCGGCCCTGATACTGCACGAGGACCGTGCCGGGGGCATAAGACAGATTTGCTGGAAAGGGGATGCCGAGGTCTTGCAAGAAGCTGCAGACGTACCCGCCCCAACCGACGGCGACGGTGGCGGCGCCGAAGGCGTATTCGAGAATAAGAGCCCAGCCGATGATCCAGGCTACGATTTCCCCCAGTGTGGTGTAAGCGTAGCTGTAAGAGCTGCCGGCGATGGGCAGGAGGGCGGCAAACTCCGCGTAACACAATCCTGCGAACGCGCAACCGATGCCGGCAATGATGAAGGAAAGAACGATGGCCGGCCCTGCTGCGGTAGCGGCCACCGGACCGGTGAGGACGAAGATGCCGGTGCCAATGATTGCGCCAATACCAAGCGTAACGAGGTTTACCGGGCCCAGCGAGCGCTTGAGGGAATGTTCGCCGGTCTCTGAGGCTTCCGCCATGATCGTACTCAGCGGTTTTTTCGCTAGCAGTTGGCTGGCCATCCATTTCCTCCGTGATTCGAATGCAAATCGCCTTGGAATTTCCGATTCAGTTTGCTGCCGCGTTTCGGTTGCGCGACATCATGCGCCAAATCACGTAGACGGGCAAGCCCAGAAGCACAATGATCAGGCCCGGCCAGGTATTCTGCGGTTTGTAGCGCAGCAACTGCACCTCTAAAAATAATGCCATCAGAATATAAAGGGCGGGGAGGACTGGGTAACCGACGGCGCGATAAGGCCGCTCCATCGTGGGCCGCGTCCGCCGCAGGACGAAAAGTCCCGCCAGAGTCAGGATGTAAAAAATCAACTCCGCGAAGATCAGGAAATCGAGGAGCTGATTGTATGTTCCGGAAAGGCAAAGGACCGACGCCCAAACGCACTGGACGATCAGCGCAACGCCCGGCGCGTGCTTGGCGTTGACGCGGCCAATTGATTTGAAGAGCAGTCCGTCTTTGGCCATCGCATAGTAAATCCGCGCGCCCGCCAGGATGAGCCCGTTGTTGCATCCGAAACAGGAAATCAGGATCGCGACCGCCATGACAATCGCGCCGGCGGGACCAAAAATCACTTGCAGGACGGCCGTGGCAACGCGACCGTCCGTGGCGTATTGAATGCCGCGGGAAATAATTGTCGCGCCGTGGGGATCGCCGGCCATGGGCAGTACGCGCAAATAGGCGAAATTCGCAAGTACGTACAGGGTGGTGACGATCATCGTCCCAAAAAAAAGCGCCAGAGGCAAATTGCGGCCGGGGCGCTTCACTTCCGAAGCGGTGAAGGTGATGTCGTACCAAGCGTCGGACGCGAAGAGCGACCCGACCATCGCGACGCCGACAACGGTGACGGTCGAAATCTCCCACGTGCCCACACCCGGCGGGTAAGCGTGCTCAATGGAGAGTCCCGCGTTATACCAGAAATTATGAAAATTCGCGGCGACCGCTTCCGCGCGCGCAAACAGGAATCCCACGATAACCAACGCGGCCAACGAGACCGTTTTCACGCTGGTGAAAACGTTCTGGACAATTTTACCGAGACGCAGGCCGCGCAGATTGATCCACGTCAGCAGCGCGATGGAAATGATTGCCAGAAGATTCTGACGATTGAGGCCGAGGTCGTATGGACCCAGTATCCCGAACGGAAGTTTCCACGGCCCGAACGTGCCGAACTTCAGTATCCACGCGCTCGGTGAAAACCACGGCGCGAACACTCCCGTAAATTTTGCGAAAGCGATGGCCACGGCCGCAATGGTGGCCGTCTGGACAACGAGGAGCATCGTCCAGCCGTAGAGGAATCCCCACAGTTCGCCAAACGCTTCGCGCAGATAAACATATTGTCCGCCGGCGTGCGGCATCGCCGCGGCCAGCTCACCGTAGCTCAGCGCGCCGATCAGCGTCATCACGCCCGACATGACCCAGACAAGAATCAGCAGTGCGGGACTTTGGACCTGATTGGAAATGTCGGCAGAGACGATGTAAATGCCCGAGCCGATCATCGACCCGACCACGATCATGGTCGAATCGAACAGGCCCAGGCCCTTTACAAGCCCGAGGGCTCCGCTCGACGCGGCGGCAACTGGTGGAACTTTTTCGGCCATTCAGCTCGCCTCTGTTCGTGAACTGCGCTGCGAATTTTCCTGCGAACGCTTGGCAATCGCGAGGAATTCCCGGGCGCGCTCGGCGGGATCGCGCGTTGCGAGTAAATCGCGAATCACCGCAATCGAATCCGCGCCTGCCTCATAAACTTCGGCCGCGCGTTCGCGCGTAATGCCGCCAATGGCTACGATGGGCTTTTGCGTAAGTTTGCGCGCCTCGCGAATGAAAGATGTGCCCACGACGGCGTCCGGTTTCTCCTTTGTCGAGGTGGAGAAAATGGGGCCCACGGCGATGTAGTCAGCGGAAGTTTTTGCCGCTGCGCGTACCTGTTGGAGATTGTGCGTGGAGACGCCGACCCACCGACCCGAGCCGCATATGCGCCGCGCCTCCTCTGGAGGCAAGTCCTCCTGGCCCACGTGCACGCCGCCCGCGCCAATCATCGCGGCAATGTCAGGGCGGTCATTGACGATAAACCGGGCGTCGCGGTTTGCGAGCGTTTCCGCCAAATTCGAACAAACCTCCAAATATTTCCGCGCAGGTAAATGCTTGGCCCGATATTGAATCAAGTCTACGCCCGCGGAAATCAATTCCTGCGCGTACTGCGGCGCCGGCATGCTCAACAAGTCTTCGTCCAGCACCGCGTAAACAGGCGGAAACAAGATCGCGTGTCCTATCTGGCCGCGACGGCTTCGTAACGGTCGAGAAAATGGGTGTCGAGCTTGCCAGCAATGAAATCGGGATCTTCAAGAATCTTCTTGTGCAACGGAATGGACGTCTTGATGCCTTCAATGACAAATTGATCGAGAGCTCGAGACATGCGCGCAATGGATTCCGCGCGATTGTCACCGAAGGCGATGATCTTGGCGACGAGCGAATCGTAATAGGGAGGGACGACTGCTTCCGAATACAGCGCCGTGTCCACGCGAATCCCCGGACCGCCCGGAACGCGAAACGCGGTGATGCGGCCGGCGGAAGGCGCGAATGTGTCCGGATCTTCCGCGTTGACACGACATTCGATTGCGTGGCCGTGAAAGCACGGCTTGCCGACCACGGCATCGAGCTTTTCGCCCGCGGCGAGACGAATCTGCGCTTTCACCAGATCCACACCGGAAATCATCTCCGTCACCGGATGCTCCACCTGGATTCGCGCGTTTACTTCGATGAAATAGAGCTTTCCTGATGCTTCATCACGGAGAAATTCCACCGTACCGGCGCTGGAATAGCCGATTTTCGAGAGCGCCTTGGCGACGCGCGCGCCCATTTCATCACGCGTCTTCGCGTCGAGAGCGGGCGAGGGCGACTCTTCAATGATTTTCTGGTGCCGGCGCTGAATCGAACACTCGCGCTCGCGCAAATGGGTAACTTTGCCGTGCGTGTCGCCGATTACTTGAAACTCGATGTGCCGGGGACGCTCAATCAATTTCTCGAGATACACATTCGCGCTGCCGAAAGCCTGCTGCGACTCATGGCGGGCCGTCTGAAATGCGGAGATCAAATCTTCTTTCTTGTGAACCACGCGCATGCCCCGGCCGCCGCCGCCTTCGGCGGCCTTGATGAGCACGGGATAGCCGATCTCGCCCGCGAGTTTCAGCGCGGTGTCCTCGTCGGGAACGACGCCGGGGCTGCCGGGAATGATGGGCAGGCCCGCGGCGGACATTTCGCGGCGCGCACGGTCTTTTTCGCCCATCATGCGAATTACTTCCGGCGAGGGCCCGATGAACTTGATGTGCGAAGCCTCGCAGACTTCGGCGAAATTGGCGTTCTCCGAGAGGAAACCGTAGCCCGGATGAATCGCGTCGACGTTGGTAATTTCCGCCGCGCTGATAACATGGGGAATGTTCAGGTAGCTCTCCGAGGAGCGAGCAGGACCGATGCACACTGCTTCATCAGCAAAGCGCACGTGCAAGGAGTTGCGATCCGCCTCCGAATACACGGCAACTGTCGGAATTCCCAATTCCTGGCACGCGCACAAAACGCGCAGTGCGATTTCGCCGCGATTCGCAATCAAGATTTTACGAAACATCTTGTCTTGAGGACAGGCGCCAGCGCCGGGGCTACTGTTTCCGGCTAGGATGAATCGCGAAGAGTGGCTCGCCATATTCCACCGGCTGGCCATTCTCGACGAACACGCGCATCACTTCGCCCGCCACATCCGCCTCGATTTCGTTCATCAGCTTCATGGCTTCGATGATGCAGAGAACCCGCCCGGCGTCCACATGATCGCCCGGACGAACAAACGGGTCGGCCCCCGGAGTCGGTGAGGAGTAGAAGGTACCCACAATGGGCGACTTGATGACGTGAAGATTCTCGTCAATGGGCTCAGGCGCTGAAGCCGCCGAGTCTGACGCGGTCGTGGAAGGCGCTGCCGGATGGGCCACAACGATTTCAGGCATGGAGTGCATGGCGCGAAACGGAGCGCCGGCGGGCGATTGGGCTTTGCGGAGGCGAATGTGGACATTTCCATTTTCATACTCGAATTCATCGAGACTATGCTGTTCCATGAATTCGAGGATTCTGGAGACCTCGCGCAAGTCCGGTGCGGAATCGCGCGAATGGCTGGTGCCGGTCTTTTTTGCTTTGCCCTTATGCGATTTCAATTAGCTCCCTCTTTGCATCGGTGAGGAATTCCGCGCCAGAGTTCGTCACGAGGGCGTCATCTTCGATACGAATGCCGCCGGTGCCTTCGACGTATACCCCGGGTTCGAGCGTTACTACGGTGCCGGCGCGCAGGATTGACTGGTCTCCGCGGCCTAACCGAGGACTCTCATGCACCTCGAGGCCCAGGCCGTGTCCTGTGCTATGTATGAACCTTCGCTCCAAGCCGGCTTGTTTCAGGACGCCGCGTGCCGCAGCATCCACCTGTTCCGCTGTGACGCCCGGATGCAATGCCCGCCGGGCGGCCCGCTGCGCCTCGAGTACCGCTGCGTACCAGCGGCGCTTCTCAGAAGATGCGCTCCCCACGCAGACCGTGCGCGTCAAATCGCTCGAATAGCCGCGCAGTATAGCACCGAGGTCAAACACGACCAACTCGTTTTTCTTCACCAGTTTCCGGCTTGCCCGGGCATGCGGCCACGCCCCACGCTCGCCGGAAGCGATGATGGTATCGAAGGCGGGTCCGTCCGCCCCCTTTCGCCGCATACGAAATTCGATTTCGGCAGCTAAGTCAATTTCGGATACCCCGGGCTTCACTAGCGGCAGAGCCTCTTCCCACGACGAGCAGGCGATCTGCGCCGCCTCGCGCATGGTGACCAGTTCGGACTCGTCTTTGACCATCCGCAGGCCTTCGACCTTGCCATCCCATGGAATCCAACGAATGCGCGCGCCCGTAGACTTGCCCAGCGCGGCCCTTTGCAGGACCGTAAGGTGCGCCGCTTCGAATCCAATGCGGCGACCTCGGAACTGCTCGAGTTGTTCGCCTACTGATTTTAATAATGAGCCGCGGACAATTTTGACTTGGGAGGCGGCAACTTCCTGGCCGGCTTGGATGGTGTAGCGCGGGTCCGTGAAGAGAATCGCGCCATTGCGCGTGACCAAAACCATGCCGGAGCTTCCCGAAAATCCGGTCAGGTAGAAAATGTTCGGGAGGTGGGTGACGACGAAGGCATCCAGATGATCGGCGGGCATCGCCTCCCGCAAAAGCGAAAGGCGGGACGCCTCGCTTACGCGCCCCGCCTTTTCAGATCCCTTGGCTGCTGCGATTTTCCCCTCCGCTTCCCGGCTTACATGGGAAGAATACGGGGAGTGATGAAGAAGAGCAACTCTTGAGAGTTTGTGCTGATCGTCGTATGCCGGAAAAGTTGTCCGACGATCGGGATGCTGCCGACGAACGGAACTTCGTTAATCGTCGTTTGCTGGTTCGACACGATAATGCCGCCGATCCGGATCGTTTGGCCGTCGTCCACCAGCACCTTGGTGTCTTCCGACTGCGTGTCGAGTGCCGGAATTCCCTGAATTCTCGGGATCGCCGGGTCAATCTGCGTGTTTTCAACGTGGATGGTCATGAAGATGGTGCCTTCCTTGGTGATCTGCGGAGTCACTTGAAGCTCCAGGACGGCGTCCACGAACTGCACCGAAATTGTGTTGTTGATGACGGTCTGAATGGGAATCTTAGTTCCCTGCTTAATGGTGACCTGCTCGTTATTCTGAGTGATCTCAGTGGGCTTTGACAGCAACTTGCCAACGCCCTTCGATTCGGCCGCCGAGATGATGTAGTCCAGGGCGAAATTCGCCGAGGAGAAGGCGTACGACACGCCGCTGGTCGGTACGGCTGTGGCCAGGCTTGTCACCAACGGCATCGACACGCCAGTCGAGGTGGTGCCGCCCGCTGGCGGAGTCGTGCCGCTGATAACAGGAGGAACGGGCAGCGGCGGAACGAAACGAGTGATCGGGCTGGTTCCGACGGCGCCCACACCGCCGAATAGGTTGCGACCGCCTGTGGCTGAGCCGCTGAAAGCGAACTGCGAACCAAGTTCGCGCGCAAAGGTGCGGTTGGCGGCAACGACCCTCGCTTCGATTTCGACTTGCTGCGAACGCTTGTCGAGTTCTCGGATCAGGTTGTCCACGACGGGGATGACCGTCGGGATGTCGCTAATGATCAGGGTGTTTGTTCTCGGATCGGCCAGCACGTCGCCGCGAGGAGAAAGGAATTTCTTCACGGTGTCGGAAATCTCCGAAGCCTTCGCGTAGCTGAGCACGCGAGTGGTAGTAACCAGGTCTGCGGCTTCGACTTGGGACTTGGCCAGATCCTTGGCTTCGTCGGCTTCCCGCTTTACCGTCGCTTTCGAGGCGATGCGAAGGACGTTGCCATCCAGTTCCTTATCGAGATCGTTGTTCTTCAAAACGATGTCGAGAGCCTGATCCCACGGCACATTATCGAGAACCAGTGTCAGGGTCCCTTTGACACTCGGGTCAACTACCACGTTCAAACCGCTGATCTCATGAATCAAGCGGAAGAAATCCTGCAAATCGACGTTCTTCAGATTCACGGAAATTGGCGCGCCGGTATATTTGGTCCCGCCCGGGGTTTGAGCGTCCTGCGAGATAACCGAGGCAGGGTTGACCGGGGCAGAAGCGCCTGCGGTCGATGTCTGAGCCGGCACGGTCTGAGCCGGCACGGTCTGAGCCGAAGATGGATCCGGAACTGCGCTTTGCTGCACGGGCACGGGAGCTGGCGTAGCCGGTATAGTTGATTGCTGCGGCGCCTGTGCGAGGGGAGCGTCAAAACCGGCAGGTTTTGCAGCATCCTGCGATGGCGAAGCGCTCATGGGAGCAGTTGTCTTTGGAAACGATTGCGCAGTGCTTTGTGTTTGTGTTTGTGTTTGTGTCTGCGTGTTATCAGAGGGCTGGGCGGGCTGGGCAGAACTTGAACCGGTCTCAGCAGCAGCATCCGTATGAGCGGGCACTGATTGCGGCACATCCGCTGAGGGAGCAGAATTCGAGGCCGATGCGGCGGCAAACTCAACCGCAATTCCGCCGTCCACATGCTTTACCTGGTAAGGCGAAGCTGCTGACAGATCAATAACCACGCGGGCAACTTGAGGTGAAAATTGCCCGGCGCGAACTTCGCGAATGGGCGCCACGTTGCTGGAAACCTTCTTTGCCGCGGACATGTGCGCGCTGTTGAAGTCAAGCACGAGACGGTCGGGTTTGCTTAGGCGCAGCTCGTGATAGCTGAAAGAGCCCGTGCCAAGAACCAACACTTCCGCCACATCACCGTCCTGAGTGACCGAGATTTGGCGAATTGCAGCGAAAGCACCGGAGCCGCTAACAGCCGTGGAAGTATGCAATGCTGCGTCCACTATGCGCGGCGTATCTGAAGCCCGAGCATTCGCGGAAAGGAAACCTTTTTTCGAGACCACTATCTCCAGCTGATCGCGCCCCAGGCGGGTGACCTTTGGCGTAGCCCCATCGCCCACCAGAATTTCGAGGCGGGAGATTGCCTCGGGACCCGCTTCATATTGTTCCAAGCGGTAGCTGCGCACGATGTCTGTGCGGAGGACCTGGGCGGCATCTGTAGTCGTCGCGGTAACGCCGGTAAGATCGATGTAATAGAGGTTCGTGCTGGGATGGTGGACTTCATAGGCGAACGGCCCACTGGCTTTCGCCTCAAGGCGTACTACTCCCTGCCCAACCGCAGAGGTGACCTTGACCGACGCTCCGGAATCCGCGCGGAGCGCGCTAGTCGGGATCAGCAGGCTCGCTGCCGTGAGGCAGGCAAGCCCTAACGGCCGCCAAATCTTGCTCATTGCTCATCTCCTGCTATCGGGTAGAGTCGTTTGCTCACTTCGCGTTCCACTGCCCTGCCGAATGCGTCTTTGCTTTCCTGGCGAAATACAATGTCGTCCAAACCAATTTTCTCCACGATCCCGTCATACAGGTGATCGCCGTCGTGAAGGAAATAAACACGGTCTTGTGGATTCGAAACTACCGCCACCATGCCCTCCGGTGTCTTCACCATGCCTTCCAACTGCAATGTGGAGACCTGCAAGCCGGCGATTCCCGGCGGTAAATTTAAACGGCCCCCGGCTTCGCCGGTCTGGATCAGCGGAGCAAAAGGATCGCGTTCGTGGCTGACTGCGGGCTTTGCGGGCGCCGTCTTTGTGGGTGGTTTCTGACCCTGACCCTGGCCGGCCCACGAAAAGGACACACACCACACCAGTAATCCCAAAAGGGCAACCGCTCTGGCGAATATTTTCAAGCGCTCCATGTTTCTCCGCCCCATCGCGTTAGTGCTTTCCGCCCGGACCTGCAGGCTTGGTGCTCGCCGCGACTTCGTCCGCCGGCTTCGAGAAAAATGTTGTAATCGTGAACTCGCCGGTGACCGTGGAGCCCGGAGTCATCCGAAATTGGCTGGAGTTCGCGCCGGGCTTTATCTCATTCAGCTTCACGTCGCCGACATTGATGATGCGAGACAACCGGCTCAGCCGTGCGAAGAAGTCCAGCACCGAGTAATATGGGCCATCAGCTGTAATTTTGAACGGCATCTCGTAGTGGTATTCCTTCGCAACGACGGGTTGCGTTTCGAGCTTGCGAATGATTACGCCCGCGCCGGACGCGGCTCCCTGCAACATGGTCATAAATTGGTCGACTTCCTTATTTTCCGGAACAATTGCCTGCAGCGTGGCAAGTTGCTTTTGCAGCGCTTCCATCTCGCTTTGAAGCTCCACGCGCCGCTGCTGATATACCCGCAAAGTTTGCACTTCAGCTTCGAGTGGTTTTAACTGCGCATTCGCATCGTCGACAGCAACCCGCTCCCTTTGCACAGGAGATCCAGGAACGTAGAGGCC
>JBAUEX010000387.1:0-7376 GCA_049678845.1 Candidatus Acidiferrales bacterium
CTGAAAGCCCTTGTCGCAGCGCTCGTCGGATTGCGGGTAGCCCGCGTTGCGGTGCAGGATCATCTCGTAGGGATCAGTGGGATATGGAGGCTTCGGCGGCCCGTAATGTTTTTCCAGCCGGTCGAGAATCCGCACGACGCGCTTGGACAGCGCTCGAGCTCGACGAGGTTGCGCGTTTGTGGGGTTGCCAGCTTTGGGCATGGGATCGGTGAAATCTTAGCATGGCCGCTAACCCAGCGCGCGGTGCGCGCATCGAAACGGGGTGTAAAAGCGAGATTGAAAGTTCAGGCGAAAATTGTCACTCTAGGATTCCCCCGGCCGTTACAGTCAGATTCCCCAGGGCAGCAAAAAGCGAGCGCGGCGAGACAACCGCGCGGCTGACAATTTCATCTGCTGGTTCATGTCCCAGTTCGCTGAACCGCGAAAGGCTGACGATGAAGGGGTTCGTATTATGTTTCGCGCTGCTCATGACCACGGTTTCGGCGGGCGCTCAACAACCAGTGCGAGGATTGAAGCAAGGCATGACCGTGGAATTGACGGGCGGGTTCGCACGTACGCAGTTCAACAACGCGAGCGCCTATCCGAACATGAACGGATTTTTCGGAAGCGTGGGCGTCAATATCCTGCCGTGGCTGCAACTGCAGGCCGACGCCAGCGCGCAATATGGTTCCGTGACGGGCGCGACCACGAATATCTATGGCAATCATTTCGGGCCTCGCGTTTTCTTTCGGCCGATGCATTCGACCACGTTCACCACGTTTGGGGAATTCCTGGCGGGCGGCTCGCGGCTGGATTTGAACATCAGCGGTCCGGGTGGCCCGAGATTTTCCGAGACCGGATTCTCGTTCAAAGCGGGCGGCGGCCTAGACTGGCACCTTTCGCGCCACTGGTCGGTGCGCGTGTTTGACGCCGACTACTACCGCACTTCGTTTTTGCGGACGCACGAAAATAATTTGTGGATCTCGACGGGAATCGTTTTCACGCTGGGGCGCAATCGCACGCCGCACTGATTCAACTGGCCGCCCACGGTTGGAATACTGACCACGCGAACAGGCGAGATTTAGGAAATCGTCCTTGCGCGAAAACTTGACGGGGCGCCAACGCTGCGATATGAAGTAGAGCGTCGGCATTTTATTTGGGAGCCCAGCCCTATGAAACGCCTCGCCACAGTGCTGTTCGCCGTGAGCTTGTTCTCGTTGCCTGCATGGGGCGCACCGCCTTCCATCGGCCAGGTGCGCGTCCACGCAGGTTCAGTCCTGAAGTTCCAATTGCAGACCCGCTTGAAAGCTTCGAATTCCGACAGCATGGATGCGTTCCCTGCCGGGACCGTGTTGCGCGTGAAAATGCTGGAGACGATCGACTCGACGCGCGACGCGGACGGCACGCCGTTCCGCGGAGTTTTGTTGTCTTCGCTCGCGTCGGGCACGGAGATCGTCGCGCACGCGGATGCGGACGTGACGGGCATGCTGGTGCTGTTGCGCAGCCGCGAACATCCGGACGGCTTCCGGTATGTCTTGCTGGTCACGAAGATTTCCGATGGCGACAAATCGTATCCCGTAACGGCGGCGGTGGCATCTTCGCTGTACGATTCTTCCGACAAAAGCGCGAAAGAGAATCAGCGCTAATTCCCTGCGACTCGCCACATCACAATAAGCTCATCTGAAAAGCGCGCGCTCGATTGTTCGCACCTCGGGCGAGTGGTACACTCTGCGCATGGCCAAGAAAAAACGGAAACGGAAAAAGAAAGCAATTCGCGCGAAGAGTGCGCGCAGGAAAATCGTCGCGCGCAGGAAGAAGACCGTGAAGCGCCGAACTGTTCCGGCGAAGAAGTGGCTGACTGGCAAGGCTCGAGCGGCGAGCGTGACAAAAGCGGCGCGCAAGAACAAAGCGGCGCGGCGAGAACGGCTGTCGCGCGGCGTGCGTTCCGTGGGCAACGACATTGCGGTCGTCAGCCTAGGTCCGGGCTCGGGCAGCGCCGGACAATCGGGCGACATTCAGGGACTGACCGACGTGGAAACGGCGGATTCGGAGAGCGTCCGCGAACTGGTCGAAGACGGGCAGGACTATGAAGCGGGAATCATTGACGGCATCGAAAACGCTCCGGACGCTGATCAAGGCGAAATCAAAACGCGCGAAGTTCCCGAGGACGAAATTCCTCCTCGCGGCAAGCGCCACACGCTGTAACGCGTGTCACGCGTGCGTCGTCACCAAATCCATTCACAGTAATTTCGCGTATGCTGATTCGTATCCCCGCGACACCGTGCGCCTGTTCGCCAATTCCCTTCCCATGATTCCCGGCGCGCCGAATTATTTGCGTGCTGGGCTATACTTTGCGGATCGCGGAGACTTGCGGCGAAGAATTGCCGTCCCCGGAGGATATTCATGAGGCGCTGCGCGGTTGCACTCTGCTTTTTGCTAGGCGGCTACGTGTTTGCGCAACAGGCCCGCGTGCCGACAATTCCCTACGAGTCGGTTCCTGACTTTTTGAAATTGCCGGCGAATCTTTATTTGGGTGAAGTTTCCGGAGTGGCGGTGAATTCGAAGGGACACGTGTTCGTTTTCTCGCGCGGGAATACCACGGGACCCGCGTATGGTGCAGCGGCGGCGCAGCTTTTGGAATTTGGCGCGGACGGTCGTTACCTACACGAGATCGGGCACAATTTGTACGCGTGGTCATTCGCGCACACGGTGAAGGTCGACGCGCACGACAATATTTGGGCGACGGACAAAGGTTCGGACATGGTGATTAAGTTCGATCCCGCCGGGCGCGTGGTGATGGTCTTCGGACGCAAGCAGGAAGCCGCGGACGAGCACACCGGCCCACTCGCGCATCCCAAGCCGCCTCTGCCTCCCGTCGACGGACTGTTCCGGCAAGTGACGGATGTGGCGTGGGACGCGGCGGGCAATGCCTACATCAGCGACGGCTACATCAATTCACGCATCGCGAAAGTCGATAAAAACGGAAATTGGCTGATGTCTTGGGGCGAGCCCGGCGACGGGCCGGGACAGTTCAATACGCCGCACAGTATCGCCGTGGACGCCAAAGGAAATGTTTACGTAGCGGATCGCGGCAACCGGCGGATTCAAGTGTTCGACGACGACGGGAAATTTCTGCGGCAAATTACGATTGACGTACCGGCGCCGCCCGATGCGCGTCCCGCGATTGGACGCAGACCCACTTCGACGACGGGAACGATGGCTCCCGGCGCGCCGTGGGCGATTTGCATCACGCCGGGGCCGCATCAGGTGCTCTACAGCTCGGATGCTTTTCCGGGACGAATTTACAAACTGAGCCTGGACGGGAAAGTTTTGGGAATGCTGGGCGAGTCGGGAAAACAGTTGAAGCAATTTGGATGGATACATGAAATCGCGTGCCCGTCTGAAAATGAATTGTATGTGGCGGAATTATTGAACTGGCGCGTGCAGAAATTGATCTTGGAGCCGACGCGGTAACTCACGATTACGCGCAGAACAGCATGGATGCGATACAATAAACAAGCGAGAAGCAGATTTCTCGTCGCGTGGCTCCTCGGAATGACAGCACTTGGGTCTCCGGCACTCAAAAGAGAACGGTCGCATTCTCCGTAGTAGCAGCCAGAACGAAAGAAAAACCCCACCCTTCGCCAACGGCGCTCAGGATGGGGCACCCGCAAAAACTGATTTTGAAGCCGGAGGGTGTTTGGAACAAAGCGCTCGGTACAAACAGCGGAGGAATATCGCTATGAAAATTCGAGTACAGGTCACGCTACCGGTGTTGTTTCTCACGCTGGCGATTGCCTTGCCCGCCTTCGCTGCTTATGAGTATCCGCTTTCTTCCAGTGCAATCCGCGAGGCGTACTTTCTGGGAACGTGACCGACCCGCGGCGACGCTGATTTTCTTGCGCCGTACTCCCACGCAATCGCCAAACTGATGGCCGGGTCATACACCTCCGTTGTCAGGATCGAAACGCCGTATTCACAAGTCGCTGAGCGTGCCGCTGAGACATTGAATTACAGCGCCGACGACGCAACGAAAGAGTTTCGCGCTAAGGCAATGGACTTTCGCATGAATCTGGATATTTGTGTGAAATCCGGGGCCGAGAAACCCATTAAGATCACAGTTTTTCAGCACGGAAAGGAAATTGTTCCGCGCTCTGCTCATCGTTCGCCATACTTCGCACCCCAGGAATCTGACACTTCGCTGCCACGAATTGGAGAGCATGTCCAACTCCTTTTCGACGCGAGCCGAATTGACGCCTCGCCATTAGTGATTGAAATCGACGCAGGCAACGGTCAGCACGCGGAAAACACATTCGACCTGACAACGCTGAAATAAGTTTCGGAGTGAGATGTAGAGGCAAAAGTCCTTACGTCGAGAGCCGAGATCAACGAAAGAGAAAAACCCCACCGTTCGCCAAAACCGGGCGACCGGATTCGGGATGACAGCGCGTCTCGGGGACTATTGCGTCGCGGTGATTTGGTCGCGGATGCTGGAGTACTCGTCGCTGGTGATGATTCGGCGCGTGACCAAGTCGTGCTTGTCGCGATAGGGGCGGTTGGCGATGATTCTGCGCGCATCGCGGCGCGTGATGCCCGGCAACTCCATCAAATCAGATTCCGACGCGGAGTTCAAATCCAGGAGCTGGCCACTGCCGCGTTTCCAACCTTCTCTGGCGCCTTGCGCAGCGGCATGCGCCTCTTCGGCGGCGGTTTTTGCAGTTTCGTTTAAAGCCCTACCTGCTTCCTTGAGAGCCGGCTTGACTTTTGCGGCCGCGTCGGCGGCAGCCTGGCGCGTTTTTTCGTCACGCTGGCGCTGATCTTGAGCGCTGCCACAACCCGTCGAGGCGACGAGCAGCAATGCGAGCGAAGCGAAAATCACGACGCGAAGCGTTTGGCAAACGCGCATCTGTTCCTCCTCATCTGTTCCGTTTCGAATCCGGGCGCACATTTGCAGGGCGCCTTTTCTTTTGATACTCAACGACGCGTAATCGTCACATCGCCGGATGCCACCGCCTGGCGCGAGATCCGTTTAATCACTTGACGGTTCAAGGGACAGTGAGAGAATCGCTCCCGAATCAGGCACCAGTACGGAGGGAAGATGCCGACTCGAACGCTCGAGCAAAATTTTCAGAACTTCCTGCAAGGACGTTACATCGCCACGCTCGGGACCGAAAACGCCGATGGCACGACCCACTTGACTGCCGTTTGGTATCTCTTTGACGCTGGCCGCATATTCATCGGGACATCTTCCAAGAGCCGAAAAGCGCGCAATGCGATGGAACGGCCAAGAGCTTCGCTGATGGTAGACGCGCGAAAACCGGGGAAGGAGCGCGGCGTCACTGCGGCGGCAACAGTGGATGTGATTTCAGGCGATGCGTCGCGCGAAATTAACCGGCGCATACTCAGCCGATATATGAGTGCCGCGGCGATGTCCGATCCGCAGGTTGAGCCGGTGTTCGCATCCTTCGATGACGTCACGCTGCGGCTAACGCCCGTTTCCTGGACCTCGTGGGATATGGCCGTGCTGGACGCGCAAGCGTTTGGGGGCCGATTGGGGGGAACGCCGGGATATCTGCTGCCGCTGGATTGAGGACGAGCAGAGCTGTTCAGGCGGCGCTTAGGCTTTTTTGCGCTGTTTCGCGACCGGTTCTTTGGTCCGCGAAACGATGCGGAGGGGCTGCTTCTTTTCTGGCGCGGCGGATTGCTTGGCAAGGCTTTTCTTCAGCGCGTCCATCAAGTCGATTACCGGCGCGATTGTCGAGTGGGGCGCAGCGGTGACTTCGCGGCCGGCGGTTTTCGCGGCGACAAAAGCGCGCAGACTTTCCTGGTACGTGTCGCGATATTTATCCGGCTCGAACTTCGCGGCGAGATTTTCGATCAGTTGCGTGGCGAGCGTGCGCTCCTGCTCCTTGATTTCGACTTTATCCGCTCCGGCACTTTCCGCGGAGCGAATTTCGTTGCTGTAGAACATGGTGTGCAGAGTGAGGCCACTGTCGCGCGCGCGAATGATGACGATGTTCTCGCGATTGTGCATGGTGACTTTCGCGATGCCCGCGTAGCCCGATTGCTGCATGGCTTCGGTCAACAGGCGATAGGCTTTCGCTCCGCCTTCCTCCGGTGCAGCGTAATAAGATGAATCGAAAAAAACGGGATCGATTTCGTCGAGCTTGACGAATTCGAGAATCTCCATCGAGCGCGCGGATTCAGGCTCGACTTTGTCGAGCTCCTCCGGCGTGAACAGCACATACTGGCCGTCTTCGTATTCGTAGCCCTTCTCGACTTCCGAGCGTTCGACCATGCGATTGCACGTGGGGCAGAAGAGCGGCTGCTTCAGGCGCGTGTGGCACTCTTTGTGGAGCTGGTTGAAACTGATGCGCTCGGTGCGCGCAGCCGGAGAAAGACGGATAGGAATCGAGATCAACCCAAACGTCAGGAAGCCCTTCCAAGTGGAGGCGGCCATAGTTGAACGATTCTAACGTGACTAATTCCCCGCCGCAAAGCGGAAAAGTGGCGAATGGGAAGCGAAATGATAAACGCGGCAGGATGGCAAGGCGTTGGGCGCATTCGCAAAAAAGCAGGTCCCTGCCTGCGGCAGGCTGGCTTCACGACGCCCACGAGATCCGCGAAAACATCAATAACGCGGAAGGAATTCGCGAGGGACTTTGGCGAGCGGAAGGAAATGCTTGTCTTTCTCGGAGAGCAGCGGCGAGGTGGTTCCCCACACAATGTTGAGGTCTGGATCGTCGAAGGCGATGCCGTGCTCGTCGGCGCCATCGTAAAAATCGCCGCACTTGTAGAGGAATTGCACGCGGGGCGACAAGGCCAAAAAACCGTGCGCGAAACCGCGAGGCACGTAAAGCAGGTTGCCCTTCTCCGCCGACAGGATAACGCTCGCCCATTTGCCGAAACGCGGCGAACCGACGCGAATATCGACAGCCACGTCGAGCGCTTCGCCTTCAATCACGCGGCAGAGTTTCGCCTGCGAGCGATTGAGCTGGTAATGCAAACCGCGCAAGACGCCTTGCGCAGAAGTTGAATGATTATCCTGAACGAAAATATCGGTGATGCCGAGTTCTGCGAACTTTTTCTGGTGATACGTTTCGAGAAAACTTCCGCGAGCGTCGCCGCGAGGTCCAAGGAGAATCTCGCAAACGCCGGGCAAATTTGTGTCGACGCGCTTGACGCCCGCTCCCGCGGGAGAATTCAGTTGAGAAGATTCGTCGATTTTGGGCATAGGTTGGCGGAACAGCGCGGCAGTTTTTGCACGCCGAGAAATATTACCGCCCTTTACTTAAAGTCCGCCACCGCTTCATGGCTCGGGGCGCCGCTATTCTTGAGGTATTTCGCATACCAGGCGAGATAACGCTCGTAGCGATCGCGCTGGAAGCTGGGCCGCT
>JBAUEX010000388.1:0-3616 GCA_049678845.1 Candidatus Acidiferrales bacterium
CGGTCGAGTCGAGCACGCGGCGGGTGAGAGCTCCGTGCGGATGGCCGCCGCCGATCGCGCGCACGGCCGAGCGAGCCGTGGCCGCTGAACGGGTGACGACCGCGCCAATGTTCCAACCGTGTGCGCGTAGGCTGCGCGCGAGGGCGCGACCGACACGTCCCGCCCCGACGATCGCAATCGTGGGCGTCGTTGCCTGGCTCACCGACAGACACTCACTTGGTTCTGCTCACCGACGCTCCCTACGAATCACCAGACAATCGTCACGCATGATAGGATAACGTGTTCATCTAATCCGCGCTTCGGAAAACACTATCATTGCACATCTTCGGCATAATTTTCTTCAGCGGCCTGGCGGCTGTTTGGATTCTGACGGCGATCCTCAGCTATCGGGGAATGGCTCGCATTCCTGTGCTGACGCAGGTGAAGGCCTGCGACGGACCGAATTTTCCGCGAGTTTCGGTTTTGTTTGCGGCACGCGATGAAGCCGCAAAACTGCCCGAGGCGCTCGCTTCCCTGCTGGCGCTCGATTATCCCAATTACGAAGTGATTGCTGTCGACGACCGCTCCGAAGACGCGACGCTCGAAATCTTAAATAATTTCGCCCAGCGCGACACAAGACTACAAGTGGTTCACATTGCCGAATTGCCGCGAGAATGGCTGGGAAAACCGCATGCCCTCGAAGTGGCATATCGCGAATCGACGGGCGAATGGCTGGTGTTCACCGACGCGGACGTGCAATTCTCGCCAGATTTGTTGCGGCGAGCGCTGGCGTTGATGGGCCAGGAGCACTCTGACCATTTGACGCTGCTGGCGGGACTCGATTTGCGCGGATTTTGGGAGCCGACAGCCGTGGGATATCTGGGCGTGTGCTTTGCAGTGGGCGTGCGGCCGTGGCGCGTGAGCGATCCGAAATCGAAAGTGTATATGGGAGTCGGCGCGTTTCAAATGATTCGACGCTCGACATACGAAGCGATTGGGACGCATCGACGGCTGGCGATGGAAGTGCTGGACGACATGAAGCTGGGGAAACTGGTGAAGCAGAACGGCTTTCGTTCGGGCGTGGCCCCGAGCGAGAATTTTTTGCGGATTCGCTGGCAGGAAGGGATCGGGAACGTCATCAAGGGGATGACGAAAAACATGTTCGCGGGATTCGACTTCAACGTAGCGAAAACGCTCGCGGGCGTGGCGGGGATTTTTGTGATTAGCGTCTTGCCGATCCTAGGAGTTATTTTTGCGCGAGGGCCCGCGCAGATCGCGGCAGGAGTCGCGGCGGCGATGGGGATGGTGTTCGAAGCGCAACTGATGACGCAGGCGAAAGCTTCTAGATGGTTTGGGGTGACGCACGCGCTGGGAGCACTGATCGTTAGCTACATCATCGTGCGGTCGATGGTGGTGACGCTCGCGCGCGGTGGGGTGGTGTGGCGCGGGACATTTTACGCGCTCGAGGAATTGAAGCGCGGGTTGGTATGACGAAACAAGGCGCAACCCCTCGAGGCGAGATCCTTCGCTGCGCTCAGGATGAAAACTTCTCCAAGTAGTTGCTGTACAATCTCGGCATGTACTCGTAGACGGTCTCACTGAGAATAGAATCTGCAACGCTGGAGACAGGGCGTGTCACTGAACGATCGAGATTGACACCGACCCAGACTCGATTTGTTGGACCATACCGCCCATGACGTCTATCTGTGGGTCGGGCATTTTTCGTCGAGCTTTGACCGAGGGCCGCGGCTCTCGCCGGAAATTCTGAAAACTCTTGGGGATTTCGGCGTGGCAGTTTGGGTTGGCACGCACTTCCTCCAGCGTGAAGCGCCGTGATTACCGCTGCTTCACTCCCGCGCCGAGCACACTATAGACCTGACACGTTACTGAGGCTCATTTTTCGGTAGCTGCATCCGCTGCCGGGGTTTCCGGAACGGTGGCGGGGGCGTCGAAGAGCGGGCCGAGGTCGCGCTGCTTGAGGACGCGGATTTTGTCGCGGAGAGTGGCGGCGCGCTCGAATTCGAATTTCTTGGCGGCTTCGCGCATTTGCGTTTCGAGCTGAACGATGGCGGCGGTGAGCTGTTCTTCGTTGCGAATTTCGCCGAGCGGCGCGTCGTCGAGAGGAACGGTGACGTAATCGGCTTCGACGATGGCGGCGAGCTGCATGTCGACGGACTTGATGATGGATTGCGGCGTGATGTTGTTTTGCCGGTTGTAGGCGGTTTGCTTGGCGCGGCGGCGATTCGTTTCGCCGATGGCCTGGCGCATCGAATCGGTCATGACATCGGCGTAAAGAATGGCGCGGCCTTCGATATGACGCGCGCAGCGGCCGATGCTTTGAATGAGCGAAGTGGCGCTGCGGAGAAAGCCTTCCTTGTCGGCGTCGAGAATGGCGACGAGAGAAACTTCGGGAAGATCGAGGCCTTCGCGAAGAAGATTGATGCCGATGAGCAGATCGAATTCGCCGCGGCGCAAATCGCGCAGGATGCGGACGCGCTCGAGCGTTTCGATTTCCGAATGCAGATAACGGCAGCGAACTCCGACTTCGCCAAAATATTCCGCTAGATCCTCGGCCATGCGTTTGGTGAGCGTGGTGACGAGGACGCGTTCGTTGCGCTCGGCGCGGATACGAATTTCCTCAAGCAGATCGTCAACCTGGCCCTTGATGGGGCGCACTTCGATCTCCGGATCAATCAAGCCCGTGGGACGAATCACCTGCTCGGCGACCACGCCGCCGGATTTCGTGAGTTCGTAGGGGCCTGGCGTCGCGGAAACGTAAACGACTTGATTGACGCGATGCTCGAATTCCTCGAACGTGAGCGGACGATTGTCGAGAGCGGAAGGCATGCGGAAACCGTAGTCGACGAGAGTCTGCTTGCGCGAGCGGTCTCCGTGATACATGCCGCGGATCTGCGGAATGGATTGATGGGATTCGTCAACGACGAGCAAAAAATCGGCGGGGAAATAATCGAAGAGAGTTGGCGGAGCTTCGCCCGGAAGGCGTCCGGAAAGATGGCGGGAATAATTTTCAATGCCGTGACAATAGCCGATGGTGCGCATCATTTCGATGTCGAAACGAGTGCGCTGCTCGATGCGCTGGGCTTCGACAATTTTGCCTTGGCGCGCGAGCTCCGTGTGCCACCATTCCAGTTCTTCAAGGATGCCCTGAATGGCACGCTCCCGTTGGGCGGCGGGGAGGACGTAGTGCGTTTTGGGGTAAATCGTCAGGCGCGAAATTTCCTCCGGCTGAGCGACGATTTCTCCCGTGAGCGGATCGATGCGGCGAATGGCTTCGATTTCGCTGCCCCACATTTCGATGCGCACGGCGAGATCGTCATAGGGAGGGTGAATTTCAATTTTGTCGCCGCGCACTCGGAAAGTGCCACGGCGGAGATCCTCGCCGCGTTCGTAGAGAATTTCGACGAGCTTGCGAAGGATGGCGTCGCGCGAAAGAGTCTGGCCTTTCTCGAGCATCAGCATCATGCCGTAATACGCTTCGGGGGAACCGAGACCGTAAATGCAGGAGACGGAGGCGACGATGATGACGTCGCGGCGCTCGAAGAGCGAGCGGGTAGCGCTCATGCGCAGCTTGTCGAGCTCGTCGTTGATGGTGGATTCTTTTTCGATGTAGGTGTCG
>JBAUEX010000389.1:0-3231 GCA_049678845.1 Candidatus Acidiferrales bacterium
CATCTGAACACCGGAGGCGCGGGCCGGTTGAGCGGCAGCGACCTGAGAGACTCATTTCTCTTCGCTATCCCTCCTGTCCGCCAGCATGCCCCACATCCGCTAGGTCGTGTGGACATTAGAAGGGGGATTCCCCTCGACTCGCGAATGTGATTCAAGATCGCAACTGGGGAGGGCGATCTTGATTCGGCGGGCGTTGACGGACGGAGAATGGCGGCGGATTGAACCACTTATTCCAGGCAAGAAAGGCGACAAGGGTCGGCACGGCGCGGACAATCGGTTGTTCGTTGATGCCGTGTTGTGGCTGGTGCGTGCCGGCGCGCCGTGGCGCGACCTGCCCGAGGAGTTTGGCAACTGGAACAGCGTGTTTAGACGTTTCCGGCGATGGGCACAAAAGGGCGTCTGGCAGCGGCTTTTCACCGAGTTGGGCGAAAATCCTGATCTTGAATACCTGATCATCGATTCCACCATTGTGCGGGCGCACCAGCATGCAGCTGGCGCCCCCAAAAAAGGGGAAGCGAAGATGAGGCGATCGGGCGTTCGCGCGGCGGCCTGAGCACGAAGATCAACATCGCCGTCGATGCCCTCGGCAATCCGGTCCGCTTCATTTTCACGGCTGGCCAAGTCGCCGATATCTGTCAGGCGGAGGGCCTGATCGAGGGGTTTTCCTTCGAAAACCTGCTCGCCGACAAGGGCTACGACGCCGACCACTTTCGCGCCTCCATTGCAGACGCAGGCGCTGAGGCCGTCATTCCATCGACGCGCTCCCGCTCTCAGGCTATCCCATACGACAAGGACCTCTACAAAGAGCGCAACTTGGTCGAGCGGTTCATCAACAAGATAAAGCATTATCGTCGCGTCGCCACACGTTACGAAAAAACCGTTGTGTCGTTTGCAGCCGTGCTATTCCTGGTTGGGACCATGATCTGGCTGAAGTGAATGTCCACACGACCTAGACTTAGACTAGACTAGACTAGACTAGTTTCTGTCGCAAAATTGGTCAATTTGGGGGGATCACGGTCAGTTGTACCGATGAATTGGGCATAAGTTCAGGGCCGGCGGCCGGATTTTCCGCCGTTTTTTGCGTGTTTTTCGTCGGATACTGGCGGCGCGCGGGATTGGTCGCAGCGCTGGGCGTGCTTGTGCGGGCGACGGTTTTATTTTGCCGCGGTCCCGGTCTGCGGATGGAATTATCTGTCGGTTCGTTTGGCTCTGCGCTTGGCGCGTTTGACCAACAGCTCGCCGATCTTCATGAGATTGTTGGCGAGCACCGCGGCGCCGACAAACAATTCGAAGCGCTCGGCGCCCTTGGCGCGGCAACGCTTCATGCCGCGGCCGCGCATCAACACCGAGATGCGGCCCTCGATGCCGGCGCGGAAACGTTGGCCGTCCTTGAATGCGCGCGATCGCTCGCAGGCTTCGCGTTGCGGCGTCCTGCTGCCGCCGCGCTGCGGAATAGAGACCGTGGTGACGCCGCCGTTCACGCACGCCTCCACGTTCGGCTCGCTGAAGAAGCCGCGATCGCCGCTGTAGAGTTCCGGACCGCGGCGGAAGACGCTGTGGTGATGCTGCAGCGAGGGTATCACGTGGGCCTCGTCCACGGGATTTCCCTTGAGCACTTCATACTGAGTGATCAAACCGACGGCGCTCTCGGCGAGAAACACCTTGTGGCCGAACTCGACCGGTGTGCGCACCTTGCCGCGCTTGATCAGGTCGGTGTGCGGCTCGAAGATCGAATAGATTTTCTCTGCAGTGGGAACCTGTTCGCCGTTGAGCACGCGGCGGCGCGCCTGGTCGATCACCCGCGCGCCGAGACCGCAATAGTGCTCAATGTCGGCGCGGATGCTCTCGATCTTCAAGGCAGTGGGCAGGTCTGCGGCGTGCATCGTGGCGGTCGTTTCAAGGGCGCTTGTGGCGCTCGTCACCACCTCCTCGGCGATTTCGATCAGCTCCCGGTACTTCTCTGTTTGCTGTGAGCCCTGGCGCTGGCGGGTCGTCATGCGTTGAATCTCGTACATGCGCCGATGCGCGGACCGGGAGCGATCGCAAAAACCCTTGATATGAGGCTGTTTCAGTGCCTTGGCGAGTTGCTTGACCAGGCGGGTGAGAACCCGCACCACGTCCCACAACAGGGTATTGTCGGTCGGATGATGAATGTCGGTCTCGACCACCGTGGTGTCGACCCGCAGCTTGCTGCCGTCCTCCAAGCCCAGCTCCACGGCGATACCAACAAAGAGATCGTTGATGTATTTGATCGTCTCCGGGGTCAACCGATTGATGCCGCGGTTGAAGGCATCATGCTTGGGCACCTCTTCGCAGTGGAAATCGGTGAACTGGCGCAGGGTCACTCCGTCGGCGATGCGCTCGCGCAGCTCGCGGTAATCCCAGTTCTTGATGCGCATCAGAATGAGCGAGCCCACCACCTGACGCGCCGTGAGACCGTGGCGGCCCTTGCCCGGATTTTTCAGGCCGCGACAGAGATCGCGCTGCACGCGCTCCAGCACCTCAGGATTCTGATCAAGTAAATCGCAAATGGCCTGCAGCGTCGGGTCCAGCTGCACGCCTTGAAGCGCCAACTCGAGATCGGCAAAGGTCATCTGCCGCGTCGTCGCCCGCGTCATGGCTTCATCCGTTCTTGCGCTTGCTCTTCTTGCTCCTGGGCGCCGGCTTACTCTGACGGGCGCGCTTCAACGCTTCGACGTAGCGTGGGCCAGCCTGCATCAGCAGGTCCTGCAGGGCACGCCCGTTGTCAACGGCACGCCGAACCTCGTCGATCAGATCTTCCGGAACATAGATCGCAAACCGGCGCCCCTCGTGCCGGCCGTAGAGAACGTAGCTGCGATGCTGTTCACCGGACTGGCACGCCGCACAGTTCGCCTGCGTGCATCGCGTGCGGCGATAGCTCAGTGAGCCGAGCACCGCCGGCCACAGCGAAGCTGCCTCGCTTTCCATCCAGGAAATGACATCGGCAGGCGTATCGGTCTTGCTGCGAATCATCTCATATATGTGTCATATTACACATATACAAGCAAGAAAATTGTCAGCAAAAGCGCTAGAAACGCAGACTCCACAGGCATATTGTGTTTTTTGCGACAGAAACTAGACTAGAGCGGTTCCCGGTGAAATGGAACTCTTCCCTGTCATCGCAAAAAAAATTACCTGCGGGCTTCGCCAAATTCCCTGCCCCCCGGCGTAGGGAATTTGCTCCATGTCATTGCCCCGGCACCATAACAC
>JBAUEX010000390.1:0-1727 GCA_049678845.1 Candidatus Acidiferrales bacterium
GCGTTTCTCCCTGATGCACATACGTGGCGCAGTAGTCGAAGAGGTCGGCGTCTGGGTCGTAGCTGTTGATTTCGAGCACTTCGGAGATGTAACGGCGTCCCGGCCTGCGCTCGATCTGAACCACGACGTTCAATGAGTCGGCGATGTTGGTCTTGATGGCGCGATAGGGGAGGTCCACTCCACTCTGCAGGACACAACTGGTGAAACGGGCGAGTCCCTGTTTCGCGGAGTTTGCGTGAATTGTTGAGAGGGTGCCGGAGTGCCCGGTGTTCAATAACTGAAGCAGGTCGAACGCTTCGCCGCCGCGAATCTCGCCGAGAATGATACGGTCCGGGCGGTGACGAAGGGCTGCTTTGAGCAGATCCCGGATGGCTACTGCCGGCAGGCCATTCTGAGCCTGCCGCGCTTCGAACCTGACAAGGTTCGGCTGCGCCAACTGAATCTCGGCAGTGTCCTCAATAAGAAGAATACGGTCATCCTGAGGGATGAACTTTCCGAGGATGTTGAGCAGTGTTGTCTTGCCGGTCCCAGTTCCACCGCTGATGAGGAGGTTCTTCCGCGCAAGTACATACTCCCTGAGGCGATCCGCCAGATTGCTGTCGAGCGTGTTGGTTCTGATGAGATCGTCGATTTCGAAATGCCGTGTATTGAACTTGCGGATGGTCAATGTCACGCCGCTCAGACTGCACGGCGGAATGACTGCGGCAACGCGGCTCCCGTCCGGCAGCCGCGAATCGAGAATGGGCTTCGATTCCGAGATGTCGCTGCCGAGACGCCGCGCGATGTTTTTGACCGCAACCATGAGGGATTTCTCCCCGAGCGATACCCCTTGCACCTGTTGGAGCAGGCCGCTTCTCTCTATGAAGACGCGGTCCGGGCCATTCACCATGACCTCGCTGATCGAGTCGTCGAGAATGAGGTGCTCGATAGGTTTCAGGAATGGAAGGATCATCTCGAATCCGTTCATCGTTGGTTCTCCATTCCGTTCGTCAAAGCTCGCCATCCGCGACCTGTTTGAAATAGGGTTTGTTGGGGTCGTTGAAATAAGGCTTCAGGTAACAGAAAGTCGGCGGCATCGGATTGAAGCCGTCGTATGCGATGGCGATGGACTGCGCGTTCTTGAGTTCGGTGAATGTCTTCATGTCAAACCGAAAGTCGGACTGGGGGTAGTAACTCTTCGAGGCGGTGATGTTCGCTTTATGCGAGATGGCCTTGCCGGTGAGCAGGCTGACACGGGCATCGTGTCCGCTTTCGGAAAGGTTGTAGCTGACCTTGAGCTGGTCTTCGCGTCCGCAGAGCTCGCTCGCAGTACGGGCCGAGAAGTCGTCCGAGAGCGCCAGGAATATCTTTGTGCGGAACGTCTGAATCAGCGTTCGCCAGGTCTCTCCAGGGAGCGCCGATTTCAGCGAACTGATGCTCTGGGTGGCGATGATGGGAATGCATTTGGGCTGACGGGAGAGACTGAAGAACTTTTCGTCGCCGGTTGGCTCGTTCTCGCCAACGGTGGCAAAATGCTGATACTCGTCGCACAGAAAGAGAACCTGGCGGAAGTACTTGTCCTTGTTGGCCTCGATCACGGGCACTCGGTTCAGAACCGCCCGCTCGAAATCGAGTTTCATCATGACGCCGAGGGCCTTCGCCAGACCGGGGTTCATGCCGGTGGGGAAATTCAGGCAGCAGACCTTTCCGCTCTCGATGAGCCAACTGAACGATGGCAAGGGCTTGCC
>JBAUEX010000391.1:0-8204 GCA_049678845.1 Candidatus Acidiferrales bacterium
TTCATGATGTGCAGAAGGTCCTCAATATCCTTTGGGTTCATGGGACCACCAAATGATGCCCCCGCCAACATCAACAAGAAAAGTGCCCTTAGCCATTTGCGTTTCAGCGACATGTAACCTCCGGCGATCAACGCGGCACTGCGTGAAGCTGCGAGTCACGCAACTCGCCGCGTAAGTCCTTGTAGCGTTTGTGTGGAACCGGGGCCGCCGCAGGCGGCCATATGTGAAGGACTACAGTGTCGGAGGAGGTCGGGGAGAAAAAGCAGGCAGTACTAGCTCGTGTTGGATATGAGTCTGCTCGTCGACACGAAATAGCAAAACACTTAGAACAATCGCGATAAAGAACAACAGAGTAAAAACGAGAATAGCGAGCGGGAGGCTAGCCGCACCCGGCGTCAAGACCGCGAGCAGCACTGCTGCCAACAGGAAGAAAACAACCACTCGTCGAACTTGAGGCGTTGCGCTCATTCATCTGGATTATACACTGAAAGGTCATCGGCAGGTGTGGCGCGCCATTAAGTAATTAAGTAGTGTTCTACTTGCACGCGAAACCGGCCCCCCTGTCCCGTGCTAGAATCCAACCGCCATGAAAGCGGCTGCCTCGTTTTTGGTCCTGATTTGTATCGGCCTCGGTTTTCTCGCATCGGCAGGCTACCGTGCTAAAACGGCAACAGGAGTTGGACAGTCGACTGAATGCGCCGCTAAACTCGCTGTCAAAGATGGAGCAGGCTTTTGATTTTCAAGAAAGATGTGCGAAGCAGGCCCTAGCGCCTGAATAGAAGCGGCCGCCGCCGAAACTGCCGGGCGAGGTAACACGATGGATTCCATTTGGAAGGATTTGAAATACGCAATCCGGATGTTGACGAAGAAGCCCGGGTTCACGGCGGTCGCAGTGCTTTCGCTGGCGTTCGGAATTGGCGCGAACACGACAATCTTCACACTGATCAAGGCCGTGTTCCTGCAATCCGTGCCGGTGCAGGATCCGGCGCGGGTGGTGGCGCTCTTCGGTACGAGCGACCGCGACAAGACCGCAGGAAACCAGTTTGGCGGGATTTCCGTTCCGAATCTTTTGGACTACCGCAGCAACGTAAACGCGTTCAGCGCAGCTTCGCTTTTGTTCCCAACCGAGATCGCGCTGGACACTTCCGGCAAAACCGTTCCGGTGTTCGCGCAGTTAGTGAACTGGGATTTCTTCACCGCCGTGGGTGTGCCGCCGACCCTTGGGCGTGGATTTACGAAGGCGGAGGATCAGGGGCCGCATGCTGTGGTTGTTCTGAGCGACCGACTGTGGCGGGCGCAGTTCGGGGCACGGCGCGACATCGTCGGGCAAGCCATTCGGTTGGGCGCCCAATATTTCAAAGTGGTCGGAATCATGCCGCCGGAATTCCACGACGTTCGTGCGCGCCGGAGCGCTGATGATGGTCGTAGTGGGGCTTGTACTGCTGATTGCTTGCGGGAACGTTGCCAACCTTCTGCTCGCGCGCGCGACGCAACGCCGGCGCGAAGTGGCGATTCGCCTTTCACTCGGAGCATCGCGGGGAAGACTGATCCGGCAGTTGTTGACGGAAAGCCTCATGCTGGGATTGGCAGGAGCAGCGATGGCAATTCTATTTGCGAAATGGGCGCGGCCAGCGCTTTTTTGGCTGCTGCCAGGAGGAAGGCCGAGGAATCTCGACGTCTCGCTCGATCTTCGTGTTTTCGCGTTTACGCTCGGGCTTTCGCTTCTGGCGACAATCCTACACAGTCCGGCGGGGCAATTTCTCAAGAATGGAGAAGGAAAGGTCGTGGCTGGGGAGACAAACAAGGTCGGTGAAGTTACCCTGCAACTGCTGTCTCCACTCCCCGAAAGGATAGGAGTATCCTGTGCGGGCGGTGGGACGTGCCAACTTGTACAGTGCTCGTTATCAGAGACTTTCAAAACGGCGGAGATCCTCAAGAGCGGAGTGATCGCAAGTAACAATTGCTCCGCGCCGAAGCTCCAACGTAACATTTCTCCGAAACCTGCTGAGCTTATCATCTTCGCGAAGCCCTACACCAAGTGGCAATGTGTAATGCAAGAAACTCCCTGAAATGGTTGTTAGGAGGTGCATTTATTGCTGCCAAACCGCCAAACCGGGGAAAATTATCGTGCTCAACAAAAAGCTCACCGAATGGGGCAGAATCCGCCAGGAAAGCCCCATAATATCGCCAGCAGTGGAATTTCAGTCCTCCTAATTCGATACGCGAGGTCGAAGAATATCAAGTGGATCTTTCAAACGTCCTTGTACTCGAACTATTCATTAACCCAAATATCGGTGGGGGAGTCCCTCGCGCGTCGCTGAAGAACTTCCGCTTGTCCTAAGGGTTGGTGCAGAGGTTGTTGGCCGCACTGGCGCGACTAGCCGCGACAACGGAAACTCCATGTGTCAGGTTTTCTGGCCCGCCAGAGTGAAACGTCCCACCAGTGTTCAAAAGCGAACAGGCTGCGGCTAACTTCTGCGGCCGGTAGGCAGAGTTTCGTGCTTTGCCAGCAGAGGCAATTCGCTGTCACAAGAATGTCACGCTAATGTCGGCAAATGGTGGCAAATTGTGAGCAAGAAATGAGTGGAGAAGAAGAAAAGCACTGCTGGGGTTTCATCACAACTAGCTGATTGCCATCGATTAAGCCCAATTCCGGCAAGTTTTGGCAAATCTACTCTGCTGGCTGTTAACCGAAGGGTTGCTAGTTCGAATCTAGCCCGGGGAGCCAACCTCTTTTTTCTCAGTGAATTGAACCGCGTAAGAACATTCGGTTCTTCCCCGAAGGGTTGATGTTAGTCCGCGCTGTGACCCACATTGAAATGTGTTCCTTTTTGCACGGTAGCACTTTTTCCCAGTGTCTAAGATACGTCTTGGATCACCCGCCGTTGATCCGAAGCCAGGAGACAAGGAACGACCACTGCAAAAGTCGAACGTAGGGGCACCTCGCTTGTTCGTGTGTGACAACTTCGAGCAAGTTCCGGAGCACTGAATGCGAGGCGATGGAGAAGACGCAGGGCATCGATTGCCCGTGCTGAGGCTATCTAAAGCTTTGAGGGGCACGTGGCCCGCGCAATCGAGCCAGCTAATCAAGATGAAAACAGAGGTGAACTACCATGGCACAACCGCAGAGAAAAGAATCACAGCCGCCCTCCGTTGGACACGAGTCCATTGATGGGACGCTGAGCAGATCAGTGCTCCAATTTAACCTAGCCAGCGAACTCGACCAACTGCACCGGGATGAATCGTGGCTGTCCCCCACGGGGCGAAGTTCGAAGACGCTCGTGAAGTATTCAGATCTCCGCATTGTGCTGATCGCGATGAAGGCGAATACGCGCATGCATGAGCACACGGCGGCAGGCAGAATCTCGGTGCACACGCTTAACGGCCATCTCCGGCTTCACCTGCCCGAGCGGGTGGTGGATCTCCCTGCGGGGAACTTGCTCGCCCTGGATCAGTGCGTTTCTCATGATGTGGAGGCCTCCGAAGACAGCGCCTTTCTGCTGACGCTCTCGTGGCCACCGGAAACAAAGATTGAGGAGGCGAAGCCGCGCGGGAAGGAGACTGCCCGCCCTACTCGAAAATAGCGGGAGGCGCGTAATCGGGTCGGGGCCGTCGGCCGGCGTTCGCGTGCTCGCCGCGAGCACTGCTGTTGGGCGGCGCGATAGAAGGACGAGCTCTTGGTCAAGGCAACCCATCGAGGTTCACAGTGAAGCCACTCTCTTTGCGTGTTCTTCGATTATTCAGAGAAATGGGAACGGATCGGCTGGACCTCCATGCGCTATTCGAGGCGGCAGGCAACGAACCAGCCGAACGGGAGGGCGTGCTCGACGCCATCGATGAATTGACCCGCACGGGTTTGCTGGACGCGTGCGGTAGTGACTTTTACATGCTGACGGAAAGAGGTAAGCGAACAATCGCTCAGTCTTGAGTAGCTGAAAATACCTGCCCGTACCCGCGAACCGTGGTCCGGAAACAGCAGTACGAGCCCGACGAGAAGTTGCGCTGAAATGAGAACAACATTTATGGACATTCTGGAAATTGTCGCGATCGAGATCCCATGTAGCGCTTGCGGGGGGCGGTACGAGGTGACCCTCAAACAGATCGCGCTATCACAACAGATGCTCCACGAGGGATGCCCGGTCCAGGGTAGTAGATGAATGCCCGCCTCTTGCTTACTCCGGCCTGGTGGATCACAAACTAGTCCAGGAGCTTCAAAGAATCTGGATGCGCCTCGAAGAAAAAGCACGCGGGGCCAGCGGAGAACTGAAATTGCATTGCCGATAATGGAGCATGTGCTGACGGAAGCGAGTTGGTAACACAAGACAATGGTGGCGGCGGAGGTGGTCAAAGATGAGTTCACAGCAGGCACAGAGTAAGCGGGAAATGCCCATTGCGGAAGTCGTTGGCTTGATCGACCTCGTGAATTACCAAGAAGGAGCCGTTGTCAGCCGGACGCTAGTCAACCGTGGGACGGGAACCGTCACGCTATTCGCTTTCGATGAGGGCCAAGGCTTAAGTGAGCATACAGCTCCCTTCGACGCATTGGCACATCTCCTGGAGGGCGAAGCGGAAATCGCGGTTTCAGGGAAGCCACTACGGACGAAGGCAGGCGAAGCGGTTCTCATGCCCGCAAATCAGCCCCACTCGCTGAAGGCCCTCAGTAGATTCAAGATGCTGCTGACGATGATCCGCTCATGAGCAATGCGGACGGGAGAAGCGGATTTATATGAAAGCGCCAAAAATGCCCACTATCTTGACCATTGGGCCTTCGAACCGCACATGGAAAGCATTCCTGGATCTTCTGCGGGCGCATCGCGTCAAGCGCGTCATCGACGTACGCAGTATCCCCCGATCAAGGCAAAACCCTCAGTTCAGCCGGGCGACCCTGTCGAAAAAGTTGCGGGCCGCGAGGATCGGCTACGTGCATTTGCGAAAGCTCGGGGGCTTGCGCCATGCACGACGCGATTCGCCGAACATGGGCTGGCGCAATGCCCCATTTCGTGGCTTTGCTGATTACATGCAGACCTCCGACTTCGAAGCGGGGTTACACCGATTGTTGAAATTGGCCGAGCAGAAGCGGAGCGCGATTATGTGCGCGGAAGCGGTTCCATGGCGTTGTCACCGTTCCCTCATCGCCGATGCGTTGACTGTACGCGGGATTTACGTTGACGACATTATGAGCATGAAACGTTCCCAGGTTCATTCGCTCATTCCTTTTGCACGCGTGCAGGGTCATCGCATCACGTACCCTGTCCGGAATCGCGGCGGCGAGCGATTCTCCCTAGTTCGTTTTCCAAAGAGTCTTCGGAAGAACCGAAAAACCAAGGTTTAAGAATGTGTTGAATAATGCCTCTTGACTATCCATTGTGGCTGCGGGCGGCACACTTCTTTAATTTTCTTCTTCTGTCGCTTCTCATTCGGAGCGGTCTTGAGATCTTGAGCGCGCATCCGAGGCTTTACTGGAACGATCACTGCACGCCGGGCAGCGAATGGCTCAAGTTTACGAAGAAGCAGCGACCAGAGGACCGACTCTGGACGGCGAGTGACGAAGAAACCTCATTCCCATCCGCGATTGCCCTGCCAGGCCACGAAAATCTAGGTCTCGGACGGCACTGGCACTTTCTCGCGGATTTCGCGTGGCTGCTGACAGGTTTGACATACGTGGTGATGCTCTTCGTCACTCCGGAGTGGCGGCGGCTGATCCCGACCTCCTGGCAGATTGTCCCGGACGCATGGCATGCAATGCTTACTTATTTGAGCTTCCACGTCGTGGAAACGCCGGGAGGATATAACGCGCTACAGCAGTTGAGCTACGCGGCAGTGATATTTCTGCTTGCACCGTTCAGCATTGCGACGGGAGTAGCGATGTCCCCAGCCGTCGCCGCTCGTTTTCCGTGGTATATCAAAATCTTTCACGGGAGGCAAAGCGCACGGAGTCTGCACTTCTTGGCTCTTTGCACCTTCATCGTATTCTTCATCGGACACGTCACGATCGTGGCTTTGCATGGTTTCCGGAGCGAACTGGCGCTGATTGTCCTGGGGCAGACCCACGATCCGCAGTTGACGCTGGCTCTTGTGGTCTGGCTGTCCGGGCTGGCCGGCATAGTGGTCATCCATACGGTGACAACCGTGTGTTCGCGTCGCCGCCCGCGCTTTGTCCAGAAAGCCACTCAGTCGATCACCGATCCGGTGCGCACACTCCTTTTCGGTCATGAAATGTCCGCGCAGCATTACTCACAGGCGGACATCTCGCCATACTTCTGGGTCAATGGTCGTCCGCCGAAAGAGGAAAGTTTTCTGGCGATGGCACGCGAAAACTTTGCGAACTATAGCCTGGAGATCGGCGGATTGGTCGAAAGGCAGTTGCATCTAACGCTGCCGGATCTCCGCGCAATGCCGAAACGAACTCAAATTACCAAGCATTGTTGCATCCAGGGCTGGTCAGGCGTTGCGGAATGGGGCGGTGTATCTCTGCATCACATCGTCGGACTTTGCCATCCGCTTCCCGCCGCCCGCTATATCGTTTTCTATGCGTTCGACAATAAATCCACATCGGAGCCACACGCCCAAGGGCCCGGGTACTTCTACGGCACGATTCGCTTAGAGTTGGCGGAAGATCCACAGACGATTCTTGCCTACGAAATGAACGGCCAGCCGCTGCCGATTCTGCACGGAGCGCCGCTCCGGCTTCGCGTTGAAACGCAGCTTGGATTCACGATGGTGAAGTACATCCGCGCAATCGAGTTCATCGCGGATTACAAAACCATTGGCCAGGGCCAAGGCGGTTGGCGGGAAGATTACCAGTATTTCAGCCAGGAGGCTGGGATCTGATGCACGAGGTGCGGCGGTTCCCCGAAGGAAACGAAAACAGGAATTGATCGAGGCACACATCGGAAGGGGACAATTATGAGCACTCCTGCGGCGTCACAAGGCTTCATCTGCAAACTGAAAGATCGTAAGGAAGTTGCGGAAGGCACCATGGCCGATCCTTCGGAGACGGATTCCGAAGGAAATGTGCGCAGTTTTTCAATCGCGAGCGCCCCTCACGAAGAAACCTTGATGGTGGCCACGCGGATGCGCGACACGGCATTCAAACGCGTGCTGAAGACGATGCCGATTGGGACCGCTGTGAAGATCGAAGGGCCATCCGGAGATTTGATTCTTCAGGATTTGACGCGCGTAGCTGTTTTTCTCGCAGGTGGGATTGGCATCACTCCGTTTCGAAGTATCGTCCATTGGGCAGCGAAGGAGAAGTTGCCTCAGCGTGTTTTTCTCTTCTATTCCAACAGGCGGCCGGAAGATGCAGCATTCCTCGCGGACCTTCAGAGCCTGGAAAAAGACAATCCAAAGTACAAATTGATCGCCAGCATGACAAATGGTTGTCACTAGAGTTTTTGATGCCCCACGCGCATTGGTTTGGGAGGCGTGGACAAACCCGAAATATGTGATGCAGTGGTGGGGGCCGAAGGGTTTTACTGCGCCTTTTTGCGAGATGGATTTTCGCGTAGGAGGAAAATTTCTCTGCTGCATGAGAGCGCCGGATGGGCAGGAGTTCTGGAATGGTGCGGAATACCACGAGATTGTTCTGCACGAGAAGATCGTTTACTCCATGTACTTTTCCGACTCGAAGGGAAACAAGGTTGAGCCTGCGCACTATGGAATAGAACATGAGGCCATAGACGATGCGCACGACGTGGTTATTTTTGAGGATTATGGAAACGGCCAGACGAAACTCACCTTCATTGGAAATGAAACCATGGAGAACGCAAAAAACAGCGGGCAAGTAGAGGGCTGGAATCAGATACTCGATAAAGTTGCCGCAGTTGTTGCGGGGCTAGCGCAGGCGAAGTAAGA
Organism: Candidatus Acidiferrales bacterium; assembly: GCA_049678845.1. GTDB lineage: Bacteria > Acidobacteriota > Terriglobia > Acidiferrales > UBA7541 > DAHUXN01. The sequence continues at coordinate 7,855 of JBAUEX010000391.1, forward strand.
AGTAGAAGTTTTGATGATCGTCATGCGCGAGATACAGCTAAGGCTGGCGGCGGAGGCTTAGTTACTTTCCGTCGCAAAAGTCCTGATTTTGAGGCTGATTTTTGGCACCAGGGCAGTCCTTTGTGTCGATTCTCGTGCCAGAGTGCTTCTTTTTCGCCGCGCTCGTCGAGCCATCCGGAGCTCACTCTGGCTGTAGCGCCAGTCGGTTACCGATCTGAATCAAGTTGTCGGCGATAACTCCGAGTCCCACCCAGCGCTCCATTCCTTCGAAGCCGCGATAGCGGCAGCGATTCAATCCGTGACGGCGTTTCAGCACGCTGATGCGGCCCTCGCATCCAGTCCGCCATTTC
>JBAUEX010000392.1:0-13313 GCA_049678845.1 Candidatus Acidiferrales bacterium
GGTGTTCATTGTTGTGGACAGCGGTCCAATCGAGGGAACCACAGGTGAGCGAGAAGAGTTCCTTCCTTATCTTCCTATCCGGGGGTTAGTCGCAAGCGATGGCTGTATCTTCACAAATCGAAACCTCAGTGCATATCGAGCGGCACTACGCCGTTGCGGAAATCGCTGAGATGTGGAATCTGAGCGCTGACAAGGTTCGTGAGCTTTTCGAGAATGAGCCGGGTGTGCTTGTCATAGGTGAGCGGAGTCCTCGCCATAAGAGACGGTACGTTACGCTGCGGATTCCTCAAACTGTGCTCGAACGCGTTCATCGTCGTTTATCATCGAAATCCGGGGTCCGTTAGGAGTCTTCAACAATGCTGACCATCTATCGCCGTCATCGCAAGAACTGCAAGCAACGCGCAAAGGGCCGGAAATACCGACACTGCCAGTGCCCCATTTGGGTTGACGGAGCACTCGGCGGGAAAGAGATGCGCGAGTCTCTAAAACTGCGCGACTGGCAGCGAGCGCAAGAGATGATCCGCGAGTGGGAAGCTGAGGACCGGCGCACACGCCAGCAAGAGCAACAGATCACGATTAACGATGCTCACGAGAAATTTATCGCGGACGCGGAAGCACGGAAGCTGAATGACTCCACACTGTACAAATACCACCTGCTCTTCCGACAGCTCGATGGTTTTGCGGAAACCTACAAACTGCAATTTCTCACCCAGCTAGACCTCGACACACTTGCGACGTTTCGCGCAACGTGGAAAGAGGGGCCGCGCACAAGCCTCAAGAAGCTGGAACGGCTCAGGGCTTTCATGCGTTTTGCTGAGAAGAGAAAATGGATCGACGACAATCCGGCGACTGAACTGAAAGCTCCGAAGGTTCCCAACAAGCCGACAATGCCATTCACTCGGGAAGAAATGATTCGCATTTTTGCCGCGCTTGAACCTTACGGCAAAAGCGCGGGCGCTCGCAACGCGCGACGCCTCCGCGCTTTTGTTTTGCTGCTGCGATATTCGGGACTGAGGATCGGCGATGCAACCCAGCTTGATGTAAGGCGCCTCGACGGGAACAAACTACTTCTGCACACGCAAAAGACTGGTGTACCTGTCTACTGCGTTCTGCCTGATGTGGTCGTTGAAGCGTTGAACGTAGCACCGCGCTCCAGTGAGCGGTATTTCTTCTGGACAGGCGCATCGAAGGTCCACAGCGCAAAGGGAAAATGGCAACGCAGATTGCAGCGTCTTTTTGAATTCGCAAAAGTCCCCAAGGGTCATCCGCACCAATTCCGCGATACGTTCGCAGTTGAATTGCTGCTCGCGGGTGTTCCTCTCGATAGGGTCTCAATTCTACTCGGACACAGTAGCATTCGCATAACTGAACGCCACTACGCGCCGTGGACGCGTTCACGCCAAGAGCAAATCGAAGCCGATCTCAGGGCCGCTTGGAGCAACGATCCTGTGATAGGAGAGGTACACGCGGGGTACACGGGAAAACGCGCCGCCAGAACTCCTGTGTTTTCAAGAAGAAGGATTGGTAGGGGCGGTGGGGATCGAACCCACGACCTTCGGCTTAAAAGGCCGCTGCTCTACCACTGAGCTACGCCCCTAACAATGATTTAACGATACTAACGTGGGTGGAACGAAGTCGCAACCGCACTCCGAGATAAATTCCTCGGAGAACGTCCGGCATACTCACATACTCGTCGCAACGGGCCAGACGGGGCGAACCTCGCTGCTCTCCAGAGTCTCCGTCTTAAGAATCAGTCGTGGTACTCGAATCAGGATGCCGGACTTTCGTCCAGCGAAGGCGGACGATATTCGCGTTTGCGCTTCCATTCATGATCCTTGCGCAACTTGGCCATGTGTTTCTTGAGCTGCGAAATCACTTCTGCAAAGGCCGCGCGAATGCTGCCTTGAACGTCGTCGGCCTCGCCCGTCGCATGCAACGTGCCGGTCGGGAGAGACAAATTCAAGGACAGCGAAAAACTTTTCTTGTGTGGTATGTGCGCGAACGCTCCGTGCAGTTGCACAAGATCCGGAGCAAATCGCTTCACAAAACGCTCCAACTTCTTCAGGTTTGACTGCACTTCCTTCTCTGTTTGTTCGCGCAATTCCGGCTGCTTATAACTAAATGAGGTTTTCACCGATATCTCCTCGGCTCGAGAACGCGGAAGGGAAACCGCAAGGTTTGCTCATGACGTAGCCAGCAATTACAGAATAGCAGCGCGCCCGGCGTGGCGCAATCCGTTCGATTGACACTTTTCACAGCTCCGCTTAGGCTGGATTCTGCGATGGAAATTGGCCCAGTAAAACCGAAGAGCGTGAAATCGAAACCGGGGGGGCAAATCAGAATAGGACCGGCCGGCTGGTCATATGCTGATTGGCAAGGCATCGTCTATCCAAGCCCCGAGCCGCGCGGTTTTCATGAGCCGGCATATCTCGCGCAGTATTTCGACACGATCGAAATCAACACGTCTTTCTACCAACCGCTTCGTTCGCAATTCGTACAAGGCTGGATCGAGCAGGTGCGGTCCAATCCCAGGTTCCTCTTCACGGCAAAGCTCTGGCAGAAATTCACGCACGAAGAAAGTGCAACGCTCGAAGACGAGAAGAGCGTTCGCGCAGGTTTTGACGTTCTTCGAGATGCGGGACGTCTGGGCGCGGTACTTGTTCAGTTCCCCTTTTCGTTTCATTACACGCCGGACACGCTGGCCTATCTGAAACGCTTGACGAAACGATTCCACGACTATCCACTTGTCATAGAAGTGCGGCATTCGTCGTGGAGTGCACGAAAACTGGACAGCCTGTTCCGGGAACTCGACGTCGGATTCTGCAACATTGACCAGCCCGTAATCGGCCATTCCGTGGTGCCCAGCGAACGCGTCACTTCCGCCGTCGGTTACGTACGGTTGCACGGACGCCGCTACGACACCTGGTTCGCCGACGATCCGGCGATTCCCAAGTATGAGCGCTACAATTATCTGTACACGGAAGAGGAGCTGAAGCCCTGGGCGGAACGCATCAAGAAGATTGCCACGCACGCCGATTCTACGTTTGTCATCACCAACAATCATTATCAGGGGAAGGGCGTCGTCAACGCGCTCGATCTGATTCACTTGCTGAGCAACGACAAGATCAAGGTCCCGGAACCGTTGCGCCACCACTACGCCGAACTCGAGAAAATTGCCAGCGAACCGGCCCTTGCGCCACCACTTTTTCCGATCGAGCCCCGCTAAGTTCGAATCTGGCCGCGCGATGGCGTTTTAGCATTCGCGCCGCCGAAATCAACCGCCGACGTATTTCCGCCGCACACCAGCACGCCTATACGCTCTTTGGTCGCCGGCTCGTAGCGATGCGACAAAAGCGCCGCGAAAGCCGCCGCGCCACCCGGCTCTGCTACGATGCGCAGCGTTTTCCAAAGCATTTCTTGCGCTTGCAGGATTGCCTCATCCGAAACCAAAACCACACGCTCGACCGCGCTTTGCGCAATCGGAAACATCAGCTCTCCGACGCGTTTGGGAGCGAGCGAATCAGCTGCAATTCCCCCGGCGGGACTATCGACCGGCCTGCCCGCTTCGAGCGCATTCGTCAAAGTAGGCGCCGCCTCAGGTTCGACTCCCACAATTCGGATTCGATTCGAGTACCACGATGCAACTCCACCGATCAGCCCGCCCCCGCCCACAGCGACCAGCAACGAGTCGAGCCCAGGATCCTGTCCTTCAAATTCCAGTCCCGCCGTTCCCTGACCCAGAAGCGTCTCGATCTGATCGTAGGCGTGCACCGTCAGCGCTCCGGATTGCTTCGCCCACGTCTCGCTCGCTGCCAGCGCATCCGCATATCGCTCGCCTCCGATCACCAACTCCGCGCCGTAACTCCGAATCCGTTCGATTTTTTCTGCTGACGCGACGCTCGGCACAAAGATTTTCGCCGCCTTCCCGAGTTTCTTCGCCGCGTACGCGACCGCTGCTCCGTGGTTTCCGCCTGAGGCCGCCACAACGCCCGCGGCGGGGACATCGCGAGTCAGTAAATTCGCAAACGCTCCACGCGCCTTGAACGAACCCGCATGCTGAAGCAGCTCCAGCTTGAAAATTACGCTTGCACACTTCAACCCAAACTCGGAACCTTCGACTTCGATGATTGGCGTCCTGCGTATGTATGGCCGGATCACTCGCTCGATTGCTGAAATGCTTTCCCGATTAATGCCTGCACTGAACGTCATGAATTCCCCGTTTATAGTCAATTTGCGCGCGATCTGGCGAGCCCCGCGCCATCCAGCCAGCAGTCGGCTTCGTTCAACAATATAGACTCGCGATGGTAGTTTCGGATTCCTACTTCTTGAAGAGGTCTTCAAAGGCCTTGCGGGCATGGTCCGGCCGTGAGTTGGCGGCAGGAGCTGGAGTCGAATTCGTCGAATAGTTCACCGGCGAGGTATCCTTCTCCACCGTCATTCGGAATTCAAAAAACGTGCAGTCGTTCTTCAGGTCTTTCCGAGGAATGCGTTCCGGAATCGGTTGCGTGCATTCGAACTGCGCCGCCGTATCAAAATGAACGCATTGCTTGCAGGAGTGCATGTCGAGATGGCACTTCGGGCATTGACCGTTCTGATCAAATCCCGGCGCTAAAATCGTCCCACAGTTCGAACACCTCGCGCGCATCACCGTTCCCACCATTCGCGGAGTGCGCGGGCCCATTTGCTCCTGCCGGGGACGCGGCTCAGCGGACGGACGATCGCGTTTCTTTTCGTCGCGATCCCGGTCGCTATACCCCTTATGCTTATACTTCCGCTCCATAGATTTCCTCCGGGGATGCCTTATAGTACTCCGAAAGGTCTCGCCAACGGCACATTTCCAAACCGCGATGGAGATTCAGGGTGGCGTTGACTCGAACCATCCGCGAATTGCGCGCAGCAAAATTTGCGTAAGGTCAATACGTTTCGGGCGAGCAGCACGACCTTTTCCGGACGTTTCGCGGTCGACGCGTATCTTGCTTGAAGCAACATCGGGGGTTACTTCGGCGGCTACCCTGGAAACGCTACCGCGATTCTACTCCTTTGTCCACCGTTGGCAAAACCCTTCTACAGGCAGGTCCGCAACAGTAAACTTTCTCGGCGTTCCTGCAAGACTCAGCAACATCTCGGCGGCAAGGTACCCGCTGCGCACGGCACCCTCCATTGTCGCCGGCCATCCGGTCCGCGTCCAATCCCCCGCCAAAAACAGACCAGGAATACCAATTCCTTGGGGGGGACGCCACGAATCCGAACCTACTTCAGGCGAAAACGTCGCGTGCACTTCTTTTACTACGGTCGCCTTGCGCAATTGCGCCTCGCGCGCCAACGGCAAGACCTCCTGCACTTCTGTCGCGCACAGGTCAATGATTTCTTGCCGTGTCCTTGCAACCAACTCATGCGACGCGCTGATTACCAGCTGCAAATATTGCCCCGACTCACTTCCGGCGCTTTCCTGCGTGCCGCTGGTCAACGACTTGTTAAAAATCCATTGCACGGTGTGATCGAGCAACGTCAAGAACGGTTTGTCGAGCACCTTTCGGTCGTACCAGAGATGCACGCCCGTAATGGGCGACGTCCGCAGCTTCCGCAAGTTTGCAAAAGCCTGCCGTTCTCGCATCTCTTCCGGCAGAATCTCCAAAAGTACATCGTGCGGTACTGCGGCGATGCAGGCATCCGCGCGCATTTCCGTGCCGTCATCTAGCAAAAGTGAATGAAATCCGCCATTGGCAAATTGAATGCCGCGAACCGTCGCGCGCGTCCGTACTTCTCCGCCGCGATTCTCCACTGCCTGGCGGCAGCCCAAATATAATTCTCCCAGCGGCACGGACGGAATGCCCACCACATATCCGTGACGGTTTGCCAGAAACGCCTTCCAGAAAACATCGATGCCATACCGCGCATCGGTACGCTCCAATTCCTCATTCAACGCGCTCACCAGAACCACGCGCCAGAATCGCGCGATGCCCACTTCCGTCTGCCCATTGCGGCGCAGCCATTCGAGCATCGTCGCGCCTTCGCTATCCGACGGTCGCCCCCCCGCACGCGCAATCCGCAACATGCCTTCCGCAATCGCCCGTTTATCCCGATACGCCAGAGCCCTGAATCGCAGAAAGGAAATCCCCATATGAAATGGGGACGGAAGCAGCGACGAATAAATCGAACTCACTCTCCCTGCCTTGTCGACGAAAAACAAACGGTCGTAATGCCGGATTTTCGATTCCGCGCCGACGCGGCGATAAAAATCAGTCAAGTTCGTGCAGCATCCCAGCGTGACATGCTGGCAATTGTCGATATGGCTGCCGTCGGGAAGCGCGTAAGACGTCGCCCGTCCGCCAAGATACGGCCGCTTTTCGAGCAACTGGACCCGTACTCCCGCGTCAGCGAGTGCTGTGGCCGCCGACAGGCCCGCCAGTCCGCCGCCAATCACGATCACGGTTTCGCAGGGCATCTGTTTCCCCAAGCCATCCCATCCGCGCGCGCGCCAGAATCCATAATTTTTCGCTCGTTGACAATCGCGCGGGCCGCACGGATTTCGCGCCGACGTTCCGCGCTTCGATTTTTTCGAGGATGCCGGAGTAAATTCGCGCCATCGCCCAAAGCGCCGCGCGGCTGTCTTCGCTCACCAGATCGAGCAGTTCCCAGCCTTCCCGATAGAATTGCCACGCGCGCCCCGCCTCGAAACGCGTCAGTAATGTTATTTCCGGGCCCGTTTTTCCTTGAGCCAGTGCACTCGCATCACAATGGAACTGCCGGAAATCCTCATTCGGCAAATAAACACGCCCCATCGCGAAGTCGCGCGCGATATCCCGCAAGATATTCGTAAGTTGGAACGCGATGCCGAGCTTTTCGGCCAGTTCGGGCGCACGCGGCTCGGAAAAACCGAAAACGTGCAGGCAGCAAAGTCCCACCGTCCCGGCGACACGATAGCAATATTCCCGCAACTCGTCGAATGTCTCATAGGACGCGATGGTCAGATCCATTGCGGCGCCGGAAATCAAATCGTGCAGGTAGCGCGGCGGAATTTCATACGTCGTGACGGTGTGCCGGAACGCGGGCCAGACAGCCCCACCGACATCATTACCAGCTAACACACGGTCCATCTCGGCTCGCCGTTGGTTCAGGCGGCGGGTCTTGTCCTCCACAGCTCCAGGCTCGTCAGAAATATCATCGACGCCGCGCATGAACGCATAAAGCGCGCAAAGTGCGTCGCGCTTCGCGGCTGGCAGAAGCATGAAGCCGTAGTAGAAATTGCGCGCAGCAGCTCGTGCGATTTCCCGGCAATGATCGTAGGAAGCGGCGACCCGGGCAACGTCAGGCATGTCGACCGGCCAGTGAGGTGCTTTCAGGCTTCTGGCCACTATCATCGGTCGAACGAAAAGACGAAAGAATTCGCGAAATCAGCGCGCGCGCCAGTAAACGCGCTTGCACTCCGCGGTCCAGTGCGGGGCGTCTGTGCAGCGTGTCGTAACCCATCGACTCAATCGCATCGAGCACGGCGCAGCCGCCGCGATTGAATAATTCCAAGTCGACGCGAAATTCCGGCGACACGCGACCCGCCAGCGGCGCGCCCACCGAAAACAGCACCCGCGTCCGTGCAATCAGCGCCTTCATCAGCTGCGCGTAATCAGAATCGAATCGCTTTGACACGATATCGTCCTCGCCGACGCCATGAGCCGCGGCCAGTTCCAGCGGTATGTACATTCGGCCCTTCTCCAGATCGCGCCCCACATCCTGCCAGAAATTCGCCAGCTGAAGCGCCGTGCACGTCGCATCCGAAAGCGTTTGCCGTTCCGCATCGCGATAACCCATCAAATAAAGCACCAGCCGGCCCACGGGATTCGCCGAGTAACGGCAATAGCCGATTACATCTTCCCACTTCGCATAACGGTGTACCGTTTGGTCTTGTCGAAACGCAATCAGCAAATCGCGGAATGGCTCGATCGGAATATCGCATTCGCGCGCCGTCTCTGCCAGCGCAATCAACACAGGATGCGTCGCCGCGCCGCGATATGCGCGCTGCAATTCTTCGTCCCAGCCATCCAGCAACTCCACGGCGCGCTTCGGGTCCGCAACTTCGTCTCCCAAATCATCCGCCCAGCGGCAATAAGCGTACACGTTGTAGAAATGCTGGTGCAGGCGCGAGGGAAGCAACCAGGAGACGACGCGGAAATTTTCGTAGTGGTGAGTCGCCAGCCAGCGCGTGTACCGCTGCGCTTCGGCGGCGGTACAGCCTTCCGCCGGCAGCGAGCGTGCTATTTCTAGTTCTTGTTGTCCCAGCATGAGGGCCGGGCGATTAAGCCCAGGGATTCACCGCCGTTTTTAATTCTCCATTGCGGTGCTTCATGTCTTCGAATGCGCGCGGCAGCTCTGCCAGTGGGATTTCCCCGGTGACGAAATCGCTGGCGCGCACTTCACCTCGAGAGATCGTATTGAGCGCCTCGCGAATAAACTGCGGCGTGTGATGAAATGTCGCCTTTATCGTGATCTCGGAATAGTGCAGCAACGCCGGATCGAACTGCACCTGCGTGCCGTGTGGGCAGCCGCCGAACAGATTAACTTTGCCACCCTTCCTCACCATTTGCATCGCCCACTGCCACGTCGCCGCGGAGCCCACGGCTTCGATCACCGCGTCCGCACCGCGTCCGCCTTCCGTCAGTTGCCGGACGATCTGCACCGGACTGTCCATTGTCGACACATCGAAAGCCGCATAGGCGCCCAAACGCTCGGCCGCTTGAATTTGGCCTTTCCGCTTCCCGAGCGCGATCACGCGGACGTCTCGCGCCGAAAGTGCGCGAATAAATTTCAGCCCAATCGGGCCGCAACCTACAATCACTGCTGTGTCGCCCGGGCGAATATCCGTCTCGTGAATCCCGCGCAGCACACATGCGAGCGGCTCAACCATTGCCGCATCGCGAAAACTCACGTGATCGGGAATCTCCAGCAAATTCTGCCGGACAATCCGGCCCGGTATCCGTACATATTCCGCGTACGCGCCGTTATTGAACAGCAAATCTTCACATAGATTCGGCTGCCCCTTCCGGCAGTAAAGACAAGCGCCGCACGGCGCCGAGTTTGACGGAACCACACGCATTCCCGCGCGAATCGTGCCATCGACCGACCGTCCTGTCTCTTCCACCACCCCAGCGAGTTCGTGGCCAAAAATCGCCGGCGGGTGAATCATTCGCGGATGCGATCCTTGCTTCCACACTTTCAAGTCCGTTCCGCAGGTCAACGCCACCTGCACGCGGACCAGCACTTCGTCCTCGCCGAGTTCAGGTATCCCGACGCGCTCGATCTTCAAGTCCTCGCGGCCATACAAAACTGCCGCGGTCATCACTCCCATGAAATCGGTCGTCATGAATGCGTAATCACCACTTTCAAAGTACTGTCTGTCGGATGCGCGGCAAGCTGCAGCGCGTCGGCAATCCGTTCAGTCGAAAATCGATCAGAAACGAGCTGCGCCAAAGGTAACTGCCGCTCGAACACAATTCGAGCATACTCCTCCTGCTCTGTAATTGATGCGCTATAACTGCCCAGGATTTCCTTTTCTTCAATACCCACGGCTGCCGCCGGAAATTCGATTTTCAGCACCGGGTCATTGTGTGCAAAAAGGACCACTCTACCCCCAGGCCGCGCGATTTCCAAGGCTTCTGTCACCAGCTTGGGCTGCGGCGCCGCCAGTAGAACAACGTCCGCGCCACGGCCCTGCGTGCGTTCCCGGACTCGAGCTCTTACATCCTCCGATGCCGGGTCAAAGGAAGTGGTTGCGCCCATCCGCACACTGGCAGCACGCCGCGCCGCGAGCGGGTCCGTCGTTACCACCTCCGCTCCCTTCAGCTTCGCCAGACCCGTTAGCAACAACCCAATCGGCCCCTGCCCGAGCACTACCGCGAATTCGCCTTTCGCGACGCGCCCCTTCCACACGGCCTTGGCGGCCGTATTGACCGGCTCGATGAACGTCGCTTCCTCAAACGTTACGTCCGCCGGAATCGCCAGCATCCCGCGCTCGACGATCCACGGCATCGCGCGAACATATTGCCCGAACCCGCCTCCGTTCGGCGTGAAACCCGCGGTCAGCCCCACTTTCTTGTACTCCGGGCATTGTGAGAAGAGCTTGCGCTCACAGTAAAAGCACGTGCCGCACGGAACATGATGAAAACTTACAACGCGATCGCTCACCTTGAACTTCCGCACGCCGCGCCCAATTTCAACAACGGTTCCTGCCAGCTCGTGGCCGAAAATCTGCGGCGCAGGAACAAATCCGTTGGCGATTTTCTTGATGTCTGTTCCGCAAATCCCGCACGCCGCCACACGAAACAGCACCTCGCCGTCGCTAATCTCCGGAACCGGCACCTCTTCGCAGACGATCGTTCCCTTGCCGCGATAAACCCCAGCCAGCATTTTGCCGCTGCGGTTTTCGCGCGGCGTCGCTTCGATGTGTGCGGTTGTCGTGCTCATGCCCTGGTCGCCTCAGCTATTTCAGTCGATCGTTCCGCTCGCGCCGCCAGATCAAGTATGTATCCGTCCAGAAATTCCGCGAGTTTCGTCGCAGCGAGTTTCGTATCCCGCCCGAGACGCAACAGAGCTGGCAACTTGTGCGGCGCACCCGCCAGCGAGCGTGCCACCTTGGACGCCTTCACTTTCCCCTCATCGTCCAGAACGCCGTTGAAATCCATTGGCAAATCCTGATCCGCCGCGTCGCTGATCGCCCGAATCGCCACGCCCGGCATCTTGTGCGCCGCCACTTCCGTCAGCACCGCGAAACTTTCCATGTCGACCGCTTCCGCCATGCGTCCCAATCGGCCTTTGCCTTCTGCCGTGACGACCATGTTCGCCGACGACAGCAACCGCTCTGCCAGCCGAACACCGCGCCTCTCCGCCGCTTCGACGAGTTCACGGTCCATCGCAATTGTCCGTCCGCTTTCCAGTTCCATCACTTCGCGAGCCACGAACACTTCTCCGACTCGATACGTCGCGCGCAAGCTCCCGGCGATTCCCGAAGCGATGCACACGTTCGGTTCCCATTGTAACGCACGGGCAATCACGGATCTCGTTCGCTCCGGTCCAACGCCGGTTAAGACCACCCGTACCTCTGCTGCTTCCACTTTCGTGTCATACGCCGCAACATCAAGCCCTGTCACTCGCGTGAACCGCCGCATCCGCCACCATGGAGTGAATTCATTTCGCAAAGCGAAGCTCACCAGAATTTTCATAGGAATCTTCACGCCGCGGAGACTTGCGCGACCGCGGCATGCTTCGGAAGTGTTACGTAACCATTTTCAACGTACCACCGCACCGCGCGCTCCAGCGCCGCTTCCACGGCGCCCGACTGGTAGCCCAATTCCTTCCGCGCCTTCGCGTCATTCACGAACATCGTGTGCCGCGCTATGCGCACTCCTTCAATAGGAATCCGCGGCTCGCGTCCCGTCACCCGTGAATACGCAGCGTCAACACACGCGGCAATCAGCGCCACCGAATGAGGGATTCGCCACGTCGGCGCAGCCAGGCCTGTGATCTTCGCCAGTGCATCCAGCAGTTCCTTCAGCGTCATATTGCGCCCGCCCAGCAAATACCGCTCGCCAACTTTTCCCCGCTGCGCAGCCAGCAGATGCCCTTCCGCCACATCCTCCACGGGAACAAAATTTAAACCCGTGTCCACATAGGCCGGCATGCGCCCCCGCAGAAAATCCAGAATGATGCGGCCGGTCGGCGTTGGCTTCCAATCGCCCGGCCCGACCGGCGTAGTCGGATTCACGATCACCACCGGCAAGCCTTCGTGCGCCGCGCGCAAAACCTCTTGCTCCGCCAGCAGTTTCGAACGCTTGTAGTTTCCAATCATTTCATCTACGGAAGCCCGATTCGTTTCGTCTGGCAGATCGTTACCACGCGGAACCGCAAGGGTAGCCACCGTGCTTGTGTACACAAACCGCTGCACTCGCGCGCGCAGCGCGGCCGCGAGCAAGTTCTTCGTTCCGGTCACATTGCTGTCGTAGATTTCCTTCGGATGGCGCGACCACAGGCGATAATCCGCAGCCACGTGATAAACCCGATTCACGCCGGCAAGTGCGCGATCAAGCGAAGCCTCATCGCGCAAATCCCCTTCGACCCATTCGACGGCGACTCCCTCAAGCCCCTGCCGTCGACTACCCGGTCGCGCCAGCGCCCTCACCGATTCGCCGGAAGCGGCCAGTCGCCGGGCAACATGCGAGCCCACGAAACCGGTCGCGCCGGAGACTAGCGTCGTCATAAGATTCGGAAAGCTTCTTCCTTCTCTCGGCCCTGCGTATTCCCTATGTGCACCGTCGCGGAAGGCTGATTCATCTTGTGACCGTTTCCATTCCCGTTCAACTTCGACCCGCCGTTTGACTTTGCATTCTCGCCTCGACGCCCGCCCATGCGGCCAGAGACCTGCCATTGCAACATTTTCCACGTGTCCCCGAACTTGTGATTCCCGCCAAGCACGGCGGAAGCTTCGTAGCCCGATTGCACCATGCAATTTTCGCAGCGCGGATCGCGGCCGTAACCGTATTTTTCCCACGGCGTGTTGTCGATCAGGTCGCGGAACGTTTCATGGTGCTGGTCCGTCATCAAGTAACACGGGCCCTTCCATCCGCGCGGGTTGTACGTTGGATTGCCCCAGGCCGTACACATCAGATCGCGCTCGCCGCGCAGGAATTCCATGTAGATCGGAGAAGTGATCACGTTGAACTGTTCGAGCAGGCTGCTCGCGCGTTGGAATTTCTCGTTCACATCCTGACGCGACATGAAAATGTCTTTTGTCTGCACCGAAGCATAGGAATACGCCGGTGACAGCATGTTGCCGTCAACGCCCAGCGTTCGAAGATACGCAAACAGCTCGGCAATTTCCTCGATGTCCGTCTCTTTATAGACCGTGGTGTTCGAGCACACCAGGAATCCAGCAGCCTTGGCGGCCTTGATTCCCGCGATCGCCTCGCGGAACACACCATCGCGCTCGACGCATAGATCGTGCGTCTTCTCCAAGCCGTCCAAATGAACGTTGAAAAAGAATCGCGACGTCGGCTTGAATTCCTGCAAACGCTTGCGAATGAACATCCCGTTGGTGCACAAATAGATATTCCGCTTTCGCGCCAGGATCTCCTTCACCAGCCGCCCAATCTCCGGATAAATCATGGGCTCGCCGCCGCAGATCGAAACAATCGGTGCACCGCAGTCATCAAGCGCCGCCAGGCATTGCTCGACCGTCAACATTTCGTTGATTGTGGATTTGTATTCGCGGATGCGCCCGCAACCCGTGCAGGTCAAGTTGCACGCGTGCAAAGGCTCGAGCATCATCA
>JBAUEX010000393.1:0-4660 GCA_049678845.1 Candidatus Acidiferrales bacterium
GATCCCTATAATTGAGATCACCACCAGAAGCTCGATCAGTGTAAAACCTGACTGGGACCGGAATTTCAAACGCGTGTTCATGGTGGATACCTCCCCTTTCAAACTGGATTTCCGCATTACACTCGGAACCAGAAATCTCCCTCTACTAAGGAAATCGGAATTGGCAGGCAAAACACGACAAGGAGCTCAAAAAATTCCTGGACCCCTATGCGTCGACTTTTCGTTTGGAGGGAAACTGAAAACGCCTATCGAGATGTCTTGTCTATTTTTTGGCAGCGTGCAGGAAAGCTGGCGGAGGAGCGATTTGAGTTAGAGACTGGCTGAGGAGGAAGTGAGCGTTGGGAAGCTTGCCCTGCCAGTGGTTCCAGAGTTCTGTCCGCTGAGCTTCGAGCCCCCGGGCTTCGTCATTCCGCCGGCCTCGCCGAAGAAGATCCGCCAGCGCAGCCCAAGTGCGGGAAAGACAAGCCGCATCACGGAGATCATTTTGTGGATCAGGCTTCCACGCCATCATGTTCTTCAGCAACTGCTGATACGCGTCGACTGCTTTTGCCGTTTGGCCCGTTTCCGCGTAGTCATCAGCCTGCGCCCGCATCGCATCGTAGACATCGTTCATAGGCTCCACTTTGGTCGGCGGATACCGTCCGACGTCGTGCAGAAGCTCAAGAGCTTTGGCAATGCGCTGCTTTGCGTCCTTGCCGTGACTCAGCCAACGAGCCGGATAGGAGGAGGCGGCCAGCAACTCTGCCTCGTCGCGTTCAGTGCTGGAGTTGGTTTTGGCCTGTCGTATACGCGTAAGCGCGTAGTCGTAAACCGATAGGGCCTTGCGGGGGTCGACGTGTCGAAGAGTATTGCCGACCTCGAATCCGAACACTGCGACGTTGTGCCGTCCCAGATAGTCCAGCGGGTCGGTCTTGGAGAGATCCTCGGCGATGCCGAGCGCCCTCTGAAAGTCAGCTAATGCTTCGCGAGGATGGCCGAGACTCGGTTCGGCATCCGTCCTTCCCAGGATCTGGCCCCTTAGGCAAAGCGAATCCGCTAGATTTATGCGCAGGGCCGCGTGTCCGCTGGCCGCCTGGATCTCTTGCCCATCAACGGCCTGATTTATCATCTTAATCGCACCATCGAAGTCGCCCATTTGCCACAGCGCATCTGCCAACACGTAATAAAGATTGGGCTGCATTCTGCGCGCGTTGGGCACCGGCTGCGAAATCTCTAACCCCCGCCGACCAGTGCGTATCGCTTCCTTCATTCGTCTGAGATCTACCAACGTGCCCGTAACATTTGAATAGAAGTACGTCATGCTGTAGGTATCGCCTGGACTCACATTTCCCAGACTCATAAAACGCTCGATCAGTGAAGCCGTTTTCCCGGCTTCCGCAAGCGATTTCTCGGAGTTCCCTAACGTGTCAGCCAATTCCATGCGATCGTGGGATATGGTGGTGGCAATGAACAGCGCTCGCCGATTGTTTGGCTCCTTGGCGAGAATGGAGTCCACGAATTTTGCCGCGTTGTTCAAACTTACTTCAGCTTCCGCGAATTGCCCGAGATTCGGCGAAGTGGGATCTCCCTGGGCGTGCGCTACACGCACGTATGCGGAAGCGATTTCAAGCGCAAAGTCCGTGTCAATATGAGCTTCACTGCTTAGTGAAGTCAGATACTGCAAGGAATCTCTCACCATCTGCATTCGGACTTCTGTCGAACCCGAAAGGCCCCGGATCTTGCCATCGAGGTCGATAAATTTACTTGCTAGCTGCCGCACCTGACCGAATCGTTGTTCGGCGACTTGTCGCTCGCGATTTGCCACATAGAGTCCAGTTGACAGGCTGCCGATCACCAGCACGATGGCGGAGGTGCCAAGTGTTACTGCGGCGAGATTCCGACGGATAAATCTGGTAGCTCGGTAAGCAAGAGTGTCTGGTCGCGCGCTAATCGGTTCGTGTTTGAGATATCGTCGAAGATCATCGGCAAAAGCAGCAACTGAGTTATACCGCTCCACAGGATTTTTCTTCAATGCTTTGGCAACAATCGTGTCCAGATCTCCGTGCAGCTGCCGACGGAGCTTTTCAGCAGTGGCATTGCGCCTTTGCGCCACAGAATCGTCATCCGAGAATGTGATAGTCGATGAGGCCCGGGCGGGTTCAGTTTCCAGGACAGCCTTCACCAGTTCTGCTGGAGATTGCCCTCCCGGGCCTGCCGGATGATGTCCAGTCAAAAGCAAAAAAAGCAGCGCGCCGAGCGCGTAAACATCCGTTGCCGTGGTGATTGTGCCAGCCGTCACCTGCTCTGGCGCAGCGAACAACGGGGTCATGGCGTTACCGCCTTCGAGCGTGAGCAGTGTCGCGGCAGCGGGATTCGTGTCGTCGGCGAGGAGCTTGGCAATGCCAAAGTCCAAAAGCTTCACTTCGCCTTCACTGCCGACCAATACATTGGAAGGCTTAATGTCGCGATGGACGATGAGGTTGGCGTGGGCGTGCGCAACGGCGGCGAGAACATCCAGAAAAAGATGGATTCGCGCATCCACGCCGAGCATGCGCTCATCACAGTATTCGTCGAGCTGTTTACCCTCCACGTACTCGAGAACGAGATAGGGTTCCCCATTGGGGGTCACGCCCGCGTCAGTCAGCGCCGCGATGTGAGGATGCGCAAGCCGACCGAGGATTTTGCCCTCGCGCTCGAACCGTTCGGCCGCTCCTTTGGCACCCAAGGCAAAATTCAGAAACTTGACTGCCACGCGCCTTCGGAAGCGGCCGTCGTCTCGTTCCCCGAGCCAGACGCTCCCCATGCCGCCCTGACCAATAGGCGAGAGCAGCTTGTAAGCGCCAACGGTCCGGCCTGATAGAACCGGCTCATCCGCGGGCCTCGCTGGCCCTCGTTCAAGGAAATGCTCTTGTCCGAGCGTGCTGTGCTCTTTGAGGAGCTCGCCGAGCATATCGGCCAGATCTGGCCTCTCTGCTTGAAATGACTCGAACCAGGCCGCGCGCTCCTGCTCCGGGAGCGAAAGCGCCCGGTCGAGATAAGGGCTGATCTCCTGCCAGCGATCGGGACTCAGCGTGGACACCGACCCTCAAACCTCCAGCTTCGCGCGAATGCTACGATGGAGATAGATGCGAGCTTTCTCCCATTGCCGCTGCACAGTACGTTCGGAAATGTCCCTCATGGCCGCAATTTCGGCGAATGTGAAACCACAAAAAAATTTCAGGTCGACAACTTCCGCCAACGACGGCTCGGCCTCGGCGAGCTCATCCAACGCTTCGCTGATCCGAAGTAGTTCCCGGTCATTAGGGGCATTTTCGGCTTCGACTCCCAATGACGTAATCTCGAATTGACCGCCCCGTTTCTGAGTACGGCGGTACCGTGAATAATCGATAATCAAGCCACGCATCACGCGGGCGGCATACCCCATAAATCGCGCGCGATCGGGGAAGGACGTTCCGTCTTTCGCACTAATCTCAAGATACGCTTGGTGCAGGAGCGTGGTAGCGCCGAGCGTTACGGGAGCCCCGTGCCTGGCCAATTCGCGCTTCGCCAGGCGGTGCAGCTCGGAATAGAGAGCGGCGAAGAGCTTTTCCGCAGCGGCATGGTCGCCTTGCTCGACCGCAGAAATCAACGACGGAATTGAGGACTCCAACGGTGTCCTGCTCCATTGCCTCAGGGCCGAATGTGGGAATTGCGAAAGCCTCCCACATTCGAGAGAGTGAGTCAATTAAAGAGTCAGTTCCGTCGCCGCAAAGTGATAAGTGTTCGCCCAAGAGGCTGTTTTCGCTAAGGCAGAGAGTCTCTCCGTGGAGCCGCTCGATCGAGTTTTTCGGGACCGCAAATCCAGTTTGTCCGTCCCCTCTTTTGCAGCTCACCTACAAAACCGTGGGCCACGGCGCCTGCGACCTGCGAACCGAAAGCTCGCGCGATCCCTGTGCAGGTATTACTGAACATCTGCCGGCTCGAGGTAGCCATTGATATTCTCCCCGCAACTTGTGTCGCCGGTTTTATCCGTCGTGACGAAAAACATCCGCACCTCGGTCGAGGGGTCTGCATACAGCCGCAGCGACTGACCGAAAATAAAGGCGTTTCCGCCGAATGGCCCTGCGCCCTGGGGAACCACGGCGATATTGTGCACTATGCCGGTGACGTTACCGTTTTCTACGACAGAAACACCTGCGCCGGAAATGTTGCCAGGAGAAGTGCAAGAGCCGTCCGCGTACTCAATGACGAGGCGCTTGTCGGCTGGCACCGTGTATGGGACGCAACTAAAACTCGCATCGATCGTGTTAATGCTGCCGGACTCGCAGGCCGCTTCGACGGGCTGACGCGAAGCGCCCATCGTTTCTTCCGTGACGACTCCTTGGATTGTCCCGCCGGGGGCGGGGTTAACAACTGCTACGCTGTTGACCACAGTGACGAGAGTGCTGACGATAGCGTGAGCGGTTTTGGGCGATGCCAGCGCGAGAAGCAGGGCAACGACGACGATGGACCCGAGGCCGACCAGGATTTTGCGTAGCACGTTCATTTTTTTCTCCTTGAGTCGTTATAAATTTTGGCTCTGAGCAGGAATTCGTAGAGACGCAATAAATGAGCGGGTTTCCGTCGTGGTGCCGTTTCGGCTAGACTCGGCGGCATGCGCGACAACGAATTCACGAAAATTCTGGGATGGCCGGGCTATCGA
>JBAUEX010000394.1:0-13944 GCA_049678845.1 Candidatus Acidiferrales bacterium
GGCGGCACGCGCACCGTGGCGATCAAAAAAGATTCCGCATGGGTGCTGAATGGCGCGAAAACGTTCACCACCAACGGCCACTATGCCGACGTCTGCGTCGCCATGGCCGTCACGGACACTGCGAAAAAACAGCACGGCATTTCCGCATTCATCATCGAGAAAGGCACGCAGGGATTTCGTCCCGGCAAAAAAGAAAACAAGTTGGGTATGCGCGCCAGCGACACTTCCGAAGTGATTTTCAGCGACTGCCGCGTGCCCGCCGAAAATCTCCTCGGAAAAGAGGGAGAAGGCTTCATCAACAGCTTGCAGGTTCTGGACGGCGGCCGCATTTCGATTGCGGCGCTCGGCGTGGGGATGGCTCAGGGCGCCTACGAAGCTGCCGTAAAATACGCGAAGCAGCGCAAGCAATTCGGCAAAGCAATCAGCGAGTTTCAAGCGATTCAGTTCAAGCTCGCGGACATGGCGACGGAAATCGAAGCGGCGCGCCTGCTCGTCTGGCAATCGGCGTACCTCGCCGACAGATCGCGTGCTCGGGGCGGCGAAGGTGTGCGCTTCACGCGCGAGTCGAGCATGGCAAAATTGTTCGCTGCGGAAGTGGCCGTCCGCGTCGCCAATGAAGCCGTGCAAATCTTCGGCGGCTACGGCTTCATCAAGGATTACCCGGCCGAAAAATATTATCGCGACGTCAAACTCTGCACGATTGGCGAAGGCACCAGCGAAATCCAGCGTCTCGTCATCGCTCGCCAGCTCCTCGGAAAAGGTTAGGGCAGCGCATCGATGCCCGTGGCCTCCACACCTTCCATCACCGTCAGCCAGTGGGTTGAGCAAGTGCGCGCGGGCGACGTCCGCGCTATTTCTCGCGCCATGACAGAGATCGAAAATCGCACCGGCGAAGCCGAGAACTTAATGCGCCAACTTTTTCCGCACACGGGAAATTCCTATTGCATCGGCATCACCGGAGCGCCCGGCACGGGGAAAAGCACCCTCGTCGACCGCATGGCGGCGTTTTATCGCGCGCAAAAGCAAACCGTCGGCGTGATTGCCGTCGATCCGTCGAGCCCGTTCACCGGCGGCGCGATTCTTGGCGATCGCATACGCATGCAGGGTCACGCCTCCGACAGCGGAGTTTTCATTCGCTCCATGGCCACGCGAGGCTCCCTCGGCGGCCTTTCGCAAGCGACAAGCGATGCCGCTCTTCTTCTTGATGCTGCGGGAAAACACTACGTGCTGGTCGAGACGGTCGGCGTTGGCCAGGGTGAAGTGGAAATTGTGCGCTTGGCCGATTGTACGGTTGTCGTCCTCGTACCCGGAATGGGCGACGACGTCCAGAATTTGAAAGCCGGCCTGATGGAAATCGCGGACGTTTTCGTGCTGAACAAAGCAGACCGCGAGGGCGCGGATCGTTTTGAGCAACAGCTTCGCGCGATTTTGCAGCTTGTGCCGGAAAGAAACGGTTGGAAGCCGCCAATCGTCCTTACGGTGGCCACCGAGAACCAAGGAATCGAGGAGCTCTCGCGCCAGATTGAACGTTTTCGAGAACATTTTCGCGGAAAGAATGAACGTCGCGCAAAGGAAATCGCGTTGTGGCGCGAGCGTTTGCTGAACTTGCTGCGCGAGCGTCTGGTGCGCCGCGTGGTGGACAATCTCGCGACGCACGGCGCGCTCGAATCATTGGCGGCGGAAGTCGCCGAGCGCAAACGCGACCCATATTCAGCGGTGAGCGAGATGCTCGACAGAGCCGGACTGGAGGCTAAGCGTTGAGATTGGGTGATCTGGAATTTCTGCTGCTGAATGACGGTACGCTGCGCCTCGATGGCGGCGCGATGTTCGGCGTGGTGCCCAAGCCGATGTGGGAGAAGAAGTCGCGTCCCGACGATCGCAATCGCATTGTGCTGGCGATGAATTGTCTGCTGATACGCGCCGCCGGCAAGACGATTCTCGTTGAGACCGGTGCGGGAGACAAATGGGACGCAAAGAGGCGCGACATTTACGATTTCGAAGGCTCGCCCAGATTTCCCGACCAGCTTGCGGCGCACGGCGTGAAACCGCAAAACGTCGACTTCGTCATCAACACGCATTTGCACTTCGATCACTGCGGCTGGAACACGTGCATCGTCAACGGCAAAGCGCGTCCCACATTCCCGAATGCGCGCTACGTGGTGCAGAAAAAAGATCTCGAGCATGCCAAGAATCCGACCGAACGCGATCGCGCCAGTTTTATTCTGGAAAATTATCTGCCCATCGAAGAGGCGGGCCAGTGGTGGCTTCTCGAAGGCGATACGGAGATCGCCCCCGGCGTCAGCGTTTATCTCGTTCCGGGACATACGCACGCCATGCAGTGCGTAAAACTCACGGGCGGCGGCAAGACAGCCATTTTTCTCGCTGACCTTGTGCCCACCACTGCGCATCTGCCCCTCGCGTGGATAATGGGATTCGACTTGTTTCCTCTGACCACGCTCGAGAATAAAAAGAAATGGCTGCCGCAAATTGCGACGAACGGTTGGCTCACGCTCTTCGCGCATGACTCCGCAGTTCGCGCCGCGTATCTGCGCGAACGCAACGGAAATTACGAAGCGGAGCCCGCGCGAATTGATTGAGTCCCGCGTCAGATTCCTGAAAAATAGACGGTGAAGAGAATGGCCAAAAACCAAAAGGCAGCGAAGCGCGCAGCGAGCGAACCGGTGCGCATCGGCATCATCGGCGGCAGCGGACTCTACTCGATGGCTGGCCTGAGCGGCACGCGCGAAGTTCGCGTGAAGACGCCTTTCGGCGCTCCCTCCGACGCATTTGTTATCGGCTCGCTCGAAGGCAAGCGCGTTGCATTTCTCGCTCGCCACGGCCGCGGCCACCGGATTCTTCCCAGCGAAATCAAGTATCGCGCGAACATTTACGCCATGAAAACGCTCGGCGTCGAACGCATTTTGTCGGTCAGCGCCGTGGGCTCTCTGCGCGAGGATTTGCACCCGCTCGAATTCTTGATTCCCGACCAGTTTTTCGACCGCACGCGCGGCCGCATGGCCACGTTTTTCGGCGACGGGATTGTGGCCCACGTCGGTTTCGACAAACCCACATGCGGCCCGCTGGCAAAGGCGCTGGCTGAATCGTGCGGACGCGCTGGCGTGAAAGCACACGCGAAAGGGACGTACGTTTGCATGGAAGGTCCGCAATTTTCCACGCTGGCGGAATCGCATTTCTACCGCCAATCGCACTTCGACGTGATTGGCATGACGAACTTGACGGAAGCCAAGCTCGCGCGTGAAGCCGAGACTTGCTACGCCACCGTAGCCATGATCACCGACTACGATTGCTGGCATCCGGAGCATGATTCCGTCTCTGTGCCCGACATCATCGCCAATCTCAACAAAAACGCCGCGAACGTTCAGCGCGTGATTCGCGAAACCGTGCGCACTCTGCCGGACGCGCGCGATTGCAAATGCGGCTCGGCTCTCGCGCATGCGATTTTGACGGACCGCAAGCTGATTCCCGCGGCGACGAAGCGCCGCCTCGCTCCGATTATCGGTAAATATATTTCCTGAACACGAGAGGAATACCTGATGTCGTTACTGGTTGTGGGTTCTGTTGCGTTCGATGCCATCGAGACGCCGTTCGGCAAAACGGAGCGAACCATCGGCGGCGCCGCCACGTACTTCTCTCTCGCGGCGTCATTGCTTTCGTCCGTGCGCCTCGTCGGTGTGGTGGGCGAAGATTTCGCCGCGAAAGATGAAGCCATATTTCGCGGCAGACGAATTGATCTGGCGGGTTTGGAACGCGCCGCCGGCAAAAGCTTTTTCTGGGCTGGCCGCTACAGCAGCGATTTGAGAACCCGCGAAACATTGCGGACGGATTTGAATGTGTTCGCCACGTTCGCGCCAAAATTGCCCGAAGCCTATCGCGACTCCCCATTCGTTTTCCTGGGGAATATTGACCCGCAGCTCCAGCGAAACGTTCTGAAACAGATGCGGCGCCGGCCAAAACTTGTCGCCCTCGATACGATGAATTACTGGATCGCCGGCACTCGCGCCGAACTCGAAAAAACCCTGAAATTAATCGACGCGCTGCTCATCAACGACGAAGAAGCATGCCAGCTCGCGGGAGAAAGCAACTTACTGCGCGCGGCGCGGCGCGTGTTGCGCATGGGGCCAAAAGCGCTGGTCATCAAGCGCGGAGAATACGGCTCGATGATGTTTCATCGCGACGCCATCATGGCCGTGCCTGCTTATCCGCTCGAAGAAGTCCACGATCCCACGGGCGCCGGCGACAGCTTCGCGGGCGGCTTCATGGGTTATTTGGCGAGCCAGTCACAGGCCAATCACGTTTCGCTGCGGCGCGCGATGGTCTACGGCTCGGTGCTCGGAAGTTTCGCGGTGGAAAAGTTGGGCGTCGAGCGTCTCCGAACGGTCAAACGCCGCGAAGTCGAAACGCGCGCCCGCGAACTTGTGCGCATGATGCACATAAAACTGTAGCGTGCGGAAGCGAATTTCCTTTTTAACAGGGCCGAGCAGGGTAGAATCGGCGCACGAGCGGCGGCATCATGGCGATTGATCTAACCTATACAATTGCGGGAAAACTTTTGCTGTCGGCGGCGCTCGGCGGCGTTGTGGGCTTCGAGCGCGAGATGCGCCACAAGGCGGCGGGACTGCGCACCAGCATGCTGATCGGCATGGGCTCTTGCTTCTTCATGATTATTTCCTACGTTGCTGCAACCCATCCCGAAGATGACCACACGCGCATCGCGGCGCAAATTATCGCCGGAATCGGATTCCTGGGCGCGGGCGTGATTCTGCGCGAGCGCGGGAACGTGGTCGGGCTCACCACAGCCGCCACCGTGTGGGCGACGGCAGCCGTCGGAATGGGCGTGGGCACGGGCATGTACGTTACTTCGATTTTCGCCACGGGGCTTATCCTGCTTGCGCTGACGACGCTCGGATGGGCCGAGGCGCGCATGGGCATCAAGACTCGTCTGATCACATTTCGATTAACCACCACCAATGGCGACGCCGTCATGAAGCGGGCGCGGGAACTTTTCCAGGACATGAAAGTCCCGATTCAGCACTCCGAATTGCGCCGCGCCGGTGAGGAATCGGTAATGGAATTCGATGCGGAGATCAGTTTGCCGCAAGAACACGAGCTGATGCGGCGCTTCAGCTTGCTGCCCGCGCGCTGCGAAATGGTTCCTGTGGAGTTCCAACGCGAAACGTAACGGCGTTTTGGGTCAGTCTCCGCCAATATGCCCGCCCCTGCCGGAGTGAACTCATCGGATGCGCGCGGCCTTCGTGTCGCTGGACTCGCATCCGGAAGTTTTCTATGCTCGGTGCCGGTACATGCCACCTGTCGTCAAGCCGCCGCCGCTCGAACGCGGAAATACCGTGCGGATCGTCGCGCCCGCCAGTCCCGTTGAAGAAGGGGCGCTGCGCAAGGGCTGCGAGGAATTGGAGCGTCTCGGCTACGAACCGCGATGGGATCCGCGCGTCCTGGCGCGCCAGGGATATTTTGCCGGCGGCGCGGAAGAACGGCTCGCGAAATTGTCGCGTGCGCTCGAGGAGAGCGCATCTCGTGCCGTGATTTGCGCGCGCGGCGGATACGGCTCGGGATACTTGCTCGATCGTTTGGACACGCGTGCGTTGAAATTTCCGAAGGCGCTGCTCGGATATAGCGACATCACGCTGCTGCAACTTTTTTTGTGGCGCAAGAAGCGTTGGATGAGTTTTTACGGCCCCATGATCGCCTCCGGACTCGATAAAGGCGCCGATGTCGCCGGAGGCTACGATTCGGAATCGTTTCAACAGGCGCTCACGCAGACGAGCCACGCGTGGAAGATCGATCTCCGCGGTGAAACTCTTTTTTTCGGGCAAGCCGAGGGCACTCTCACGGGCGGATGCCTCACGCTCGTCGAAGCCACGCTCGGCACGCCCTGGGAAATTCAAACCAGCGGTACGATTCTGGTGCTGGAAGATCGCGGAATGAAGCCGTACCAAATCGATCGCACGTTGATACACTTGCGACAGGCCGGAAAATTCAAGGGCGTGCGCGGAATGGTTTTGGGAGAATTTCCAGAATGCGAAGTGCAGGCGGGAAACACGTCGGCGCGCGATGTGTTCGAAAGAATCATCGAGCCACTGAAAATTCCCGTCGTGTGGGGAGCGCCGGTCGGCCACACGCCGCGCGCGATGCTCACGATTCCGCTCGGAATCAAGGCCCGCGTCGTGGCGCATGGTAGCGGAAGGCTGGACTTTCTCGAACCGGCGTGCGCCAATCCGCAGCAACGCGAAACCAAGCGAGGAGATAAGTCACGACGCTCCTGAAGCAAACTCTCCGGCACATCCATTTGCTCGGAATAGGCGGCGCGGCGATGGCTCCGGTCGCGGGCATGTTGAAGGAACGCGGCTACACAGTCACGGGCTCCGACACCGGCGTGTATCCTCCGGCATCCACGCTGCTTGCCGCACTCGGAATTCCCTGGAACGAAGGTTTTCGCGCGGAGAATTTGAAACCAACTCCGGATTTGGTTGTCGTCGGCAACGCAATCTCTCGCGGCAATCCGGAACTCGAGGCCGCGCTCGATGAAAAGATTCCGTACTGGTCGATGCCGCAGACGCTCGAAGAATTGTTTTTGCCGGGCCACACCTCAATCGTGATTGCCGGAACGCACGGCAAGACCACCACCACCGCGATGTTGTCCTGGATTTTTCATGTCGCAAACCGCCATCCGGATTTTCTGGTCGGCGGAGTGGTGCCGAATTTCGGCGACAAAAGCTACGGCCTCGGCGGCGGCGATGAATTCATCATCGAAGGCGACGAATACGATTCCGCTTATTTCGATAAGGCTCCCAAATTCCTGCATTATCATCCCGACGAATTAATTTTGACTTCGCTCGAATTCGATCACGCGGACATCTACCCCGATTTGGCCGCGATCGAATTGCAGTTCCGGCGGCTTGTGAATCTGGTGCCGCGCCGTGGCAGAATTCTCGTGTGGGGTGAAGCGCCGAACCTGGTGGCGTGCACGTCTAAGGCATTCTGTACCGTCGAACAATATGGACTTACGCCGGAGATGGATTGGTACGCGGGCGATATTGAATGGCGCGAGGGCATGACGCATTTCCGCGTGGCCTATCACGGCGAGGAAGTAGCGCGCATTCGCGTCCCCCTGGCGGGCCGTCACAATGTGATGAACGCGCTGGCCTGCGTCGCGATGTCATTCGCGCGCGCCGTCGAATGCGAAGCGATTGAAGTCGCGCTCGCGAAATTTCAGGGTGTTCGCCGTCGCATGGACATCAAAGGCGAAGTCGGCGGCGTGCTGGTCGTTGAGGATTTTGCGCATCACCCCACCGCCATTCGCGCGACGATTGAAGCCGCGCGTTCGCGCTGGCCCCCACGCAAACTCTGGGTCGCCTTCGAGCCGCGCTCAAACACCATGCGCCGCCGCATTTTTCAGGATGACCTTGCGTCGTCGCTTGCCATGGCGGATGGCGCCGTCCTTGGCGCGGTGAATCGCGCCCAACTTTTATCTAACGAGGAACGTCTCGATCCGGAAGAAGTGACCGCAGCCATCCGCAAACTCGGCAAACCCGCGCGCGCATTTGCGTCGGCAACCGAAATTGCCGATTTTCTTGCGTCGCAACTTGTCCCCGGCGATCTTGTGCTGGTCATGTCGAATGGCAGCTTCGACGGCTTGTGCAGCCGCCTGCTCGAAATCCTGGGGAAGAGAACAGTGGCGCACAAATCGTGAGAAAGCCCTACCGATCGGTATCAAGATCGCTTGTACCAATCGTGTTCGCGATATTCTTTCTGCCGCAGCATGCCGCCGCTACAATTCGATATACGATTTCCGTTGCGCATCCGGAACAGCACAGTCTTCACGTCACCATGGAAGTGCCCAACGCGGGCCACGAACTCATCGTCGCAATGCCCGCCTGGAACGCTACGTATGACATTCGTGATTTCGCGTTTCGTGTCACCGACGTGCGCGCTCAGCTAAAGGCTGCAAATGCGAACTCTCCACTGCGCGTCGTAAAACTCGACAAGCAAACGTGGAGAATCGCTGCTCTCTCCAATTCGCGACAGGATTTGGGCACGGTCACGATTCAGTACGAGGATTATTGGGATGAGCCAGGGCCGTTCAGCTCCCAGCTTAATTCTCGCCACGCGTTCCTCAATTTAGCCGAAGTGCTTTTCTACGTTCCGTCGCGTCGCGCGGAACAAACCGAAGTCCAGTATTCCGACGTGCCGGAAAACTGGCGCGTCGCGGAAGAATTGCCGGCAGGGAAGTCCACGGGAACTTTCGCCGCTCCGAGTTACGACGCGCTCGTCGACGCGCCCGTGGAAGTCGGCGCATTTCAGGATTTCCAATTCGATGCCAACGGCGCGCATTTTCGCGTTGTCGTTGACGGCAAGGACTGGGATCAGCAAAGGCTTGGCGACACGTTGCGCAAGATCGTTTCTTATGAGACGGGAATGATGCGCGATGTGCCGTTCCGTGAATACATGTTCATTTTTCATTTCGGCACTTACGCGGAAGCGGGCGGCGGCGGAATGGAGCACGCAAATGGCACAGCCATCGCCGTGCCCTCGGGCCAGATGGCTGCAAACGTCGCGGCGCACGAGTTTTTTCACCTGTGGAATGTGAAGCGCATTCGCCCGCAAACTCTCGAGCCCGTGGATTTCACGAAAGAGATGTGGACGCGGGCCCTGTGGTTCGCCGAAGGCGTTACCAGCACGTACGCGGCTTACACCATGGTGCGCACCGGGTTGTGGAGTCACGACCAGTTCTATGATGATCTCGCGCAACAATTTACAACCCTCGATGCACGTCCCGCGCGTCACTGGCAAAGCGTCGAGGAATCGAGCCTCGACACCTGGCTCGACAAGTACGATTACTACGATCGCCCCGAGGTCACTATTTCGTATTACAACAAAGGCCAGATCCTCGGCGTGCTGCTCGATCTGGAAATTCGCGACTCGACCGACAATCACAAGTCTCTCGACGACGTTTTGCGCGCCATGGATGACGACTACGCGCATCGCAATCGTTTCTACAACGACAGCGCGGGTGTTGAACAGGAAGCGGAGAAAGTGTCGGGCCGAAGCTTGAAGGATTTCTTTGCGAAATACGTCGCGGGGACGGACGACATACCGTATGACGACTTCCTTCGCATCGCCGGCCTCACGGCTACAAAACAGCAGCAGTCGATTGCCGACTTTGGATTTGAAGTCTTGCGCGCTCGCAGCGGACCACTTCAAGTCGCCGACGTCACTTCTGGCAGCGAAGCGCAGCAGGCGGGCTTGCAAGCAGGCGATGCGCTCCTGAAGCTCGACGGCCAGCCTTTTCCGCGGTTCGCGCAGCGATGGCTTTTGTCGCACGCGCCGGGCGACAAA
Source organism: Candidatus Acidiferrales bacterium (assembly GCA_049678845.1). Classification (GTDB taxonomy): domain Bacteria; phylum Acidobacteriota; class Terriglobia; order Acidiferrales; family UBA7541; genus DAHUXN01. The sequence continues at coordinate 9,376 of JBAUEX010000394.1, forward strand.
GTAAAATTGGAAATCGAACGCGACTCGAGCCAGCGCGAGATTTCGTTGACGCTCGGCAAGCGCACTATGGAGAGTTATTCAATTTCCGAAACGCCCGGCGCGACCTCGAAACAAAAACGCATTCGCGGCGGAATTTTGAACGGCACTACGAATTAGCGCCATGCGCATACGTGCCATCGCCGGGAAAGATCAAATCGACACGCTGCGTGCCCGATGATTCGCACGCTTGTCGCCGTTACATTTCTCGGACTCTACGTAGTTTTCGTCGGCCTGCCGGTCATCGCATACTCCCTGCTCAGCCATACGAGCGATTTTCTTTTTCGCGCCGGCAAATGGGGCATTGGCGTTTCGATGCGGCTCGCCGGAGTGCGCGTGCGAACCGAAGGGCTTGAAAATGTTCCTGCGGGCGTTTGCATATTTGCGGCGAACCACGTAAGCAATTTTGATCCTCCCGCGGCGCTGCTCGGCATTCCACGAAGAGTTTCGTTTTTGGCCAAGCGCGAAGTCTTCAACGTGCCGATCGTGAAGACGGCGTTGCGCCTGGGAAAAATCGTCGCGGTCGACCGCAGCGATCGCGAATCCGCCGTTGCCAGCATCGATCAAGCCGTGCAGTATCTCAACGAAGGAATTTCGTTCGTAGTTTTTCCCGAGGGCACGCGCAGCAAAGACGGTCGACTGAAACCGTTCAAGAAGGGAACATTTGTGATGGCGATTCAGGGAGGCGTTCCGGTCATTCCTGTATCGATACTCGGAAGCGGCGAGCGCATGCCCAAGGGAACGCTTGCGACGGTGCCGGGCGAAATTCTGATTCGTTTCGCTCCGCCGGTGGATAGCACGGCCTATACGATGGAGCAGCGTGAGATATTGTTGGCGCGCGTGCAGGAAGCAGTCGCAGCCGGACTCAACACCCCGCGCTAATTGCAAATGTGGCGTCTCTGATTTTGGACCGGAATCTGATCTTCATGAATTCGGGAGAACTGATTAGGTGGCACGGTTCTCGAAATTGTCGAGACGAGACTTGCTGAAAGCCATGGGGACCACAGCCGCGTGCGCCCCTTTTGGTTCGCGCGGCGCGTTCGCGCAGGCGCCGCCCTCCGTCAAGTTCACTGACGTCGCAGAATCCGCCGGAATCGATTTTCGTCACGATAACGCGGCGTCCTCCGAAAAATACCTGATCGAAACCATGGGTTCCGGTTGTGGTTGGATCGACTACGACCAGGATGGACTGCTCGATCTATATTTGGCGAACGGTGCCGCGACGCGGCTTTACAAACCCGCGCATCCATTGAGAGGTGCCCTGTATCGCAACAACGGTGACGGGACCTTTACCGACGTCACCGTGAAAGCCGGGGTGGCCGCCGAAGGTTTGTTCGGCATGGGCGTTGCCGTCGGCGATTACGACAACGACGGATACCCGGACTTGCTCGTCCTCGGATACGGACGCTGCATTCTTTACCACAATAATGGGAACGGCACATTTACAGACGTCACTGCCCGCGCCGGAGTGGAAAATCTAGGCCGCTGGGCGTCCAGCGCCGCATGGTTCGACTATGACAATGACGGCCATCTCGACCTGGTGATTGCGAATTACATTGACTGGTCGCCCGATCGCAATTTCTGGTGCGGCGACCACGGTCCCGGGATGCGCAGTTATTGCCATCCGGATGATTACAATGGCGAGGTGCCTACGCTCTATCACAATCATGGCGACGGAACGTTCACGGACGTCAGCAAGCAATCCGGAGTGGGACTGAAACCTGGCAACGGTCTCGGTGTCGTCACTTTCGACTATGACAACGATGGCTGGCAGGACATTTTCATCGCCAACGACTCGATGGCCAATTTTCTTTTTCAGAACAACCGCGACGGGACGTTCCGCGAAGTGGGATATTTGGCGGGAGTTGCCGTGAGCGCCGACGGATTGCCGGAAGCCGGCATGGGGACCGATGCGGCGGACACCACAGGGAAAGGCCGCATGGACCTGATCGTCACCCACCTCGACAGCCAGCTCGCGCGGCTCTATCAAAATATGGGCGACGGAACTTTCGACGACGCGACGCTGCGGAGCGGCCTCGGCTATGCCACTTTCCACATGAGTGGATTCGGAGCGCGATTCATGGATTATGACAATGACGGCGCGCCGGATATTTTCATGGCCAATGGCCACGTGCTCGACAACATTCGGCGTTACAACGCCAGCGTTCGCTACGCTGAGCCGAAGCTCATGTTCCGCAATCTGGGACACGGCACTTTCCAAAACGTGAGCGAAACGCTTGGCCGCGATTTTCAACTTCCGCGAGTGAGCCGCGGCGCCGCCATCGCCGATTTCGACAATGACGGCGACTTGGATATTTTGGTGAACAACAATGGCGAGCTCCCGCAATTGCTTCGAAACGATGGCGGCAACGCGAATCATTGGCTGGAAATTCTTCTCGTTGGTACGCGCTCAAATCGAGACGGTGTGGGAGCGCGGGTTAAAGTTTCCGCAGGCGACCTTGTCTTTTGCGAACAGCGAAAAGGAGGAATGAGCTACCAATCGGCGCAGGATCCGCGGCTTCATTTTGGTCTGGGGAAGCATTCGATCGTGGACGCCATCGAAATTCTTTGGCCCAGCGGCGCGGTGACGAAGCTGACAAAAATCCAAGCTGACCGAATCATTGCCGTCGAGGAAGGGAAGGGTTTCGTCGAGCGCAAATTTCCCCGAGTGCCCCCCGTTGATCTTTAATTTAAGGTTGCCGCGGCACGCGTCCCGATGACGCGTAACCCGCTTTGTGGCCGGGCGCGCCCGATTTGTATTTGCCAGCTTGTTGCTGATTCAACGCGGCGAGCGCCGCTAACATGCGCTTTGCCTGCTCTGCATCCCCCTTACGCCGATAGGCAATTGCCAGATGCGAGTAAACGGAAGCGTCATCTGGCGCAAGTTTCCGCGCGGTATCCAAATGTGCGATTCCGTCGTCAACACGGCCTGCCATCAGATAAAGTTCGCCAAGCGCAGCCTGGGACAGAGCATAACTCGGGCGCTCGGCCACGGATTTTTCCAACGCTGCTTGCGCCTCTCGAAATTCCGGTTGTCCCGGACTGACGCCGGACTGAATCATCGCTTTCCCGAAGATGGTCAGCACAATATAGTTGTCGTGGCCGTTTTTTATTCCTTCGCGTGCCATTCGAACCGCCTCTGGCATATTTCCTTCCAGTAGTGCCTTTTGTCCTTCGGCCATATAGGAAATATCGCTTCCGGGAGAAAGCTTGCTGGCAAGATCGAAGTCGGCCGCCGCCGGATCGGGTTGATTTTCAAATGAAAAAAACACGCCGCGCTCGTAATGCAATCGTGACGAACGAGGAAGATGCTGCAGTCCGATGTTCAAAATGTCGAGCCCGAGGTCGTAAGACTGACGGTCCATGCACTCCTCCGCCACGAGCACATAAAGTTTTTCGTTCTCGGGAGTTTGTTTAACGGCCTGTTCGAAGACTCGGAATGCTTCCTTGTCCTCTCCGGCTCCGATATACGCCTGCGCCAGCAGATTGTTCACCGCCGCGATGTCGTGCCCGCCGCCTTTCAGTGTGCTGAGCACCTCGATGGCGCGTGTGAATTGGCTTGTCCCCACGTAACACAACGCAAGATTAAAATTCGCCGCATATTCATTCGCGACGTGACCTTGCGCCGCCAGAAAATGCGGAATCGCCTCGGAGAAATGCCCTTGCTGAGTTAACCCGATTCCTGCTTGCAGTTCTCTCTCAGCCTTTGAGGGTGCGCTCAAGCGGTCCCGCGCCTGCAGCTCTGTCGCGTTGGACGCACCAGCCGTCTTGGCGATCGCAACGCGGGAACAAGCCGTCGCCACAAGGGCAGTGGTCGTCGCGACGTACCTAAGAACACGCCAAAACCGTTGCAAGCTCATCCTTCAGTCCTAGGTCGAAAAAGCCCCGAAACGCCCATTTAACGCCGTTTTCTGGCTCTCCAGGGATCTCAGATCTTGGCTATTCTAGCAGTTTTGCCGCGAAACGCGGGTGCCAATGAAATTTAGGCTTGACAACTAATGCAAATACATTATACAAAGCGCCCATTAGATTGGGGTCGTGCTTTCAGACGGGGTGGGTAGCATGAGTAAACGTTTACTTATGAGGCCAGGGGCCGAACTTCACCGAATGCATCCGGCAATCCACGGATGCAATCGGCGATTTAGCCAAGTTTCTCTCCCCGCGGTTAACCTTCCTCAGAGCAGTTCTTCAGCCGCATCGCAAACGAAGTTCCGAAGCAAATTCAGCGGCGCGGTTTGCCACGCAATCATAAACAAAGCATCGTTTCTCTTTTTAGGAAAACGCTTTCTTCGAAGTGAAAGGCCAGTTCACTCGGGAACGAAAACCAAAATCGCGTTCTTCGGAACGCGGACAAAGCTTGGATATGTCAAAGGAGGCAGTATGTCGCGGAGTTTTTCTCGCGCTTTGATTGGCAGCATAGTGGCCTGTTTGTTGTTGCTCTTCGCGTTCAGCGCGCCCCCAGCCTGGGCGCAGATGGGCTCCCAGGGCACGGTAACTGTCATTGTTTTCGACGCAAGCGGAGGAGTTGTCCCG
>JBAUEX010000395.1:0-4167 GCA_049678845.1 Candidatus Acidiferrales bacterium
GGGTCCGGCGACCTGCGCGCGAGCGGGCACGCCGGCTGCAACAATGCCAGTAAGAATCGCGAGTATGGGCAGAACCTGTCTCGGTCTATTCATTTCGTTTTCTTAGATGCGGCAAAGCGGGTTTATGATTGCCCTAACGTAACTTTGACTATATTCGGCATAGCTTCCTTCCATCCGCGAACTTACAACGCCGTCCCCTAAACTGCAACTCGGCAATTCGAGCGTATTATCTATTGGAATGTTGAACCTCCGCGCACTCGGGATGCGGCAGCTCGGTCACAAGGAGACAGAATGCAACGCGAAGCAGTTCTCCTATGTCTCCTCTTCTCTTTGATCCTTGGAGTTTTCGTTCAGCCGAGCTTCGCTCAGTCGCAGACAGACGACGAACCGGAAGCGAATCCCGGACGCCCTACTGTTTCAACTCCTGCGACGCTGACGCCGGTGGGCTATCTGCAATTTGAAACCGGCTTTTTAGGGGCGAGCCAATCAATCGAGTTCTCATCGCTCTACGATCTTAATGAAGTCGTCAAATTGTCTGTGGCGCCTCGTTTGCAACTGTTGGGCGCAGCGACGCCGATAGAGCACTTCACCGCTGAGGGAGCCACCGCAAACCGCGCGGCCGATTTTTTCGTGGGTGCGCAAGGCGTGCTTTACCAAGGGGAAGGCGCGAAGCCCACGCTAGCTGTCAATTACTTTCGTCGCGTTTACGATGGGGGCGCTCCTGACCTGGATATCGGAAGTGCTACCAACTCATTTCTGGTTTTGGGGAGCGCCGACGTCAGGGGATTCCATTACGACGCAAACGTTTTTTTCAACGAGGTAGGGCAAGGGTCTGTGCGTCGAGCGCAGTTTGGCCAGTCACTAACTATTTCCCATCTCCTTACACATCGCCTTACTCTGTCTGGTGAAATATGGCGCTTCACGCAACCATTCCTGAAGAGCAACGCCGTCGGCAATCTTTGGGCCATCAGTCTTGAAGCGCGAAGGAATTTGGTCTTTGACGTGGGCTTCAATCGCGGCTTGACTGAAACATCCACGCAGTGGGAGGCAGTCGCCGGATTTACCTATTTGCTCCCTCATCGTATTTCGAGGACGCGCTGATCAACGACATTGCCTGGTTAACACCACGCACTCACTTTGAGCCTGTCTGAGGGTGAAACTAACCAGATGATTTGGCGTGAGTTGGCTTGCAGGGCGGTGGGGGTTGATCGGGTGGAGTTTCGGGTTCGACAATCACTTCCGGGTAGCCATCTGGAATCTTCTTCGTGAATCTCTACGGGCCTCTTGGGTCGGCCGAATCCACTTATCCGGTAACGCGTCTAATCATTCAAATTAACCGCTGCACTGGTTATTCCCCAGCATTAAAGGCAGCAAAAAGTCCTGCAATCGTTTACTTCCGTCCATGCGGATAGTGTCAAGATGGACCCCCATATGCGGGCCAGACAAGCGAGCGATTGTCCCATCCGCCACGATTGGTCGCGTGCCCGGAGCCAGAAACAAACGAATGCTTACATGGGAACCGACCGCGAACGTCCGAGCCGCACGAACCAATAGACCGTTCAAACTTGCGTCGATGGTCTCGCCTTCCACAACATCTGGATCCAACAAGACTTGAACTTTACAGTGGACCACAACTCGCTGATAATGGCGCTTCTCGCGCTGAACCGCACTATGCGTTGCGCGCGCTAAATTCAGCAGACGCTCCTTGTTTATGGGTTTGAAGAGAAAGAAGTTGGCCCCAGCCTGGAATCCACGACTAAGCACAGCCGGGTCTTCCTCTCCTGTTACAATAATGACTGGTGTCTTTTGATTGTGGCCTGAAGCACGCAGGAGTCGCGTAAGTTCGATCCCGTCAGGGTGAGGCATATTCACGTCGAGAAATACCGCGTCAAATTTCTGGTTCCCTAGAAGCTCGACTGCCTGAACACTGTCCACCGAGATCAAAGCCTCGATATCTGCCGAACGTAAAATTGCCTCGATCAACTTGCACGTGTCCAGATCGTCGTCCACGACCAGCGCATGCTGCGGCATTCTATTCTCCCTCACCCGGCGCTGCACGAGCTGGCTCCGCTAAGAGACAAGCTCGATGCTGGCGCCTAGCCTTGCGAAACTCACTCGGTACGGTGGACCTTCTCTGCGCAATCAAGTACCTCGCGCAACTTGTGCATCAGCGCTTCTTGAGCAAACGGCTTTTCGATAAAAGAAATCCCCGGTTCCAAAACACCGTGACGAACAATCGAGTCACTCGTGTATCCAGACATGTAGAGCACTCTCATGTCAGGATGCTTGGCCGCCAGGTTATTGGCTAATTCTCGTCCGCTCATTCCTGGCATGACGACGTCTGTGAGCAACAGATGGATTGGCCGATCTTGCCTTTCCGCAATCCGAATGGCTTCCTCGCCGTTTTCTGCCGCGAGCACGGTATATCCGTTTTGTTCCAGCATGATGCAAGTGAGGTCCCGCAAGGCGTCGGCGTCCTCTGCTAGCAGAATCGTTTCGGAGCCACACACAAGCTGTGCCTTGCCTCGATCAGTCTGGAGGGACGAAGCAGGCTCGTCTATGCGCGGAAAATAGATTTTGAAGGTCGTTCCCCGGCCCAATTCGCTGTACACCCAAATGTAACCTTCGCTCTGTTTAACAACTCCATATACAACCGCTAAGCCCAAACCGGTTCCTTTGCCCAGCTCCTTCGTGGTGAAAAATGGCTCGAAAATACGGGCCTGGGTCTTGCGGTCCATACCCGTACCCGTGTCGGTTACGGAAATCATCACGTAGCGTCCCGGCTGCACGGGAGCATGGGTCTGGCGATAGGCTTCGTCCAGGTCTGCGTTCGCAGTTTCGATGGTAAGCTTGCCGCCGGTCGGCATGGCATCTCGGGCGTTAACAACCAGGTTCATTATCACCTGTTCGATCTGTCCGGGGTCGGCTTTGATCTCTCCGAGCCCGGGTGTGAGGATGCTAACCAACTCGATATCTTCGCGGATCATTCGGCGGAGCATCTTGTTGAAATCCGCCAGGAGTGCATTGATGTCCAGAATTGTTGGTTGGAAGATTTGCTTGCGACTGAAGGCAAGCAGTTGCCGAGTCAGTGAAGTAGCGCGATGTCCCGCCTTCTTGATTTGCTGGACTTGCTGCCACCGAGGGTCGTCGGATGGAAACCCGTCCAAGATAAGGTCGCTGTAACCCGTGATGACGCCAAGAAGATTGTTGAAATCGTGGGCGACGCCGCCTGCCAATAGTCCGACCGCCTCCATCTTCTGCGAGACGAACAGTTGTTCCTCAAGCCGTTTTCGATCGGTAATGTCTTGTGCAATTCCAAAAATTCCAATGACTTGGCCCTGAGCATTCTTCATCTGACCGGTGCTCAGAAACACCGGGAAATCGGAATCGTCCTTGCGACGACCGACACATTCACCCTTCCAACTCCCGCCGAAAATGGTGCACGCTAGAATTTCCTCATCGAGATTCGGAGCATTGTTGCGCGAGAGGATCGTGGTTTTGAACAACTCCCCAACGATCTCGTCTTCATGGTACCCGGTGGTCTGAAGCAAGGCCGGATTGGCAAATGAGATACGACCGTCGGGATCGGTGAGGGTGATCAGTTCGGCGCTGTTCTCGACGATTTGCGCTAGGCGACAAATTCGCTCTTCCGCGCGTCGGCGTTCGGTAATGTCCAGCTTAATGGCGATGAAGTGGGTGACGTTTCCAGCCGCGTCCCTCACCGGGGTGATCGTCATCTCCTCCTGATAGACACTGCCATCTTTGCGTCGATTGACCAATTCCCCCTGCCACTTTTGCCCGGAGAGAACTTTTTCCCACATATCTTTGTAGAAGGAAGGGGGTTGTTGGCCTGACTTGAGCAGCCGGGTACTTTGCCCAAGGACCTCGCCGCGCGGGTAACCGGAAAGCTGCTCGAATGCTTTATTGACCCAAACGATTATGCCGTCGCGCCTGCTTATGATGATGGGATTAGCGGCGGCTTCAAGTGCAGTTACCTGCAGTTGCTGGAGTAGATTGTCACTACCCCCGATTTCGATCGCATTGGGATACTTCGGGTTACGTTTTTCCATGCACAGCAACCTCAAGGCAGAGAGGGGTCACTTTCAACAAAACGAGCCTGGGGTGGGCCGCCATCTGTCAGCCTGTCTTTGAGCTTAGCTAATTTCC
>JBAUEX010000396.1:0-2122 GCA_049678845.1 Candidatus Acidiferrales bacterium
CCATGACCCCGCGCGGTCCTGGTGGGACGCGAATTTCCACGGTCATCACGGTTCGCGGTGGCATGGCCAGGCTGATCACCGCGGGCGCATTCTGCGGCGTGCCCGCGGGCACCGTGGCGTCGAACGCCTGGACGTCACTGGCCATCAGCGCACCGTCACGCCTGCGTGTACATGATCACGCCCTCGGTGAGACACGCGCCCGCGTTGGCCGCGTTGGCAACCACCTTGACGCCAGCACCAGCGGGCAGTAGCAGCCCCATGGGAATGTCCAGGGAACTGCGCACCGCGGTCTGCCCCACCGCCGTGTCGATCCAGGTGCGCAGCGCGGCCACGGTCACCGCCGCCGTGGTGTCCTCGATCGTGACCTGATACCCGTTGACGATCGCGCCCACCTGGTCCAGCCCGACATCGTACCCGTACACGCAGATCTTCTCGCCCGCGAATCCACTGATGACCGTGGCGCTTGCGCCCGCGGCCAGGTTGGTGGATACGTGCGCGGAATGCAGCACCGAACTGCCCGCGGTCTGATCCTGAAATCCGGGCATCAGCTGCGCGAACAGGGGTTGCTGGCGTGTGTTCAGCACCTGATCGATCGATGCACCGAACAGCTGATAGACATACGCGCAGATCACGGGATTGGGTCCGGGATTGGCCGCCTGCAGCGTGACGATCGCCCGGACGGGCGAATCGATATTGCCAAGGATGGACGCAACCAGCGGGGAACCGTCCGCATTCTCGAAGTTCACGCCCGCGTAGACGTGGCTGGACACGGTGCCCTGGATCTCCATTCCGATCGCGCCGAGTGTGGGCAGCGGCACCATGGCCACGCCAGTGGCGAACGGGGACACCACGAACGTGGGCGACGCGCCCGCCTGCCCCACGGGTACAGTCACCGCGCCCAGCAGCGCGGGCGCGGCCAGCTGGGTCAGGCGCAGGAAGTCAGGGACATCAATGGCCACGTGACGACCTCACGCGGCGCGGCACGGTGGCCACGCTAGGACTCTGGCAGCCGAACCCAGAGACAGCCCACAACGCCCGCCAGGGCCACCACGATGGTCAGCCCGCTGTCGATGGGGATACCGTGACCCGCCAGCGACTTGGTGTCAGCGCCGCCCGCGGCTGATGCTGACGCGGCGATCTGCGGCGATGCTGCGGTGGGACCATCGAACAGGTCAGCGGTGAACGCAGCAGCTGCGACACCGCGCAACGACCAGCCCACCAGCCAGCCGTTGCGTCCCCACACCTCCGTGGTCCCGACGCCCAGCGCAATCGGGATTTTGTGATAGTCCGAGCGCGGGGACACGGGCGCGATTTCCAGGTCAACGGTGGCCATCTGTGTCACGTCCGTGTCCCCCTTTGCTCAGTTGGGCAGGTTCTGCGAGAGTTCGGCCAGGATCAGCTGGCCCTTGACTGCAGCGGCGGCGGCTACTGCCAAGCATGACGCGAACGTGTTGCCCGCGTTGGCCGCGTTGATGACCGGAATGGTTGGCATTCCGGTTTCATCCGAGAGCTTCGCGAAGTAATCGCTGGTCACCTCGGACCGCAGCACACCAGGACCGCACACGCGCAGGTTGCCCGTGTCCGTGCCCTTCAGGCCGAACGCGCACACCGCCACGTCCGTGATGTATCCCAAGCACGCGTAATCGGTGTTCGCGTGCAGCAGGGATTCGGTTGTGGTGATCACCGTGTCCGTCCAGATCCCGCCCACCGCGTTGGTGTTGAAGTCAACCTCCAATGGCTTGACATTCTTGATCAGGGCAGCGATGTCCGACCACATGTGCAACCGCGCAGCTGCGCCTGGCAGGTTGGTGTAGAACACCGTGAACGCACCTGCGTCAACTTCAGCGGCACCGCCGCCGATGTTGATTGCCAGCAGGTCCTGCGCCTTCAGTGGCTGAGACAGGCGCCTGCCCTTCAGGACCGCGGTTGGTGTCTCTGACGGGGTGAACGTGATACCCCGCACGTTATCGTGGAGCAGCGGCGACAGCAGTTGCACCAGCCCTTCGGTGGCACCCTGACGGATGATCGATGTCAGCAGGGCGCGGTCCGTGGCCGCGAAGTTCCTGATCTGAAACGTGTCACCCGTTGATGCGACCGCGGCTGCACTGGCTCCGGGGTTGGT
>JBAUEX010000397.1:0-3161 GCA_049678845.1 Candidatus Acidiferrales bacterium
CCGCAAGGATGCCGTTTTCCATGGCTTCCTTGATGCCCTCTTCGATGGGAGCAATGTATTCCTTCGGAATCGCCGCACCGATGATCTTGTCGATGAAGAGCAAGCGATGCTCTTTGTCGAAGCGCCATTTCCCGCCCTTGCCCGCGACTTGCTTGGACAATTCGTCAAGGTCGTCGGTTGAAAGCTCGCGCATGTCCTCGTGGCTCGCGTTCGGCAACGGATGGACAGTCAATTTCACGTGGCCGTACTGGCCGCGGCCGCCCGTCTGGCGAATGTAACGGCCCTCGGCGGGCGCTGACTTCACAATGGTTTCGCGGTAGGCGACCTGCGGCCGGCCCACATTGGCCTGCACGCTGAACTCGCGCATCATGCGGTCGACGATGATTTCCAAATGCAATTCGCCCATGCCGGAGATGAGCGTCTGGCCGGTATCAGGCTCCGTATGCACGCGGAACGTCGGATCTTCCTGCGCCAGCCGCGCCAGAGCGTTCCCCATTTTCTCCTGGTCGGCTTTGGTCTTCGGCTCAATCGCGACGGAAATGACGGGCGCGGGAAATTCAATGGCTTCGAGCACGACGGGCTTGTCTTCATCGCACAACGTGTCTCCGGTAGAGACATTTTTCAATCCCACGCACGCTGCGATGTCGCCCGCATCGATGGCGTCGATTTCCTCACGCTTGTTCGCGTGCATGCGCAGCAAACGGCCAATGCGTTCGCGCGATTTTTTCGTCGCGTTGTAAACTGTCGCGCCCGTTTTGCAGACGCCGGAATAAACGCGGATATAAGTCAAGTGGCCGACATACGGGTCGGACATGATTTTGAACGCGAGCGCAGCGAATGGTTGATCGTCCGCGGGACGCCGCAATTCCGGTTCATCCGTGTCCGGCGAAATGCCTTCGACCGGCGCGACGTCTGCCGGCGACGGCAGGAAATCTACAATGGCGTCGAGCAGCGGCTGCACGCCTTTGTTCTTGAAGGCAGAGCCAGCAAGCACGGGAACGAGCTTCAAAGCCAGGGTCGAGCGGCGCACGGACGCGCGCAATTCCGCGGGCTCGAGCTTATGCTCGGCAAGATATTTGGTGAGCACGGCGTCATCATGTTCGGCAATATACTCGACGACCTTTTCGCGATGCTCCTTGTAAAATTCAGGGCTGACCGCGCCCGATTTGAGCGCCGCGGCGATGTCCGGCCGCGACTTCTGAAACTCCGGATCCCAGAGCTGCTCAAGCGAAATGTATTCGAATTCAGCGCCAAGCGATTCGTCCTTCCAGACAATCGCGCGCTCTTCGATAAAGTCAATCACGCCGATGAAAGTGTCTTCCTTGCCGAGGGGAAACTGGAGGGGGACGGGGTGGGCCGAAAGGCGCTGGCGCATGGTGCGAATCACATGGTCGAAATCCGCTCCGACGCGGTCCATTTTATTCACGAAAGCAATGCGCGGGACCCGATACTTGTCCGCCTGGCGCCAGACCGTTTCCGTCTGCGGCTGCACGCCCGCGACCGAATCAAAAATCGCGACCGCGCCATCGAGCACGCGCAGCGAACGCTCGACTTCCACCGTGAAATCCACGTGGCCGGGCGTGTCAATAATATTGATGCGATAGTCGGTGCCGAAGCGCTTCCACGAAGCCGTGGTCGCGGCGGAAGTGATGGTGATGCCGCGCTCGCGCTCCTGCTCCATCCAGTCCATCGTGGCCGTGCCCTCATCGACGCTGCCCAGCTTGTACGTGACACCCGTATAAAAAAGGATGCGTTCCGTCGAAGTGGTCTTTCCGGCATCAATGTGCGCCATGATCCCGAGGTTGCGCATGCGGTCGAGTTGGAATTGGCGTGCCATGAAATATTTTGTTTACCAGCGATAATGAGCAAAGGCCTTGTTGGCCTCGGCCATGCGGTGCACGTCCTCCTTTTTCTTTACTGCTCCGCCCTTGCCGCTCGCCGCGTCCATCAATTCGTCGGTGAGCTTGTCGGTCATGTTCTTGCCCGCTCGCTGGCGGGCGTACAAAATCACCCAGTGAATCGCGAGCGATTGCCGCCGGAACTGATTCACTTCGACGGGCACTTGATAGTTCGCGCCGCCGACGCGCCGCGACTTCACTTCGAGCAACGGCTTGACGTTCTCGATGGCTTTCTTGAACACCGTCAGGGCGTCGCCGCCTTCGGTTTTCTTCGCCACGTTTTCCATGGCTTGATAGAAAATCGCCTGCGCCGTGGCGCGCTTGCCGTCATACATCATGCTCGAAATGAACTTCTGTATCAGATCGCTTCCGTAGACGGCGTCTCCGGCAATCTTTCGACGAGCGACGAATCCCTTGCGTGGCATTCAGCGATTCTCCTACTTTTGTGCGGCCTTGGGCCGTTTCGCGCCGTATTTCGAGCGCGCTTGCTTGCGGTTCTCAACGCCGGCGGCATCGAGTGTCCCGCGAATAACGTGATAACGAACTCCCGGCAAATCCTTCACGCGGCCGCCGCGCACAAGCACAATCGAGTGCTCCTGCAAATTGTGGCCGATGCCCGGGATGTACGTGGTGACTTCGGCGGAATTCGTCAAACGCGCGCGAGCCACTTTGCGCAATGCTGAGTTCGGCTTCTTCGGCGTTTGCGTGTAGACCCTCACACAAACTCCGCGCTTCTCCGGACAGCCCTCGAGCGCGGGCGATTTTGTCTTCGTCCGCAGTTTCTCGCGGCCTTGTCGAACCAGTTGCGCAAACGTCGGCACTCTTCTCCTCCGAACGTAATCCGAGTTTCGTTTTGCTGCCGAGCGTGCAAGGCTCAGCAGACGGTGGTAGAACAGAAAGGGCCGGTTAAAACCCGAAGGAACCGGCTAAGATGCTCTGCGCGGGCGTGCTCGTGAAGACGAGAACACATCCACTTCTAAAGCGAAGAGCCTGCAAGTACGGCTTTGCGGGGCAGGCGCCCCATTTCGGCCGCTCTTCCAATCCCCATTCCTTCGTTCTATGTTCCGGGGCGGAAGAAGTACCCTTTCAGCAAATTAACGAAAACAATCCCACCTACAAACTCGCGAGTATATGGAAACAGACGTTATGTGTCAATCCCTAATGCGGTAAAGATTTGGAGGCATACTTGGGGTGATCAGACTCTGTCAGGACTGTGACACACGAGCCGGGGCAAAAATCCCGGGTACTCGCTGGTCGGAGTAG
>JBAUEX010000398.1:0-35756 GCA_049678845.1 Candidatus Acidiferrales bacterium
CATCCCAACATCTGCACGATCCACGAGATCGGCCAGTACGATGACCAGTCCTTCATCGTCATGGAATTGCTGGAAGGCAAAAACCTAAGCCAGGAAATTCACGGTCAGCCGTTCGCGACCGAGCGCCTTCTGGATGTCGCCATTCAATTGGCCGATGGGCTGGACGCGGCGCACTCGAAGGGAATCATTCATCGGGATATCAAACCCTCGAATCTCTTCCTCACCCATCGCGGGCAATTGAAGATCTCCGATTTCGGTTTGGCCAAGGTCACCATGCATGGCGCGGAAACGCTTGCCACGCAGGACGCAGCCCATTTTACCGCCGCGGAAAACCTCACCAGCCCGGGCGCAGCGATTGGCACGATCGCGTACATGTCGCCGGAGCAGGCGCGCGGCGAAGAAATCGATGCGCGCAGCGATCTTTTCTCAGCGGGCGCTGTCCTCTACGAAATGGCTTCTGGGAGGCCTCCGTTCACCGGCAAGACCAGCGCGATTATTTTCGAGGGAATACTGAATCGTGAGCCGATTCCGGCGCCGGAACTCAACCCTGCACTCACGGAAGAACTCGGGAGAATCATAGGAAAATGCCTCAAGAAGGACCGTGACATCCGTTATCAACATGCGTCCGATCTGCGCGCGGACCTGAAACGCTTGAAGCGCGACGAGAGCTCCGGCCGGCAGAGTAAAGCGCTGAGCAATACCGATGTGACGCTGGACTCCGCGCAATCAGCTTCCCGGATCGGCAGCAGTGCAATCGCCGCTGTGAAGAAACTCCACGTGGGAACAGCCATAACCGTGGTGGCCGCGTTGCTGATTCTGGGCGCTGCCGGTTATCTAATCTACCGAAGCAGCCATCGCATCCAAAGCAATCCCTTCGAGACGTACGCGGTTACGCAGGTCACGCAGTATGGCGACTTGGATATGGCCGCCGTCTCGCCCAGCGGGAAGTACATGGCTTATGGACGACACTCAAATCTCCACGGCGACAGTCTGTGGATTCGGCAATTGTCCACAAGCAGCGATACGCAGGTCTTGCAAACACTTCCCGGCGGGTTAGTGTCCCTGGCTTTTTCCCCAGACGAGAGTTATTTATTCTTTCGAGTCAGGGCGAAGGATCAATCGTCGCGGGTCGATTTGTATCGGATGCCCACGTTTGGTGGACAACCCCAACTCGTCGTTCGAGATACCGACAGCCAGGTGAGCTTCATTGCGGACGGACGGCAGGTCTGCTTTCTTCGCCACGACCCATCTGCCAACAAGAACACAATCGTTCTGGCGGATGCAGCGACAGGCCAGGAAAAGACTCTGTTGGGCAATGCGCCGATCTATCACTTCAGTGCCGCCGTGGCGTGCAGCGCGGACGGGACAAAAGTGGCGATGGCTTTCAATAGAGAACTGGATGTAATCGACATTTCCCACGGACAAATCGGCACCCTCACTCACCTCGCCAAGGCGCCGAACGGCTCCGCCGACGGTTCCGTAAACTCCATTGTGTGGATGCCGGGAGAGAGCGGGCTCGTTCTATCGGCGGTGGGTATTCCTTCATTACACGGCCAGATTTATCAAGTTTCCTACCCGGAGGGGAAAGTGCGGCGCATCACCAACGACTTAAGCTCGTATGCGGAAATAACCCTCTCTGCGGATGGGAAGACGCTGTCGTCGGTCAAACGGGATGCGGAATCATCGCTTGACATCTTGCCGCTCAATTCGCAGTTCAACACGAGCGCGACGGCGCAACGACTGGAATCCGTCTTGAATCCGGCGTTTTTCGGTTGGTTGACCCCTGACAAGCTCCTTCTTACCAATTGGGAGCTGAATCTCAGTATGGCCAATCTGGCGACGGGAGATGTCAAAATCATCAGCCCCGATCCCCATCGCTCATACCTTCAACCCAGCTCTTGTGGGCAAAAGTCCGTTGTGTTTTCCGGCGCCGAACGGAAAGGCACTCCACTCGGGCTATGGAAGATGGATCTGGAAACAGGTGCGCTGACACAACTGACGAAGGGCCCTAGCAATTTGTTTGCACAATGCACGGGTGACGGGAAATGGATCATCTACGGCGACAACATCAACAGCGAGTTGATGAAAGTGCCGGTCAGCGGTGGGAATCCCCAAGCAGTTTCTCCCGACGCAAAGACCATCTGGTTCGATATCTCGTCTGACGGGAAACTGCTCCTGTATGCGACATTTTCTCGGAATGCACCGCTCGTTCACGTGGTCTCCCTGGACACGTGGAAGGAGCTAAAGACAGTTTCCCTGGGGAGCACGCGCCTGACCAGACCAATGGTGCGATTCATGCCCGACGCCAAGGGTGTGATGTACCAGTTGGATGAAAATGGGGTGTCCAACCTCTGGGTGCAGCCGTTTGACGGAGGTCCGAGCAGGGAATTTACGCACTACACCGAAGATGGCATTCAAGATTTCCACTGGTCGCCAGACGGCAAGAAACTGGGGATTGTGCGCGTTCGCGCAAGCCGGGACGCCGTGCTTTTCACCGACACCAGCAAATGAGGCGGAAATAATCTCGAGTCAAAGGCCCAACTGATCCGCGACGCCGCGCATTGCCCCGACGCAGAATGCGATGTGCTCTTCCAGCGGAACGCCTAATTCCTCGGCGCCCATGCGAACGTCTTCGCGATTCACGCCGCGCGCGAATGCCTTGTCTTTCAATTTCTTTTTCACGGACACCGCTTCCACTTCGGCGATTTTCTTGCTCGGCTTCACCAGCGCGCAAGCGGTGAGAAACCCGGCCAGCTCGTCGCAGGCAAAGAGCGTGCGGTCGAGAGCCGATTCGCGCTTCACTCCCGTGTAATCGGCGTGCGCGAGAATCGCGTGAATCATTTCTTCGGGATAGCCGCGCTCGCGGAGGATCCGCGAACCTTCTGCAGGATGCTCCTTGTCCGCGTGATGTTCCGCATTTGGCCATCGCTCGTAGTCAAAGTCATGCAGCAACGCTGCCCGTCCCCACAATTCCTCATCCGCGCCCTGCTTGCGGGCGTAGGCGCGGACGCAAGCCTCCACGGCAAGCGCATGTTTGCGCAAATTTTCGCCTTGCGTGTACTCGCATAGCAATTTCCAGGCTTCTTCGCGGCTCGGCAAGTTCGGCACTGTGAATCCTCCATCGCTCAAAGTCGATAAGCGTATCAAAAAATGGGCGCGTTCGGCGACCCACGTGCTCACTATTCAATAGATTGATTTGCAGCAGCGCCAGGACTAGAATTGACCGCGGCTGAGAAACAGAAAGAAAAGGCTTGACTCCAGATGGGTCGGCAGAGAGAATGTCGCTCGCGCCGGTTTCTGCCTTCCCCTTTGTGACCCGTTCCTTCCCTCCGCACTGTCGGAAAAGTCTGCGAGGACCGTTGGGAGAAAAGAAAGTAGAGGAAGCCGGTTCAGAGATGGACCGGGAAGTCGTGCGCTGCAATGTTTGCGGGCTCGTGCAGTACCGCACACGCACGGACAATTGCCGGCGTTGTGTGCGCCTGTTGCCTTCGAAGGTGACGTTTGTCATTCCGACACCTTCCTCACAGGACTTGCCAGGCGACGATCGGCAGTTGCTCGAAGACTGGCCGAACCGTGAAACCGTGGAGAATATCGGACAGCGGATTCGTCAGCTGCGTGAGTCTCGTGGCATGACGCAGAGCCAGCTTCAAGCACGCTCACGCGTGTCGCGTTCTTATCTTTCGCGCATCGAGAGCGGGCAAATGACGCCCAGCCTCGGCACGCTCGAGAAGATCGCCGAAGCGCTCGGAGTCGGACTGAATCGCTTCTTTGTGCCCGAGTCAACGGGGCAAACGCTGCTCGAGGATCCGTTCATCCAGGGATTGCGTCCATTTCTGCGTCAACTCGACTGGGCGCAGTGGCAATCCATCCTCAAGCGTTTGCAGGCGATCAGCGACCACGTCAGCAACAGTCCCATAATGCGGCCGCCGGTGCAGCCGATGCAGCAGCAAATGCAGCAATCGAAGTTGTCGCAACTGTCGTCGCGGCGGCATGGGACTCCGATGGCGTCTATTCATCGGTGAGGGATACCGCAGAAGTTTACTTCCAAGAGGGCGCCGGGCAGGATGCTCGGCGCCGGCTGTTCATTTCCCTTTTCTGAACAAATCTTCGCGATTCTGATTCGCACTTATCAGATTAGGCCGTTCATCGCTTTTTTTAATGCTTGGGGCCGAAATGTGGAGGCGCGAGCATCGTAACCATCCACACGACAAAGACAGCGACGAGCAGAACACCCAGCACAATTAAACGTTTGCTGGGGCCGTCGCTATCTCGTTGTGCTCGGTGCTGGGAAGGTCCGGACATCGTGATGGCTCCTTACGCTTCTGAGTGCAAGCATGGCCCGGGTCGATTGGTTCCGAAGTGTATCGCGAAGGTGTTAAAAGAAGCGGACTTTTGCGTCTGGACGTTTGTAAAGGTGAACACTGTCTATGAAGCGTACCTGGCGGTCGTCGTAGGTAAGCACGAGCGAGTGCGTGCGGATGCCTTCGCCAAAGAAACGCACGCCATTGAGAATGCTTCCGCCGGTCACACCCGTGCAGGCGAAGATGATTTTCCTGCCGGGAGCGAGATCATCGGTTTTGTAGATTCGTTTTGGATCTTTCACGCCCATTTTGACCAGGCGCTCTTCCTGTTCCGGTTTCGAGACAACCAGCCGCGCGGTGATTTCCCCGTTCAGGCACTTGAGCGCCGCCGCGGTGAGCACGCCTTCGGGCGCGCCGCCGGTTCCCATGACTGCATGGACGCCCGCACCCAAAACCGCCGCGGCGATTCCGGCTGACAAATCGCCATCGCCAATCAGACGAATACGCGCGCCAGCCTTGCGAATTTCGCTGATGAGCGATTCGTGCCGCGGACGATCAAGCACGATTACGACCAAGTCCTCGACGCGGCGTTCGAGCCGCTGCGCAATGGCCTGGAGATTGTCTTTGGCCGGCGCGTCGAGCTCCACCGCGCCCTTGCAAGTGGGCCCGACAATAATCTTTTCCATGTACAAGTCTGGCGCGTGGAGCAAGCCGCCTCTCTCGCTCGCCGCGAGAACAGTGATGGCATTGGGCTCTCCCGTGGCGCACAAATTAGTGCCTTCGAGAGGATCGACGGCAATATCGACGGCCGGATAGCTGCCTTTGTGCTTCGTTGCCAAGCCAACTTTTTCGCCGATATAAAGCATGGGCGCTTTGTCGCGTTCGCCTTCGCCAATCACGATGGTGCCATCCATGCCAACTGTGTCCATTTCGCGGCGCATGGCTTCGACGGCGACAGCGTCAGCTTTATGGCGGTCACCCAAACCCATCGTGTGCGCCGAAGCGATAGCAGCCTGTTCGACGACGCGCAGAAATTCGAGGCTGAGCTTGCTTTCCATCGTGCCCCCGGTGTATTCGCGAGAATCGTTCATCGGATCGGCAGGATCTTCGCATTTACCAGAAACGGATCTTGAAATTCGGTCTGCTCGCCGGTTTTTTTCCCTTTGACCGGCAGCAGGCGCGCGGCCAGCGGCTTGTGCCACTTGTAGGCGAGGCTCGCGACGTCTTCGAGGATTGGCTCGATTTGCGCCTCGGTTGTATCGCCGGGCATGGGAATGACGTCCAAGCCCGTGGCGCAGACAGAGGAATCGAGGAGCAGGGAATTGAGCGACAGGCGGCCTTCACTCCAACGGCGCGCGATCACGGAGTCTTCGAGCACGGGCAGCATCACTCCCGAATATCCCGTGCGTGTGACGCGAATGTTTCTGAGCGCGCGAGTGATGATCGCGACGGCGGCGAGCGTGCCATTCGAGCCGAGCGGTTGGTGAGTGAAATTCTCGATGGCCCCGCCGATGGAAATATCCTTCAGCGGCGCGGGCGACAGATCGATCCCCGTGTAGCGCCAGCCTGATTCCTGCGCGGCGCGCTTGCCGATGGTCTCGATTTCCTGCGCCCATTTGCCGAGCGAGTCCTCGATGGCCTTCTGCGCTTTTTGCGGGTCGGTCGTCGAAGCAAGAGCCGCCGCAATGACATTTGCCGATTGCAGACCGACGGCGAATGTATGGTTGCCGTTGACTTGATAGGAGGCGGGATAAAAAGGAGTGTTCGGCGGGACCATGGCAATGGCGGCGAAACGGAAATTGCCGAGACCGCTCGGGCTATTGTCCGCCAGATAGTGAATAACGGCTGCGGCCGACGGGAGGGCGTTCCAGCGAATGCCGTCGTCGTCGGCAATCACTACTACGCCTTCGAGGATTTTCGTCGAGGCGATGATTTTTGCGAGCAGCAGGGCTTCGTGAGAATCGTTGCCCGCCTGAGTTTTCCCTCGACCGGTCACCGCGCTGTTCGCCGGGCCGATCGCCGCGTCGAATCCGTCTTTGTCGGCGAGGGCGTCGTATTTTTTGAAAAACGCCAATGCTTCCTCGTCGGAAATATTTCGGGCGTATTCAGGAAAGGGCTGCGTGGTGATGCGCAGCGTCTGCACTTCGAATCCGGCCTTTTCGTACGCGGCTTTGATCTTTTTTAGGGCAGCCAAAGTTTCCGCGATTTGCGTTTCGTAACGCGTCCGATCGAGCTCTATAAAAGCGGTGATCGCGCGGACTTTGGGACGATTTTCATTTGGCGAAGCGGCGCGTGCGGCCAACGACAAGGTTAGAGCCAGTGTGGCAGCGAGTATGCAGACGCAGAATAGCGAAAAATGTTTTCTCATTCGAATGCCGCAATTCCGGTGATGCGTTCACCGATGATTAATTTGTGGACGTCGTGCGTACCTTCGTAAGTCGAGACGGATTCGAGGTTCATCATGTGGCGCATGATGCAGTAATCGTCGACAATGCCGTTGGCGCCGAGAATTCCGCGGGCCATGCGCGCTGTTTCGAGCGCCATCCAGACGTTATTCATTTTCATCATGGAGATATGCGATGGATGCACGCGCTCTTTGTCTTTCAAACGCCCGACCTGAAGCGCAAGGAATTGTGCCTTGGTGATCTCGGTGATCATCCAGACGAGTTTTTCCTGCACGAGCTGGTGCGATGCGATGGGTTTGTTGCCAAATTGCTTGCGTTCTTTTGCGTAGCGCAGAGCCGTATCATAGCAAGCCATGGCCGCGCCGATTGCGCCCCAGCCGATTCCGTAGCGCGCCTGATTGAGGCAGGAGAGCGGCCCGCGCAAACCTTCGACGCTCGGGAGCACGTTTTCCGCCGGGATTTTGCAGTCGCTCATCGCGAGTCCTGACGTTACCGATGCGCGCAGCGACCATTTGCCATGAACGTCCCACGCCTTGAACCCGGGCGTGCTTTTCTCAACCAGGAAGCCACGGATCTTGTCGTCTTCACATTTGGCCCACACGACGGCAACGTCAGCGAGGGAGCCGTTCGTGATCCACATTTTTTCGCCGTTCAAAACGTAGCTTTCCCCTTTGCGGACGGCCCGCGTCAGCATGCCGCCGGGATTGGAACCGAACTGCGGCTCGGTCAATCCAAAACAGCCGATGGCTTTGCCGGAAGCGAGTTGCGGCAGCCATTTTTCTTTTTGCGCGTTGGAGCCGAATGCATAAATCGGATACATCACCAGCGCCGATTGCACCGACGCGAAGCTGCGCAGTCCTGAGTCGCCGCGCTCGAGTTCCTGCATTACCAGGCCGTATTCCACATTCGACATGCCCGCGCAGCCGTAGCCTTTCAGGTTCGCGCCGAAGAATCCGAGCTCAGCGATTTGGGGCAGCAATTGCATCGGGAATTTTGCTTCGCGATTGTATTGCTCGATGAGGGGCAGCACTTGCTCGTCGACAAATTTGCGCGCGGTCTGGCGCGATAGCTTTTCTTCGTCGGTCAGGACGGAATCGAAGTCGAGATAATCGACTCCGGAAAACGCAGGCATGCGAACTCTCCTTGAATAACGAAACGGATAAGCGAGAAGGCGAACAAGAATAGCATCCCTGACGTTCGCGCGAAACGCCATTCGCAGTGCGAAATGACGCGGATCGCAAAGCCGCTATTTGTACCGATTAGAATCTGACGCCATCCTTTATTTTCCAAAAAGTCAGAGACAATTCTAATAATTTGGTGTACCGATTAGAATTGCTCGCCAAGAATGGTTTCGTTGATCCTGTGTTGCTCCTGCTGTCGTGGCGCAAATTTGGTTCCGACTCCCTCAAGATAAACTAGCACGACGGGAAGAGTTTGTGCAGAGGCAGTGGCTGTGGTTGGGAGGCCGCGTTGCTCGCAAGCGGTTTTCGCGAGCCGGTCATTACCGTAGAAACCAAGAGCTTCTTGTGCGATTCGGGCTGGTTGACGACGCAGAAAAGGGATGCGATAATTGCTGGCTCTGCGGTGCGTTAAACGTGTGTCTTAAGGCGGCGACGAGCCGCTGAACTAAAGAAACTCCAGGGAGGCGAGTCCGACAGTTGCGATAGTGTGCGATGGCGATCCTGCAACAGCTCGGCTGGTTGTTCCTCAAGTCCGTACCGACCATTATTCTTTTCCTTTTATTTTATTGGTTTTTGCGCGCGAATTTTTTCAAGCCGTTGGAGCGCACTCTGGCGGAACGCAATGAGCGCATCGCCCAGGCGCGCGCGGAAGCCGAGGCCGTCCTGACCGCGGCGAAAGAGAAAATACATACTTATGAGGATGCGCTGAAAAAGGCGCGCGCGGGTGTGTTTGCGGAGCAGGAAGCGGCGCGGCAGGCGGCTCTCGACGAACGCACGAAACTGCTGAACAGTGTGCGCAAGCTAGAGCAAGATGCGGTGCGCAGGGAGAAAGAGCGGGTCGCGAAGGAATTCGAGGCGGCGCGGGCGCAACTGGAAGGCGAAAGCGCGAATCTGGCGGGGCGAATCGCGAAAATGATTTTGGAGCGTCCGGGTTTACCTCTGCGAGGAACGCGATAATGCGAGCGATGATTCCGACGATCCCGCGCGCGCGATGGCGTTCCTTCGTTAGAGCCGCAGGTTCGATTGCTGCAGTGTTATTCGCGCTGGCCGTGTGCGCGGCGCCCGTGCTGGCCTCGACGAATCCGGAAGAAGCCGCCGGGACGACGACCGGCTGGGTCTATCGTTGGATCAACTTTGGAATTTTTGTCGCCGTGCTGGTGTGGGTGTTCGTCAAGAAGACGCCGCCGTATTTTCGCGGCCGGCAGGAAGCGATTGCGGCTGCGATTGCAGAGAGCGCGCGAGCGCGCGAAGAGGCGGAACGCCAGCAGCGCGAAGCGGAAGCAAAAATGGCGACGCTTGAGGCGACGGTTGCGGAATTGCGCGCGCGAGCGAAACGGGAAAGCGCCGCGGAAGGCGAGCGCATTCGGGCGTTGGCGAAGGAAGACGCGAAGCGAATCGAGCTGGCCGGACAAGTGGAGATCCGGGCCGCCGAGCGCGCCGCGGAAATGGAACTTAAAGCAATCGCCGCGCGCGTAGCCGTCGACCGCGCGCAAACGCTGCTCGAACAGCAGATGACTCCGCAAACGGATGCGTCGCTCTTTCGAGGATTTGTCGCGGAGCTTGCCGGGAGCGCGAATTGAGCGCGCTCGCGCAACGATACGCGGCGGCGCTGGCGGACGCGGCGTTGGCGCACAACGCCGTTGAGAAGATCAAACGCGAACTGGGCGAGTTTGCAGGAATGCTTGAGAATTCGCCCGAGCTGCGGAACGTGCTGACGACTCCGGCGATTGGCCCTGGCGCGAAAAAGGCCGTAATTGGCGAGCTTGCGCAGAAAATGGGATTGGATGTTGAAGTGAAGAATTTTCTGTTTGTGCTGGTGGATCATGGGCGCACGGGAATTCTCAGCGAGATTCGTCAGGCATTCGAAACGGAAACCAATACGCGAATGGGAATCGTGGATGCGAAGGTGACTTCGGCGCGCGAGCTTTCCGCGGAGGGAAAAACGCAACTGACAAAGACGCTGGAACAGGTCACGGGTAAAAAAGTGCAGACGCAATATCTACGGGACGCCAGCCTGATCGGCGGAACGACAGTGCGAATCGGCTCGACAATCTACGATGGATCGGTACGCGAGCAGCTCAACCGGCTGCGCACGCGGCTCGAAGCTCAATAGGAGCAGTGCATGGCGACAATCAAGGCTGACGAGATCACAAAAATAATTCGCGAGCAGATCGAGAACTACCAGCAAGTGATGGCCGTCGAAGAAGTGGGCTCAGTGATTTCGGTGGGGGACGGTATCGCGCGCGTTCATGGACTGGACAAGTGCATGGCAGGCGAAATGCTTGAGTTTCCGCACGACGTGTTCGGGATCGCGCTGAACCTGGAAGAGGATCAAGTCGGAACCGTGCTCCTTGGCGACTACACGGAAATCAAAGAGGGCGACACGGTGCGGCGCACGAAGAAAATCATGTCCGTGCCGGTGGGCGATGCGCTGATTGGGCGGGTGGTGAATCCACTGGGGCAGCCGCTCGACGACAAAGGGCCGATCGCGACGGAGAAGCGCAATCCGATCGAACGTCTGGCGCCGGGCGTGATTGATCGCCAGCCAGTGCGCGAACCTCTGCAGACCGGCATCAAGGCAATCGACGCGATGATTCCGATTGGCCGCGGGCAGCGCGAGTTGATCATTGGCGACCGGCAGACCGGCAAAACCGCAATTATTCTGGATACGATTATCAACCAGCGCGGCGGCGACATGATTTCCATTTACTGCGCCATTGGGCAGAAGCGCTCGACGGTGGCGCAGGTGGTGAAAACGCTGACCGATAGCGGCGCGATGGAACACAGCATCGTGGTGGCGGCGACCGCTTCCGAGCCTGCGACGATGCAGTACATTGCGCCATTTGCGGCATGCGCCATCGGCGAGTTTTTCCGCGACGCCGGCAAGCATGCGGTCTGTTTCTACGACGACCTTTCGAAGCATGCGCAGGCGTACCGCGAGATTTCGCTGCTGCTGCGGCGCCCTCCCGGACGCGAAGCGTATCCGGGCGACGTTTTCTTCCTGCACTCGAGGCTCCTCGAACGCGCCGCAAAACTTAACAAGGAACTTGGCGGCGGCTCGCTTTCGGCGCTCCCGGTGATTGAGACGCAGGCGGGCGACGTCTCGGCCTACATTCCCACGAACGTGATTTCGATCACGGACGGGCAAATTTATCTGGAGTCGGATTTGTTCAACGCGGGCATCAGGCCGGCGATCAACGCGGGAATTTCCGTGAGCCGCGTGGGCGGCAACGCGCAGATCAAGGCCATGAAGCAGGTGGCGGGCACGTTGCGGCTCGACATGGCGCAGTTCCGCGAGCTTGCGGCGTTTGCGCAATTTGGCTCCGAGCTGGATAAAGCGACGCAGGCGCAGCTTGGACGCGGGCAACGGCTTACCGAGATTCTGAAACAGGACCAATACCAGCCTCTCCCCGTCGAAAAGCAAATCCTGATTATCTACGCCGGAACGAACCGCTATATCGACGATCTGCCGGTGGAAGATGTGCGGCGATTCGAAAAGGAAATGTACAGCTTCGTCGAGACGAACTACAACGGAGTGTTGAAGGCGATCGCGCAGAAGAAGGCCTTCGACGACGCTCTGCACGCCGACGTGAAAAAAGCGCTCGACGATTTCAAGGAGCGGTTTGTGCCGAGCAATAAGACCGCGGAGGCTGCCACCGCCGCGAACTGAGCGGCGCGCGAAACCGTTCCATGCCCACCCTGCTTGATTATCGACGGCGCATCCGGTCTGTAAAGAACACGCAGCAGATCACGCGTGCGATGAAATTCGTGGCTGCGGCGAAATTGCGACGCGCGCAAGAGGGCGTGTTTCATGCGCGGCCGTACGCGAAAGAGATTCGACGCGTGTTGCAATCAGCGATGCAGCGCGTATCCGAGCCGCAGCATTCGCTGCTGGAAAGAAGGCCGGAGCAGCGCATTCTGGTGCTGGTGCTTACGTCGGACAAGGGCCTGGCGGGCGCATTCAATACCAACGTACTTCGCAAGGCGGCCGAGTATCTGCGGCAGCTCCAGGGCAAAGATGTGCAATCGATCGCCGTGGGTCGCAAAGGCGTGGAAGCATTCCGCCGGCGGAAATGGAAACTTGCCGGCGAATATTTGAACGTCTCGACGCACGTGGAGTTCCGCCACGCCGAAGAAATCTCCAAACGCATCGCGGAGATGTACGCCAAGCACGAAGTCGATGCGGTGTACGCTGTCTATAACGAGTTCAAGAGCGTGATGGTGCAGCAGCTTCGCCTGGTGAAACTGCTGCCGCTCGATCCGGAATCGTTCGCACACGCCGGGGCAGAAAAGAAGGCGGGTGACTCCGAGACGAAAAAAGAGTCTGCGGAATTACTGGCGACCGTGGATTACATTTACGAGGAACCGCCCGAGGAAATTTTCGCGCATTTGGTGCCGCGTTATCTGGAGACGGAGATTTTTCGCATTCTGCTCGAATCCGCGGCCGCGGAGCATGCGGCGCGCATGACAGCTATGGACGCCGCCACAACCAACGCTGGCGAGCTGATCACGGAATTGACGCTGGACATGAACCGAATTCGGCAGGCCAGCATCACCAAGGAAATTATTGAAATCGTAAGCGGCGCCGCTTTCGCGGCGTCCTCATAGGCAAGGGAGCTTTCCCATGGCAGAAGATTCAAAGACAGCAGGGAAAAAGGGCGGACACGTCGGCCACGTGGTGCAGGTGATCGGGCCGGTGGTGGACGTGCAATTCGAGGAAGGCCACCTGCCGCAGATTTACAACGCGGTGCGCATCACCAGCGAAGGCTTCGAGGTTCCCGAGCCGCTCGACATCGTCACCGAAGTGCAACAGCACTTGGGCGAGGGGCGCGTGCGCGCGGTCGCGTTGAAACCGACCGAGGGAGTAGTTCGCGGAATGAAGGCCGTCGACACAGGGGCGGGAATTTCAATTCCCGTGGGACGCGGCACGCTGGGACGCATCCTCAACGTACTCGGCGAGCCCGTGGACAAGCTGGGTCCGGTGGAGGCGAAGGAGCACTGGGCGATTCACCGTCCAGCTCCCGCGCTTGACCAGCAATCCACATCGCTCGAAATGTTCGAGACGGGCATTAAGGTGGTTGACCTGATTGAGCCGTACCTCAAGGGCGGCAAGATCGGATTATTCGGCGGCGCGGGTGTTGGCAAGACGGTGCTCATCATGGAACTGATTCACAACGTCGCGATGAAGCACGGCGGCGTGTCCGTGTTCGCCGGCGTGGGCGAACGCACGCGCGAAGGCAACGACCTGTGGCTGGAAATGAGCGAGGGCGGCGTTATCGTGCCGGGGAATTCGGAGAAGTCGCGCGCCGCGCTGATTTACGGGCAGATGACGGAGCCGCCCGGAGCACGTCTGCGCGTCGGTCTGACCGGATTGACAGTGGCGGAATATTTCCGCGATGCGGAAGGGCTCGACGTGCTGCTCTTTATCGACAATATTTTCCGTTTCGTGCAGGCGGGTTCGGAAGTATCGGCTTTGCTGGGCCGCATGCCTTCGGCCGTGGGATACCAGCCGAACTTGAATACGGAAATTGGCGAGCTGCAGGAGCGCATCACATCGACGAAGAAAGGCTCGATCACTTCGGTGCAGGCGATTTACGTTCCCGCGGACGATTACACCGATCCTGCGCCAGCGGCGACGTTCGCGCACCTTGACGCGACAACGAACTTGAGCCGCCAGGTTTCCGAGTTGGGCATTTATCCCGCCGTCGATCCGCTGGCCAGCTTCTCGCGCATTCTCGACGCGCGCATCGTGGGGCAGGAGCATTACGACGTGGCGCGCTCGGTGAAATCGACGCTGCAGCGCTACAAGGACTTGCAGGACATCATCGCGATTCTCGGTATCGAGGAATTGCCCGAGGAAGACAAGTTGACCGTGGCCCGAGCGCGCAAGATTCAGAAATTCATGTCGCAGCCCATGTTCGTGGCGGCGCAGTTTACGGGCCTCGAGGGGAAGTACGTGAAAGTGGAAGACACGATTCGCGGATTCAAGGAAATCGTGGAGGGGAAGCACGACGATTTGTCCGAGCAGGCGTTCTACATGGTGGGGACGATTGAAGAGGCCAGAGAAAAGGCCGAGAAGATGGCGGCCAACGCGTAAATTTGAAAACAGAAGGGAAAAAGCAATCAAGAAGCGATGCTACCGGAAAACATCGAGCTCGACATGGTGACGCCAGAGCGATTTGTGCTTCACGAGACTGTGCATTCGGTCGAATTGCCCGGCAAAGAAGGATACATGGGCATCCTGCCGGGTCATGCACCGCTGCTCTCCGAGCTTGGCGTTGGGACGCTTTCGTATCGTAAAGGCAGCGATGTCGAGTATTTTGCGGTGATCAATGGCTTCGTTGAAGTATTGCCCGGACGAGTGATCGTGCTGGCCGATGCTTGCGAGCGCGCGGAGGAAATCGACGTTGCGCGCGCACGCACGGCGCTGGAGCGGGCCAAGAGCGAGATGACGAAGAAGTCCTCGGCGGATGCGGATTGGGATCGCGCCAGCCTGGCGTTGAATCGCGCCCTGGCTCGCTTGCAGGCCGCTGCGAGGGGCGGCGTCGCCGGCGCGTCCGAGGAAGTTTCCCGCCATTAAAGGGCTGCAGGGCTGCGGCGAAGTTGTTGTCTTACCGGCTCAGTTGTCGCCTGATCCACACTGTGAAGCGCGCCGATTGAATCTGCCACGTTTGTAGGGCATCGTTAGGATGGGGGAAGCGGAGACTGTCTGATGGCTGTGATTACCATGTACTGCACGCCGTGGTGCGCCGATTGCTGGAGGACGAAGCGCTTCCTGAAAGAGCGCGGAATCGAATTTCGCGAAGTGGATATCGAAAAGTCGCCCGAGGCTGAAGCGCTGGTCCTGCGCGTCAATGATGGCCGGCGCAAAGTGCCTACGCTGGAAGTGGATGGTCGGTATTTTGCCAACAGTCCGTTTGATCCTTACACGCTCGCCGAAGAATTAAGAATTCCCCTGAATTCGTGATTGATTCAGCCAGCAGAAAGCCGCACGTTACTGTGCCGCGATGCCGCGGGTGTAGACGCTGGCGACTTTTAGCTCGGGAGTGAGGAGGACGAGGTCGGCGTCGGCGCCCACGACGAGGACGCCTTTTTTTTTCTCGATGCCCACGCGGCGCGCGGGATTGAGAGTGCCCATGCGCACAGCTTCGAGCAACGGCACGCCGAGTCGCACCATGTGTTGCAACGCGCGGTCGAGCGTCAGCGTGCTGCCGGCGAGCTTGCCTTCACGATTGCGGCAGACGCCGCCTGAGACCGTCACGTCGAACGTCCCCAGACGATAGCTACCGTCGCGCATGCCCGTGGCTGCCGTGCCATCGCTGACCAGGATGACGAGGTCGGGACCCTTGGCGGCGAGCAGCAAGCGAATCGCGGGATCATCGACGTGGACGCCGTCGGCGATAATTTCGGCGGTGACGGAATCGTCAGTGAGCACGGCGCCGAGCACTCCTGTTTCGCGATGCGAAAAGGGGCGCATGGCGTTGAAGACGTGGACGGCATGGCGTGCGCCGCAAAAAATTGCGTTGTGGGCCTGCTCGTAGGTGGCATCGGTGTGGCCCAGCGCAACAACAATGCCGCGCGCATAGCCGTGTTCGACCAGGCCAAGCGCGCCGGGAATCTCCGGAGCCAGAGTAAGAATCCGCACGTTGCCGCCCGCAGCTTCGAGGTAACGATCCAGCAGTGGAATGGAGGGCTTCGCGATCGCGCCGGGCGGGTGAACGCCGCGGCGGGTCAAACTGATGAACGGGCCTTCGAGATGGATGCCAACGATTTCGGCGGTGGGCGCCGCCGGCACGTCGGTGTTGGCGGGGCTGGCGATATAACGCGCGATGTCTTCGAGGCAACGGCGCGTTTCGTCGGGTGGCGCGGTCACGGTAGTTGCCACGATGGACGTGGTTCCGTGACGCGCGACTGTTTTCGCGACGGTGGTGAGAGCTTCCTCGGTGGAAGACATCACGTCGTGTCCGCCTGCGCCGTGGATGTGGATGTCGACGAAACCCGGAATCAGGGTCATGTCGCGCGCAAGGATTTCCTTTGCGCCCGACGGGAGCTCGACTTCGTTGCGGCGTCCGATTCGCGCGATTTTGCGGTCTTCCACGACGACAACGGCGTCGCTGATTTCTTCGTGCGGCGTAAGCGCGCGTCCCGCGTGTATGGCCAGGGAAGGCATAGCGCACCATCCTACTTGAACTCAGCGGTACTCGTCGAAAATCATAATGCGGGGTTGCAAGAATGTTACGCTCCGCTACAATCGATAAGCTCGCAACTGATCCGGAGGATACGCATGGCAAATGACAAGCGGTTCATGGCCTGGAAGCGCCACCATAAAAAACGGAAGTCGGCGAAGGCCAAAATGAAGCTCTACGAGCAGGGAAAGCTCGCGCATGACAAACTTCCCGCACTGGCCAAGACATTCCTGAAGCGCAAGCAGCGGTCGCTCGCAAAAGCCGAATAGGTTCACGCAAAAACAAAAAAGGGAGGCATCCCTCAGGAATGCCTCCCTTTTTGTGGCTTGCCGCCTCTCGTCGTAGTTCGGGGAACGCGAGGCTTTTGCTCGGGTAAAACCTTTGTTCTACTCGCCGGTGCCGCTAGTCGCCGCTTGAGTTGTGGCTCCAGCGGACTTGGGCACGCTCAGATAACCAGTGATCTTATTCTTTCCCACTTGATTGATGACGAGTTCAAGCGGCGCCTGGAAATCGTGCGTGTAGAAGTAAATCGGCTCGTCGGCGGAACGATTCTTCTTTTCAAACCGCTTGTCGTCGACGAACAGATACATGGTGAAGGACTGCGCCTTCACATTCGTGCCGCGCAACTCGACGGTCAGGGCGCCGACGTGTTTCCGCACACCCTTTTTGTCCACGGTGAATTCGTAGATGTTGCGCTCGCCCATCTGGCGCAATTGTGCGATTTCATCGTGATTCCGTGCGATTAGGTTGCCGAACTGGTCGCGCGCCATTTGAAGGGACTGCTTGGTCGAGTCCAAGTCGGTCTTGACGCCGTTGACGTCGCCGCTGAGCTTGTTGACGTCGTCCGAGTTCGCCTTGGTGGCTAGTTGCGTGTTCACCTGGTCTTGTTGCTGTTGGAACGCGGCAAACTGCTTGGCGTCCATGTCCTTGATCTTCTTGGCCTGGTACCGGGCATTGGCGAGCTCGCTTTGAGTCAGTTTCAGGCGATTCGTAATGACGGTCACCTCGCCCTGCACTTGCGCTTGAGCTTCTGCAGACTGCTGCAAGCGCTGTTCAAGAACAGTTTGCGCCTGCTTGTCCGCCTGCACCTGCGCGGTAAGGGCCTGCTGAGTGCTCTTCGAAGCATTCTCAGCGCTCCAGCCGATACCAAGCGCCACCAGTGAAACGATCGCCAGCACTACTACACCAATTCCTACCCACCGGGGAGTCGCCGCTTCTTGCGGCACAACAACCTCACGCTCTTCGATCATCGAATTGCTCCTTGAAACTTGAATTCCCCCTGCCGGGAGCATAAAGAGCACGGGTATCGCCAATCTCCTTCTCACCGTAGGTCCTTGGTTATGTCATTCAATAGAAGTAGGTTAAGAGACACTGGCCCTCGGAACAGGGGTACAGGAATCTCCTTACGCCCTGCAAATTTTACATCTATCTGTTGTTTCTGCATTGAGGCCGCACGTGTACTAGAGCGGGCCATTTTCTGAGAAATGTGGCAACGAGTCTCAGCGGGTGATTTGCATGTTCTTCAGGACTTCGATGCGGTCGTCGAGCGGGGGGTGGGTGCTGAAAAGGCCCGCGAGCATTCGGCGAGCCTGCAGCGGGGCAACGATGCAAAGCGCTGAGGTTGATTGGGAAATTTGCATGGGGATTTTCTGATTGTAAGCCTCAAGCTTCTGGAGCGCGCGAATCAGGCCATACTGATGACCGATCATTCGCACCCCGGAAGCGTCGGCTTGATATTCGCGCTGGCGGGAAATTCCGAGCTGCAGCAGCAGGGCGGCGATGGGCGCCAGGATCAGCATCAAGATCGCAGTGATCGCATTGCCTTCGCCTTCACCATCACGCCCGCCTCCAAAGCCGCCGAAAATCATTCCCCAGCGGCCCATTTCCGCCACCCAAGTGACGGCGCCAGCCAGCGTGGCGGCAATCGACGAAGTCAGAATGTCATAGTTGCGGACATGCGACAGTTCGTGGGCAATCACTCCTTCGAGCTCTTCGTCGTCCATCAACTGCATCAACCCGGCAGTGACGCACACAGCCGCATGGTGCGGATTGCGGCCGGTAGCAAAGGCATTCGGCGCTGCTTGCTGGCTGATGTAAAGCTTCGGCATGGGCAAGCCTGCTTTGCCGGCCAGGCTTTCCATTACGGCATAAAGGCGCGGAGCCTGCTCGCGCGTGACGGGCTGGGCTCCGGCGGAGCGCAGAGCGATTTTGTCCGAGAAGAAGTAGGAAACGCCGTTCATCACCACGGCGATAACCAGGCCGATGGTCATACCGCCGGGCCCGCCAATGGCGCGTCCGCCGAGTATCAGGAGCAGAGTGAGAGCGGTCAGCAACAGCGTGGTCTTGATGGTCTTCATTTGTTCTCCGCGATAATTTGGCCCGCCAGTTTGCGTTCCGTTATTGGATGCTTAGCGCGCCGCGCTCGACTTGGTTTTCTCGCGCTTGAAACGCATCTCGCCCGTTTTTGCGTCCGCGTCGACAAGCACTTCATCACCAGGCAGGATCTTCCCATCGAGACTTTCGAGTGCAAGAGGATCCTGAATCATCCGCTGAATCGCACGACGCAACGGCCGCGCGCCATATGCCGGATCGTAGCCTTCGCGCAGCAGGCGTTCGCGCGCCGCGGGCGTCATCTTCAACGTGACATGCTTGCCTTCGAGCAATTTTGACAGGTGCGCCAGTTGCATGTCCACGATGTGCTGAAGCTGTTCTTTGCCAAGAGGCAGGAAGAGCACGATGTCGTCGACGCGGTTCAAAAATTCCGGCCGGAAGGTTTGCCGCAAAGCCTCCATGGCCTCGGTGCGTGCGCGCTTCGGATCGGTTGCGGCCAGCTCGAAAATCGCGTGCGAGCCTACGTTCGAGGTCATCACAATCACCGTGTTGCGGAAATCGACCGTGCGGCCTTTGCCATCGGTGAGGCGTCCATCTTCGAGAATCTGAAGGAGGACGTTGAAGGCGTCCGGATGCGCTTTTTCAATTTCGTCGAGGAGTACAACGGAATAAGGATGCCGCCGGACCTGCTCGGTGAGCTGGCCGCCCTCTTCATATCCCACGTAGCCCGGAGGCGCGCCAATCATTCGCGCGACGGAATGCTTCTCCATGTATTCGGACATGTCGAGGCGGATCATGGCGCGCTCGTCGTCGAACAGGAATTCAGCGAGAGCGCGCGCCAGCTCTGTTTTCCCCACTCCGGTGGGTCCCAGGAACAGAAACGAGCCAATCGGACGGCGCGGGTCGGCCAGGCCGGAGCGGCTGCGTCGCACGGCATTCGCAACTCGTGAGAGAGCGTCATCCTGGCCAACGACGCGTTGCCGCAGGCGCTCTTCCATGTGCACGAGCTTCTGTACTTCGCCTTCCAGCAGCCGCCCAACGGGGATGCCGGTCCACTTGGCGACGATGCGCGCGATGTCTTCCTCGCCCACTTCTTCCTTGAGCATCGCGCGGCCGCCCTTTTGCCGCTGGGTGAGCGCGTCCTGCGCTTTTTGCAATTCTCGCTCCGCCGCGGCCAATTTGCCGTAGCGAATCTCCGCGACTTTCGCGAGCTCGCCGGCGCGTTCCATGCGCTGCTCTTCGGTTTTGAGTTGGTCAATCTCGCTTTTGATTCTTCGGATGCGGCCAATGGCTTCCTTCTCGACTTGCCACTGAGCTTTTAGTCCGTTGGATTTTTCGCGCAGCGCCGAGAGTTCTTTTTCGATTTCCTTTAACCGCTCGCGCGAATGCGCGTCGGATTCCTTCGACAGCGCCTGGCGCTCGATTTCAAGCTGCATAATGCGGCGCTCGATTTCGTCAATTTCCGAGGGCATGGAGTCCAATTCCATGCGCAGGCCGGCCGCGGCTTCATCAATAAGGTCGATTGCCTTGTCAGGGAGGAAACGGTCAGAGATATAGCGTTGCGAGAGCATGGCGGCGGCGACAATGGCCGCATCCTGAATGCGCACGCCGTGATGGACTTCGTAGCGCTCTTTCAAGCCGCGCAGAATGGCAATGGTGTCCTCGACGGAAGGCTCGGGAATCATCACAGGCTGGAAGCGCCGTTCGAGCGCGGGATCTTTTTCGATGTACTTGCGATATTCGTTGATCGTGGTTGCGCCAATGGCGCGCAGTTCGCCTCGCGCCAGCGCCGGCTTCAACATATTCGAGGCATCCATCGAGCCTTCCGCCGAACCCGCGCCGACCACGGTATGCAATTCGTCGATGAACAGAATCACCTGGCCGTCCGATTCGGTCACTTCTTTCAGAACAGCCTTCAGGCGATCTTCGAATTCGCCGCGATATTTCGCGCCGGCGACCAGCGCCGCCAAATCGAGCGCGACAATTCTTTTCGGCTTCAAGACCTCCGGGACGTCTCCGGCGATAATCCTCTGCGCCAGGCCCTCGACAACGGCGGTTTTGCCCACGCCGGGTTCGCCGATCAGCACGGGGTTG
The DNA here is from genome assembly GCA_049678845.1 of Candidatus Acidiferrales bacterium. Classification (GTDB taxonomy): domain Bacteria; phylum Acidobacteriota; class Terriglobia; order Acidiferrales; family UBA7541; genus DAHUXN01. Next base: position 20,499 of record JBAUEX010000398.1, read on the forward strand.
TTCTTCGTGCGGCGCGCGAGAATCTGCATGACGCGGCGAATTTCTTCATCGCGGCCGATGACAGGATCGAGTTTGCCGCGGCGCGCGAGTTCCGTGAGGTCGCGGCCGTATTGTTCCAGGGCGCGATAGGTGGTTTCCGGATTTTGACTGGTGACGCGATGGCTGCCGCGCACGCTCACAAGCGCCTGAAGAATGGCGTCGTGACTGGCGCCGTTACGCGCGAGCAGCATGCCTGCCGGATCGCGGTCCAGTTGTGCGACGGTGAGCAGGATATGTTCCGTGGAAACGTACTGGTCTTTGAAGCGGGCAGCTTCATCGAAGGCGCGGCTCAAAGCGTCATTTGACGCCGGGCTCATGTATTGTTGCGCGGCGCCGGATATTTTCGGGAGACGCTCGATTTCGCGGTGCACCTCGGCGACGAGCGCTTCGGGCGCAGCTCCCAACTTGGCGAGCAGAGGCGCCACGACGCCTTCGCTTTGCGCGAGCAGAGCGGCGAGCAGATGCAGCGGCTCAATCTGCTGTTGATTTGCGGACGCGGCAATTTCCTGCGCGGCTTGCAGGGCCTCCTGGGCTTTCACCGTCAACTTGTCGTAGCGCAGCATGATTCGTCCTTGCTCCTAAACATCCTAGGTCGTGATCTATTTTAATCCCGTCCGGGCGACGCCAGAGGGCCGAAATGCTCCGGCCCCCCGGGTCACCCGACGAGGAGTTAGTTCTTTCCGTTTGTGACGTTGATCTTCACCTGCTTCGGCTTGGATTCCGCCCGCTTCGGCAATGTGACGGTCAGGACGCCATTCTTGTATTCTGCCTGGATCGCTTCGGAGTTGACGGTATTCGGCAGCGAGAAGCTGCGGCTGAATGAACCATACGCGCGCTCCATGCGGAGGTAACTGTCTTCCTTCACTTGCTGCTCAAATTTCCGCTCGCCGCGGACCGTGAGCATGTTGTTCTCGACGCGCACGTCCAGATCCTTCTCGCTGATATCCGGCAAATCCGCCTTGATCACAAGCTCGTTTTCAGTCTCGTAGACGTCCACTGCCGGCGCCCAGGCCGTCAATGTGGAGTCATCGCCCTTACGCGAGAAAGTGCCCTCGAAAAGCCGATTCACCTGTTCTTGCAGAGAAGAGACGTTCCGGAAAGGTTCCCAACGATTGATACTGTGCATGTTGTGGCCTCCTTGTAGTATCACTGCAATAGAGTTATATAATCTTAGCGTATGCATGTCAAGTATTTTATCGCACAAATGACGCTTCACGTATTACGGCTGCATGTTCCTATATAACCCTAAGAATCAGGCACTTGAGGTAGTGCGTTTCCGGCATGGTCAACAAAATTGGATGGTCCCTTGACTGCGTTCTGCGCTCTACAACCTGTACAGTTCGGCGAACGTCGTTGGCGGCTTCGGCTACGACTTGGAGGAACAGCGGCTCGGGGATGTGATAAGAGCAGGATGAAGTGATCAGGAATCCCCCCGTTTTCAGGAGCTTGAGTGCCCTCAGATTGATTTCTTTGTATCCGCGGAGGGCGGCGGTCACGCTGTCACGATTCTTGGCGAAAGCCGGCGGGTCGAGAATAATCGCGTCGAACCGACGGCCGTCGTCGTCGTAGGCTTTTAGGACGTCGAAAGAATTGGCTTCGCGAAAACTGGTGTTGGTAACGCTGTTCAGTTCCTGATTACGGCGCGCGATTTCAATGGCGGAACCGGAAAGGTCAATCGCTTCGATTTGGGTTGCGCGCGCCGCCAGCGTTAAGGCAAAACCGCCGTGATACGTGAAGCAATCTAGTACTTCGCCAGATGCATAAGCGGAGGCCGCCCGCTGGTTCTCGCGCTGGTCGAGAAAGCCGCCTGTTTTTTGGCCCTTGTACAAATCGTGCACGAAGCGTATGCCATTTCGCGAAGCGATGACTTCTTCGGGAACTTCGCCATAGAGGAGCGAAACTTTGCGTTCCAGTCCTTCGAGTTCGCGAACGCGGGGATCGTTGCGTTCGAGAATGCCGCGCGGGGAAAAGAGCTCAGTCAGGATCGAGACGAATTCTTCCTTGCGCCGTTCCGTTCCCTGGCTAAGGGTTTGAATGACGAGCCAGTCAGCGTAGCGGTCAACGATCAGCGAGGGCAGCAAGTCGGCTTCGCTGTAAACCAGGCGGAAGGCTTCCGCGTCCTCGACCACGATTTTGCGATATGCAGCGGCGGCCTGAATGCGTGCCTTGAAAAAGTCGCGATCGACGGGTACCTCCTCGCGCGTCAGCAAGCGAACCGTGATTTGCGACCGGCTGCTGAAGAAGGCGCGGCCCACGAAATTGCCGCGCTCGTCTTTGACGCGAACAATGTCGCCGCTCTCGGCCTCCGCGCTGCGAACGTCGCTGCGGTAGACCCATAAATGGCCAGAGCGCAGACGCTCGGCGCCTCGCTGGCTGATGCTGACCTGGCCCTCGGCCATCGCCTTCCTCACCGCTGAGTTTCGAACGAGTTCTTCGTTACAATGGATTCGCGCGGCCGTTTACGGATGCAATTTGCCAGACCGAAGACCGGTGCGGCCGGTGGAACTTGATTGCTGTCATAGCATAATTTGCCGCGGCGCGCCAATATCTTGACAATACTTCTGGTTGGTTGCGCGTCATGGGAGAAACGAGCGATTGAACCTGAGCGATTTCGATTACGATTTGCCGGCGGAGCGCATCGCGCAATGGCCGCTCGAGGAGCGCGACGCCTCGCGCATGCTGCTGCTCGGCCGGCGTTCCGGCACTTGGGAGGACAGGCAGTTCCGCGCGTTTCCCGACATCCTCCGTGGCGATGAGCTTATCGTTATGAATAACGCCCGCGTCCTTCCTGCGCGGCTCTGGGGACATCGCCAAGGCGTGCGCGCGCAGCCCATTGGGAGGAACAGCCCAATTCGCGAGGAGCACTTAAGCGCTGCGGTGGAAGTCCTGCTGCTGCGGGCTTGCCGAGGGAACGAGTGGGAAGCGCTGGTGCGCCCCGGCCGGAAAATCCCTGTCGGCGAGACGATTGTTTTCGGCGACGGCGAACTGCAAGCTGAAGTCGTCAGCCGAGCCGGCTTCGGATTACGTCGGTTGAAATTCGCAGGCCCGACTCGCGATCGTCTGAACGAGACGATCGAACGATTGGGACATATTCCGCTTCCTCCCTACATCAAGCGCGAAGACTCGCCAATCGATCGCGAGCGCTATCAGACTGTTTTTGCGCGGTGCGGAACGGCGGTTGCCGCCCCGACGGCAGGTTTGCACTTTACTCCGGAGATTCTTGCGCGTGTTCGGCAGCGCGGGTTGGAAGTGATCGAGATCACGCTCGATGTGGGCTTGGGGACATTTGAGCCCGTGCGCACCGAGCGTCTCGAAGACCATCACATCCATACTGAGTCGTACGAAATTCCGACGAACGCGGCGGAAGCCATCGCACGGGCTCACGCCGAACACAGACCTGTGCTCGCCGTCGGAACGACGGTTGTTCGCGCCCTCGAAGACGCAGCGAAGAAATTCGCGGCCACACATGACAGGAAGCAGGGCGCGGATACCGGCGTGGAGGCAGAAGAAAAGTTGACGATTGCCACGGGCCGTGCCGAAGCCGAGATTTTCTTGTTTCCCGGCAAGCCATTTCGCGTTGTCGACCAATTGCTTACAAATTTTCATTTGCCGCGCTCGAGCTTGCTCGCTTTGGTTGCGGGGTTTGCAGGCCGCGAAAATATACTGCGAGCCTACCGGCACGCCGTCGAGGCACAGTATCGTTTTTATAGCTATGGCGACTGCATGTGGATTCGATAGTGCGGGCAGCCGGAATCCAATTGATGATGATCCGGCTGGTGCAACGTGCAGGGGCATCGTCTATAATCCCTGCGTCATTCGGGAGCGCGCGGGCAGATGCGTTTTCTGATTCTCAGCGACATTCACGCAAATCTGACGGCGCTCGAAGCCTCATTGGCCGCTTCGCAAGGAAAATGGGACAAGGCCGTGTGCCTGGGCGATATTGTGGGTTACGGTCCTGATCCCAACGAAGTCGTCGACCGCATACGCGAATTGGCTACGGTGACGATTCGCGGCAATCACGACAAGGTCGCCTGCGGCCTCACCAGCGCCGATGATTTCAATCCCATCGCACGCGCCGCTGTCCTGTGGACACGCGAGCAACTTCGTCCGGAAAATCGCGAGTACATCGAAAAACTTCCGGTCGGTCCCGTTTCGATAGACGGTTTTTCACTGGTCCATGGCGCGCTGCGTGATGAAGATGAATATGTTGTCGCGCCGGCGCAGGCGCTCGATTCCTTGCTTGAGGCCCCTTCGCCGCTAACTTTTTTCGGCCACACGCATTTACAGGGCGGATTTTCGCTCGCCGAAGACAACTCAATCCATGTGCTGCGTTTCAAGCCGGCCGATGGCGAGGCATTCGCGAAACTGGAGTTGAAAGAAGGGACGAGCTATCTGCTGAATCCTGGCTCGGTCGGCCAACCGCGGGACGGCGATCCGCGCGCTGGATTCGCTGTCGCGGATATAGAGCGCCGCGAAGTCGAATTTTGGCGCGTGCCCTATGAAGTAGAATCCGTGCAGCAGCGGATGGAGAAGGCCGGGCTGCCCGAGCAGCTAATTTTGAGGCTTTCGTTCGGCCGCTAGAACGATTTTTTTGCCACAGATGCGGTCGTTTGACGGAGAGGACTCGTTGGAACAGGAAGACAAAAGCCGGCTCGGTGTTTCCTTCGCAGTGGGGCTGGTCATCGTTTTGCTCATCTTCGGCGGCTTCTATTTTGCCATGCGCTTCTCAAGCCAGTCGAAACCCGTGGCGGAGCAGCCGCTCGCGTTTGGCGTCGCGGAACAGGCGTATGTCGCGAACGTTGATTTTGAAAATCTGGAAATGTCGGCCTTCGAGAACATGCTGCACCAGAAAGTGACGTACTTGAATGGCGACATCTCGAACAAAGGCACGCGCACGATTCGCGCCGCCGACGTCACGATTGAGTTCTACAATCCCGCGCACAAAGTCGTGCTACATGAAACACGGCGGATCGTTGGTAACGGCACGCGGCCACTGGAAAGTGGCGAAACGCGCGATTTCCAGATCGGATTTGAGACGCTGCCAGATGGCTGGGATCACAAATTTCCGGCGATCCATCTGAGCGGCCTCGATCTCGAATAATCATTAACAATCATTTGCGTTCGCGCGGTGCGGATTTTTTCCGTCCCTTCCATGGATGGCTGCGCGTTCGCCGCCATCTCGTCGAAGGAGATTTTCAGAGTTACGGCTATTTCCCGGGAGTCGAGTTTCAGTCCGATCCACCGCTTGTGTGGCTGGTTGCTCCGAGTCTTCGCTTTCACCCCGCTACCGAAGGCCTTGCGCGTTACCTTCTTCCTAATTTGCAAATGAGCCGCTTCGGTCTGCGTGAAAATTGGCGGCGCGGTGTCCGCGTTGTTTTCCGGCAATCGTTTTTTTTCGAAGTTGTGAGCGCAAAAAATTAGGGAAGCGCCTTAGGTTGCCCTAAGCCACTTCCCGGGGTGTGTCCTAGAAGTGATTTACCTAAATAGATGCTGATTTTCTTGAAAGGTTGCTCGAAAGCGCGAAAGTCCGTACACGCATGGTCGGGAGAATTCTGTAGGCGGGATGTGAAATCAAAGGGAATTCTCAGTAGAAAAGGTACTTACGCCACTTCTCGTCTTTATGCCCGATGAGGCGCATTAGTTGCCGCGAAGTGTGCAAAGTGAATGGACGTGGCCGGCGCGCCAAAGTCAAGCCGGCTTCTTCCGGGGTGCGGTCGCCCTTGCGGTTGTTGCACTGGTAGCAGCACGCCACCAAATTTTCCCAGGATGAGCGCCCTCCTCGCGAGCGGGGCATCACGTGATCCAGAGTCAAATCGGAGGCCGACAACATCTGGCCGCAAAACTGGCATGTATTGCGGTCGCGCAGAAGGATGTTCTTTCGCGAAAGCGCGCGGCTCTGCTGCGGAATGTGTCGATAGCTGAGGAGCCGGATTACGGAAGGCACGGAGACGGACTTGCTGGTCGAATGAACTTCAGTGGTCTGCGTTTCCTCGGCTTGGGCAACGCCCTTGAGCATCAATACCAGCGCCCGCCGTACCGCTGTAACGTTGATGGGCTCGAATGTAGCATTGAGGACAAGCACCGGGGCCTGCATCAGCGCTGGACGCCGCGGAGTTGCATCCCGGTTGGTCAACGCGGCCGCTGCATGGCTCGCCGAGATCGAAATCTTCGGCCGAGGCCGGAGCACGTTCTTCGATTTGGAGCGGTAGTCCATTTTCAGTTCGAACTGTCTCTCGCTTCCGGCACTTTAGATGCTCCCGACGGGCGTCTGGTTCTTGTTTAATTCGGCCGGCCTGCCGGAGAAGGCCCTGCCGCGCGAAAGCACCTTCGCGACGGTAATTCCCACCACGCTTTTCGCGCCCGCCTGCTTCAAAGCCCGCGCGCACGCGTCAAGAGTCGCGCCCGTCGTAAATACATGATCTATCAGCAAGACGCGGAGGTTGTCAACTTGCGTGTCTTTTCGAATTTCGTAAGCGCTACGCACCGTCTGCCAACGTTCGCGACGCGAGAGCAGCAGCCGCGGCGGGCGCGGTTTCGTTCGTACCAGCCGGTGCGCGCCGAGGGGCATTTCCAGTTTCCGAGCCAGCGGACGCGCCATCAGTTCTGGCTGTTTGTATCCGTGCTCGCGCTGCCGCGCTGGATGGAGCGGAACGGGAACCGCGACATCCGCCGGGAACCATTCCGGCGCGGCGCGGACTGTTTGCTCCAGCCGGGCCGCGAACCAGGCTCCCAGCCGCGTCAATGTTTCTTATTGCAGCAACCCGATTGCACGCGATATTTGGTTGTTGTGCGGGGAACGGCACCGACGTAAGCGCTTCGAGGTTTTCGCGCAAAATCACAACGTCTATTTTCCGGGAAGGAACGGTTCAAATCTATACGATTTCGAAGATGGGGAAGGAGGAAGAAAGCTATAGGCTGGAGCTGCTCGCGACCCGCTGGCGCAAAGCTATTGTTCACGCAACGACCAGGGATGATGAGGAATCTCGGATTCAAGTGAAAACGCGGCGGTTACAGCAGTCCTTGTTCTTGTTTTTCCTGGCAGACGATGCAGTAGCGAGTCCACGGCACGGCTTCTAGACGCTTCTGCTGAAGTTCTGCCTGGCATTGAGTACACATTCCGAAAGTTCCTGCGCGAATGCGAGCGATGGCGTCGTCGACCAGTTGCAGCAGTGCACGGTCATTGTGCGTCTGGCCGAAGAGGAATTCCTTTGTGTAAGAGTTCGCGGCCTTATCGGCAAGGTCCACCGTGGGATCCTCATCCGCCTCGCGGCCTTCCTGTCCGGTGCGTGCGATTGTATTGAGCAGTTCTTCGCGGCGTGTTAGCAGCTTCTTCTTGTAGTAATCCAGGCGCTTCTTGTCCACAGTTCAGGCCCTCAGAGGGCTATTTGCCCTCGAATAAATCAAGTGATTGTACCGGTGTTCTTCCAGCGTGTCAAATTCCAGCCGCTCTGCGTGCAGGGGCGTTCCTTAGATGACGCCGTGTTTGAAACGGTTGCGCTCCGCCTTCCGTGAGCCTAGAGGCATCCTCGCGCGCGTGTGCGCGGAGGTGAGTCCGCGCGGCCAGCCGTCGCATCTATAAGCGGGAATGCAGCCGTCTAAACGCAACGGGCCGGAGAGGAACTGTGCGGCAACGCCGCATACGCGAACTCTCCCTTGAGAGATTTGTATTTTTAACTCCGGCTGCCGCGATAAACGTTTGCGCGGTTGCGGCGCTTGTGCGCGGCTGATAGAATCGACAATTTGCGCGGGTCGAATCATGCGGCGCTGTGTCCCGCAGGTTTCAAGCATCCCTTCTTACCAAAACAGCGCGCGCGGGCCTGATGCCCGCAGGGAGGATAAGTTTGGCCAAATACGATTTAGCCATTATTGGAAGCGGCCCAGGCGGCTACGTGGCGGCGATTCGCGCCGGCCAGTGGGGCTTGAAGACGGTGGTGATCGAGAAGGATCCATTTCTGGGCGGAACGTGCCTGCACGTCGGCTGTATTCCCACGAAAGTTCTGCTGCACCACGCGGAGATTTACGACAACTTCAAGCGCGCCGCGGAATTTGGCTTCGAAGTCAAAGACGTGAAAGTGAATTGGCCTGCGATGATCGAGCGCAAGACGAAGATCGTCAACAAGCACGCCAAGGGCATCGAGTTTCTGTTCAAGAAAAATAAAGTGGAGTCAATACAAGGCTGGGGACGCATTGTTGGACCCGGCCGCATTTCCGCCGAAAATGGCGGGAAGAAAACGGAAATCGAAGCTACGAATATCATGCTCGCGACGGGGTCGGATGCGCGGTCGCTGCCCGGCGTCGAAATCGACAACAAAGTGATTATGGACAATCGCGGCATGCTCGACATGCCGACCATACCGAAATCTCTGGTCGTCGTGGGCGCAGGCGCAGTGGGAGTCGAATTCGCGTCGATTTACAAGAGCTTTGGAAGCGATGTGACGATCCTGGAAATGCTGCCGCGACTTGTACCTCTGGAAGACGAGGAAATTTCGGCCGAGCTGGGCAAAGCTTTCCGAAAAAAGGGCATTCGCTTCGAGCTCGAAGCAGCTGTTCAGTCGGTGAAAAAAGATGCGCACGGCGCGAGCGTTACGTTCAAGGACAAGTCCGGCAACTCTCAAACCATTTCGGCCGAAAGAGTTCTTGTTGCCGTTGGCCGCCGTCCCATGACGGAACATGTGGGCATCGAAAAAACGAAGGCTAAGATCGAACGCGGCTTTATCCACACTACGCCGTTTATGGAGACAGCCGAGCCGCATCTTTACGCCATTGGCGACATCGTCGCGGGCCAGCCGCAGCTTGCGCATGCGGCGTCGATGGAAGGAATCATTGCCGTCGGGCGCATGGCGGGGAAAACCATGCAGCCTTTCGACCGCAACCGGTGCCCGAATTGCACGTTCTGCGAGCCACAGATCGGCTCAATCGGCCTGACGGAACGGCAGGCGCGCGACGCTGGTCACAAAGTGAAGACGGGGAAGTTTCCGTTCGCCGGCAACAGCAAGTCGTCGATTCTCGGATATCATGAAGGCTTCATCAAGGTCGTTTCCGACGAGAAGTACAACGAAGTACTCGGGGTTCACTCAATCGGCTCGCTTTCGACTGAAATTATCGCCGAGGCGACAACCGCGTTGCAGCTCGAGGGCACCGTCGACGACATGATGGCCATGATCCACGCGCATCCCACAGTTTGGGAAGCGATGGGCGACGGATTCAATTCCGTCATGGGCCTGACGATCAACGCGTAACGGCGGGAAGAAGCGAAAAGGGAAGCGAAGTCGTTGAATATAAGCGAAAACATATGCTGCTGGGTGATTGATCTCGGGCTCATCGCCTATCAGCCCGCATTCGATTTGCAGCGGCAGCTCGTCGCAGCGCGCAAACGCGGCGCTGTGCCCGATGTGCTGCTGTTGTGCGAGCATCCGCACGTCATCACGCTGGGCCGCAGTGGCAAGCAAGAACACCTGCTGGCGTCATCGCATTTGCTCAGGCAGATGGGCGTTGAATTTCTTCCCAGCGATCGTGGTGGAGACGTCACCTATCACGGACCGGGCCAAATCGTTGGCTATCCAATTCTGAATCTAGCGGCCATCCGCCGCGATGTTGCGTGGTATGTGCGTCAGCTCGAGGAAGCCATGATTCGTGCGACGGCGGAGTTCGGCATTGTCGCGGGTCGCAAAACCGGAATGACCGGCGTGTGGGTAGACAAGGCCGCTGGGGCCAGCAACCATACCGCAAATTACACCGCCTCGGAAAAACTCGCGGCCATTGGCGTGCATTTGAGCCGCTGGGTCACATCGCACGGATTCGCGTACAATGTGTCGACCGCTTTGCGTTATTTCGATTTGATTGTCCCGTGCGGCATTGCGGACAAGCGCGCGACGTCGCTGGAACGTCTGCTCGGACGCGTGGTCCTTCGCGAAGAGGCCGCACCGCGAATCGTCGCGCATCTCGGGGAAGTTTTCGGACGCGAGATGAAGCCTGTTTCGCGCGAAAATTTGGAGCACGCACTACGGGAATGTGAAACGCCGGCCGCGCACGCGATCGCATGAAATTCATGCCAGGCATTCGAACAACTTGCCGGACAACTTTTCGTACAACTCGCCGGTTTCACTTATCGGTTCGCCGTAGGATAATGGGGCGTCGCGCAGGGAGCAGAAAATGAGTGATCCGCTCAGGCGGGAGCAGCACCTCGATTTGTATTACTACATGAAGCTCAATCGCATGCTCGACGAGCAACTCGTGCGCTTGTTTCGCCAGAACGTGGTGGTTGGCGGACTGTATTCGAATCTGGGCCAGGAAGCGACTTCGGTCGGCACGGCGTACGCGCTTGAGAAGCGCGACTGGATCGCGCCGATGATCCGCAACGTCGGCGGATTGCTGGTCAAAGGTTACAAGCCTCGCGACATCTTGATGCAATACATGGCGCGCGTCGATTCGCCTACGATGGGCAAAGACGGCACCAGCCATTTCGGCGACATCAAAGTTCGCCATGTCGTGTCGCCAATTTCCATGCTCGGTGATCTGGTTCCAGTGATGGCCGGAGTGGCCATTGGTGGCCGTTACCTGGGCCAAAATATCGTGGCCATGACGTGGGTCGGCGACGGCGCCACGTCCACGGGAGCGTTTCACGAAGGTATGAACTTCGCGGCGACGCAACACGCGCCTTTGGTCCTGGTTGTCGAAAATAATCAATGGGCCTATTCAACGCCCGTTTCGAAGCAAGTGCCGATTCACGACTTGGCGGATCGCGCGAAGGCCTACGGAATCGCGAGCGCCATCGTCGACGGCAACGACGTAGTCGCCGTGTATCAGACAGCGAAGGAGGCCGTGGATCGCTGCCGCGAAGGCGAAGGGCCGGTGCTGATCGAATCGAAAACGATGCGCATGAAGGGCCACGCGCAACACGATCCGGCCGAATACGTTCCCAGGGAGATGTTCAAATACTGGGAGGCGCGCGACCCGATTGCGCGCTACGAAAAATATCTCAGCGAAAATAAAATCTGGGACGAAAAAACGAAAAAGGATCTTGATGCCCGCATCGACAGGGAATTGAAAGAGGACCTCGAGTTCGCGGAGAAGTCGCCGCTTCCGCCGCCGGAACTGGCCGAGCAGGGCGTTTATTGTGATGGCTGCCACGCGGTTGAAGCGGTTTGGAAGCGCTCGAAAACGGAAGTGACTCCGCCAAAATCGAACGTCAAGCCGGAATGGGAAGTCGCCGACTTCGGCGGCTTCGATCTGGCCTCAACGATGGCGAAGCAATCCGCCGCCGCGGGCGCAAACTGCGGAAGAGATGGTAGGACAATTGCGCCCGCACCGCAAAAGCACGCTGCGCGAAGGCCCAATGGTGCGGCGCAATCCTCCCAGCAGTCCCAGCGAAATTTCGAACGGCACTCCGGGCACCGGCCGGGGCAAAAAGGGGAGCAAAGATCGGGGCAACAATCATCCGGGCAGAAATCGAATGGTCCGAAATCGAACGGACGACCCGAAAAATCCAGCGCCGAACCGCGCGTTCCCTTTGGCCGAGGGCCGAAAGGCAAAGAGGGGAGAAAATAATTATGGCGCCGGTCACGATGCTCGAAGCAATTCGCCAGGCCATCTTCGAGGAGATGGAACGCGACCCCACAGTCGTCGCCATCGGCGAAGACATTGGTGTTTACGGCGGCGCGTTCAAGGTGACTGCCGGCTTGCTCGAACGTTTTGGCTGGGAGCGCGTGATCGACACGCCCATCAGCGAGACGGCCATCATCGGGGCGGCCGTGGGCATGAGCTATCAGGGCTTGCGTCCCATCGCCGAATTGCAGTTCATCGATTTCATCGCGTGCTGCTTCAACCAGATCACGAATTTCGCGGCGAAATCGCATTATCGCTGGGGCGCGCCCGTTCCGATGGTGATGCGTGGACCTTCCGGCGGAGGCGTTCACGGCGGCCCATTCCACTCCGCAAATCCGGAAATGTATTTCGTGCATACACCCGGATTGAAAGTGATTTATCCCTCGACCGCCTACGACGCGAAAGGCTTGCTGAAATCGGCGATTCGCGACAACAATCCGGTGCTTTTCTTCGAGCACAAATTTTTGTACCGGCGGATCAAGGAAGAGTTACCGACCGAGGATTACACCGTGCCGATCGGCAAGGCGGTCGTGCGGCGCGAAGGACGCGACCTTACGATCGTCACCTACGCGGCGATGATGCACACGTCGCTCGAGGCCGCCGAGGAACTTGCGAAAGAAGGAATCGAGGCGGAAGTCGTCGATCTGCGCACGCTCCTGCCTCTCGACAAGGAAACGATTTTGCAATCGGTGAAAAAGACGAGCAAGCTGCTGATCGTTCACGAAGACACGCGCACCGGCGGCATCGCCGGGGAAATCGCCGCGATGGCGTGCGAAGGCGCGTTCGAGGACTTGGACGGGCCCGTCCTCCGCGTCACGGCGAAGGACACGCCCGTGCCGTTTTCGCCGCCGCTCGAAGAGCGCTTTTTGCCCAACAAGAACGACGTGATTTCCACAGCGCGCGAACTCGCGCGATATTGAATTTGGATTGACCATGGCTCCGTATAAGGAGGACTTTCGGGTTGGATCGCAAATTAGGATTGCCGACCGCGTTTTTCTTGAGCATTTTATGGAGACGTGGGAGTATCACAACAAACGGCAACCGAGCCAACTCGCATAGGCGGGCGTGGTCGCCGAGGTGAAGAGTGTCGGCTACGATCACGGCGGCGACGTACTCTACTGGCTTAGAGACGTGCGGGCACATGGCATGAGCAATGCCTAACGGCAGCTTGAGCTTCGATATTTAAGGAGAAATGTCCAATGGCGACTGACGTGATTATGCCCCAGATGGGGGAAAGCATTTTTGAAGGCACAGTGACGAAATGGCTCAAGAAGCCGGGCGAGAAAGTCGAGCGCGACGAGCCGCTGTTCGAGATTTCGACCGACAAAGTGGACGCGGAGATTCCCTCGCCAGCCGCGGGCGTGCTGAAGGAGATCAAGGTTTCCGAGGGCCAGACAGTGCCGATTCAAACGGTCGTCGGCGTGATTGATGCCGATGGCGCCGGTGCGGCGTCGGCTGCGTCAACCTCAGCTCCCGCCCCCGCAAAGGCGGAAGCGAAGCCAGCAGCAAAGGCAGAGGCGAAGGCCGAGGTGAACGCGGAAGCGAAGCGTGGAGACGAAAAGCCTTCGCCCGCATCGGCGCCCACAAAGGCCGAAGCCGCAAAAGCAGATTCAGTGAAACCAGCTCCGTCGCCCGTTCCTGCGCAAACTGGCGCGAGGCCATCGTCTGTGGCTGCGGTGGCAACTTCCGCTGCGCCGCAGCGCCCAGCAGGTGAAAAAATCCGAAGCTCGCCGCTCGTTCGGCGGTTGGCTAAAGAAAACAGCGTCGATTTGTCGCAAGTCCCCGGCACAGGCGCGGGCGGCCGCGTCAGCAAACGCGACATTTTGTCGGCCATCGAGGGCGGCGGCGCACAATTCCGGCCGGGCGCACAAACACCCGCCTATGCTTCTCCGGCAGCATCGCGTCCATCGACGCCTCCTCCTTCGCAAGCGGCGGCGACGGGCGCGCAAACTTACTCGGCGTTCGAATCTGCTGTGCCGCGCGAGCGCATGTATTTCGGCAATTACTCGGTTGAGCCCATGACCGTGATGCGCCAGAGAATCGCCGAGCACATGGTGGCCTCCAAGCGTGTTTCGCCGCACGTTTATTCGATCGATGAGGCTGACGTTACGGGAATCGTGAAGCTGCGCAGTCAGAAGAAAGACGAATTCGAGCGCGCCACGGGCTCGAAGCTCACATTTATGCCGTTTTTCATCCGCGCCGCGGTCGAAGCGCTACATGCGTTTCCCACCGTGAACTCGTCTGTCGACGGCACGAACATCGTTTTTCACCACGAGTGCAATATCGGCATCGCCGTGGCGCTCGACTGGGGACTGATCGTTCCGGTGATCAAAAATGCCGAGGAGAAGAATTTCCTGGGCTTGCAGCGCGCCATCAATGATCTGGCCGAGCGCGCGCGCACGAAAAAACTCAAGCCCGAGGAAGTGCAGGAAGGAACGTTCTCGATTACGAATCCGGGAGTGTTTGGCGGCTTGATGGGCTTGCCGGTGATCAGCCAGCCGAACGTGGCGATTCTCGGCCTGGGCACAATCGAGAAGCGCCCGGTGGTGATTGACGACGCCATTGCGATTCGCTCGATGGTGTATCTCACACTGAGCTATGACCACCGCGTCGTTGATGGCGCGATCGCGCATCAATTCATGAGCAAGATCAAGCACATCCTCGAGAATTGGAGCGAGGGAGTTCTCTAGAGGCAGGTGATAGTTGAAAGTCCAAGCCGGCAACGGGAACGTAAAATTAACGCGACGAAGCTCAATCACAAGATTGTGCGTGGGAGACTGAAGGATTTTCTGCCTTACGTTGCCATTGACGTCCTGCTCGTTGCGCTGTTAGGCCTCTACGCGGTCCGTCAAGCGAAGCTCGCGAGGATCACAGCTACGGCCGCTTCGCCTGGATCACTGACCCGGAAGGGAACCGCATTGAACTCTGGGAGCCGCCCGCCGAAAGGCAACCGGCAGCCCGCAAGAAGAAGCGGAAGAATGGTGCGGCCAGGAACCGCGCGAAGAATCGCAGAAAAAGATAGCTGCTGAAAAGCTACGCGCGTCGCGCGTCTCGAAAATGACCGTTTCAGCCTGTCAGACCTTTAATCCAATCCAACGCATCAGTTCCAGCGCGTTGCTCCTCGGCACCACGCCGTCTCTTAGCTTGTAGTCGAAACTCATCTCGCCGCCCGCGATCTGATCCTCGAAGTGAACGTTGCGTATCGAGGCTTCGAGCGACGCGGTAACTTCCGTAAGCGCCAGATCGTGCGTCGTAACCATGCCGATCGCCTGGCGATCAACGAGCGAACGCAGCAGAGCCTCTGCGCCGATTTGCCGGTCGTGCGAATTCGTCCCTTCGAGCAATTCATCGAAGAGAAAGAGCAGCGTCATTTTTTCATCCGCCAGCGTGAATATCTGTCGTATGCGAAGAATTTCCGTGTAGAAGTTCGACCGGCCTTCCTGCAGCGAATCCGTGCTGCGAATTCTCGTTCCCAGAGCCAGCGCCGAGAGTTGCAGCGACTTTCCGCGGATCGACCCGCCCGCCATGGCCAGCACCAAATTGACTCCGACGGTGCGCAACAGCGTGCTCTTTCCCGACATGTTCGACCCGCTCACCAGCAGCACGCGCGTTTTC